>WQYZ01000116.1 GCA_009780985.1 Oscillospiraceae bacterium | reverse complement strand
CCGATTTCACGGTCGCTGCTCATACGGTTCATCTTTTTGACAGTATCTCCGTCACGCCTCTCAAATTTACGGTAAGGCTTGAAATGATACTCTCCAAACTCGAATACACCCGGCTCTTTTAAGGCTTCCATCAGTGCGAGTTTCTGTTTTGCCCAATCTGGTAACCTATTTGTATCTGCCAAACCAAGTATATCGTACCGTTCAAACCTTGATTCTTTGCCGGAATACAAATCCTTGCAGAATACGGCGGTTCCACGAGCGTTGGGAGAGCAACCGAACCCCGAAAGTGCAACCTTTATTTGCCGCTCACTTCTGCAGTATTCAGGTGCGAGAACCTCCGGTTTGATGACAACCACTTTGTCTGTCAAATCATCGTTCAACCCATTCGGAATACAATCAGCGGCAGTAAGAATTTGTGCGGGAGAATTGTACTCGGCGCGTTCGTTTTGAATAATTTGCGTGAATGACTTTATGCCGCAAGCATATAATTCCAACGCCTCAACGTAGTCGGCAGTCGTGGTGATGTTGTAATATTCCGAAGCATTGAACGGATTATCCCATTTCGCGAAGCAAACCATATACGGCTCGTCAGCTTTTGCGTTTTCTGCGAATATGACGAGATTTCCGGCGATTTGGATGCTTTGTTTCTCCTCGTAGCCGTCGATTATGCGCTTATTTTGCGCAGGTTCATTGAAACTCATATGTAACTTGTATGATATATTCATAGCTAAATCACACAATTCCTTTCGTAAAAAATTGGTTATAAAAATCTGCACTATGATACAGACTAAGATTTAGCATTGCGGACTTTTAATGTGTAAATGAAGCCAATGATATTCCATGGGACTTCTCGCCAGGAGACTAAAGCCGCAAATTTATCTTAAATGTTTATAGTTGGAATAGCCCGAAACTGCTCGGAGTTATAATCTGATACAAGGATACGTGGATAAATAGTAAGCGGGAGCAACCGCAATAGCAAAATATTTATACAGGAGAAACAAAGATATGATATATGTTGGCGTAGATGTCGCCAAAAACACACATTATGCCTGTGTTACAGGCGACCAAAAAGTTATTACCGCACCGTTTTCTTTCACGAATGATGAAATGGGATTTACTAAATTCCAAAACTCATTTGCGAAATACCCTGCTGCCGATGTTATAGTCGGGCTTGAATCAACTTCCATCTACGGCGAAAACCTCATGGCGTTTGTCGCGGAATTAGGCTATCGGATTGCGTTGATTAATCCAATCGAAACCTCGTCGATACGCAAAACAAGAATCCGAAATTCCAAGACAGATAAAATTGATGCCAAGTCTATATGCAAGTATCTTTCACGGGAAGAGTACCGACTTATGCAGCCAAAGGAGCTTGCTCTGTTTCAACTTCGTGGTCTGTGTCGATTCCGGCAGACAGTCAAAAAATCGAATTGCCGCTTAAAAACACAGCTTGTTTCATATATTGACATCAATTTTCCGGAGTTTGGCTCGGCATTTTGTTCTGTCCATCTTAAAAGCACTTACGCCGTATTGTCAGAATTTCCAACGGCAGGCTTGATTGCCAAAGCAAATATCACAAAACTTACGAACCTTTTGAACTCTAATTCACGCGGCAAATTCAATCGTGAAAAAGCTGATAAACTGAAAACTTTGGCAAAACGTTCGATTGCTTCACCTAATCGTGACATGGCTTTTCAAATCATTAATACTATCAAGCAGATTCAATTAATCGAGCTTCAACTTGATGATATTGAAAAACGTATTTGCACAATTTTTAACGATATTGATTCAATTATCAAGACTATTCCCGGTATCGGCGAGATTAACGGCTCTATGATTCTCTCCGAAATCGGCGATATTTCAAGGTTCTCTAATCCTAATCAACTTATTGCTTTTGCTGGGCTTGATCCTACTGTCAGCCAATCCGGTAATTTCAAAGCTAAATCTACTCGTATGTCTAAGCGCGGTTCAAGTGTCTTACGATATGCTCTTGTCAATGCTGCTTGGAACGTTTCCCTTAATAATGATACTTTCAAATCTTATTACAACGAGAAATTTGCTCAAAAGGGTCGCCATTATGCTGCACTTGGCCATGTGGCTGGCAAACTCACAAGGGTTATTTTCAAAATCTTAAAAGATAATGTCCCTTTTAATTTGCCTTAATTGTTTATACTGACATTTATTTATTTGCCAAATTTTTCTTTTTGGTAATCTTTTTCTATGCCTTTTATTTCTATATCCATTTACCATAATTTACATCTGACTTTTTTTCAAAAACCTCTTGACTTTTCATAGTTGGTCTCCTTTTTTATATAAAAAACCGGCACACTGCGGTTATATCGCAATGTGCCACGTTAGGTTTATTTTTATACTATAATTCTTTACAGCTCCGCACTAAACATATAAGCGGCGCTGGGTTTGTCGCAGCCGTCAGGAAACACTTCCGCAGTCCAATATTTGTCCGGGTACGGAATACTTACCCCCTGTCCGAGCATTATATTCCTCGTAACATCGTACATTGCATCGCTGTCATAACCCTCATGCCTGTGAATCGCGTCGTTATCGCCGGAAAAAGTCGCGAACGCGAACTGCGATATATACGGCGGACCCGCCTTGCCCTCACGATGCGGCACGAAATCGCAATAGATAAATCCCTCCGGCACAGGGGCGTCCGCTTTCATAAACCTCCCCCAGACACCATGCCACTGCCCGACGTCCACACCTAAGCCGTAGTGGTGCATAAATAAAACATCATAGTCAAAATCTGATTTATAATCGTTCATAGCGTCCAGAGTGCGGAAAAGTTCCCTGCGAATCTCCATATTGTCCAAGTCGTCGCCCTCCCGTCCGATAAAACGCATGGCGGACATCTTTTTGTATTCAAAGCTGTCCACTTTGAAGCCCTTTTGCTGTTGCTCAACCATGTCGGGCATAAACAACGCCCACTGCACCTGAGCGTCACAATCTTTCAAGTAATTGATGTACCCATACAAATCTACGGTATCAGTGCCTGCGGGTCCTGTTTTGTTTCCCGCTATTTTCTCACGCACTCTGCGCTCCCGCATAGCCGAAAAATCGACAAATACTTTAGCGACCGTATCACGAAACCATTCGGGCCCCTCATTCGGCACTCCCGATAATGCGTCATCAAATCCGTTTAACGCTTTGAAAACCGCAGGATTTACTACTCCCGACGGTTCAAGCTCTTTCAAATACTCGCGAAGCCGCGCGTTCTGCTCCTTGAACCGCGCAAATACGCCCTGCATCAGAATCTGCTCGTTTTCGGCGAGTTTGTCGCCGCTCCACTCGGAATCGTCCAACACCCATTCAGTCAGTGCGTCAAACACGCTCGGATTTCGTCCCCTTGCCTGTCCCGCCCAATTCACGAGCTTGTTGTATTTTTCCCCGTCAGTCAGTTTCTCACCCTTTTGTCCGTCGATTTCGCTCCAATCGACAAATAGAATTTCATTTATAAATTTGCTTGACATATCAAATCCCCCTTGAATGTTTATGTTAATACTCAGCGGGTGAAACAACTTGACCTGCCCCCGCTGCACTTTCGACGGCGGTACGCCGTGAAACCGTATAAACGCTTTGGAAAAGCTCTCCTGCGTATCGTATTGATACCGCATGGCTACATCTATTATTCTGCTGTTTGGCTGTAACAACTCTTGTGCGGCTGAACTCAGCCGTCTGTTGCGGACGTACTCGCCTACAGTCATACCTACCACCAAATGAAAAATAAGCTGAAAATGAGAGCTTGATGTATATGATTGGCTTGATATTTCGTCTATATTAATATCGTCGGTCAAGTGATTTTCGATGTAATCAATAGCTTTCGACAGGCATTGTATCCAGTTCACAGGTATTCCTCCATTCAAGGAATATTATACAACAACACATTATAAAAGTCATGTTTTAAAATACGATGATTTGTCTTTCTTATAAGTATACTATATTGTTGTTAAGTTTATATTATTTTTTTAACAACCCTTTGACGATATTGTTAATGTTTGTAATTTGCTCTTCGTCCAACTCTTTCAAATTGCCGAATAATTCGCTGTAAATCGCCGGAAATTTTATCTCGTCGTCGAAAAATTCTTTCGGAGTAATACCGAGATATTCGCAGATATAGAAAAAATTTTGCATTTTGGGAAATGCCTTTTTATTTTCGATTTTATTGATATAATTTGCACTCTGTCCGATTGACAAGCTCATATTTCGCGCCGAAACGCCTTTAGAAGTTCGTAATTTCGCCAATCTTTCGTTGAATAGATTCTCATCATACATAAAATAATCACCTCTTGCATTACATTATAAGTCACACAACATCATATTTCAGGGAATTTAATTCTGTATTGATGTTGACATAGGGAATTATTTGATGTATTATATAAATTATAAATAATTATATTACTTATAAAATGGAGAATGGCACATAAAAATTACAGACATAGCTGTATAGAGCATTACGCAAGAAAATATAATCTATTTGTCAGAATTATGTAAATTTTTCATTCTGATACTTTTTTTCAGAGCTTTCGATGTTTCTATAATAATAAATATTTCATCGGGCGTACAATCATCGAGAAGTGTTCTCGCTTCACCCAAGAGATTCGGCATACTCGCCGCCGTAACATTATCCATCAGCAAATGGTCTGTTGTTGTTCCGAGAGCATTAGCGATTGCTATAAGACAGGGTAACGATAATTTTGTTTTGTTCTTTTCTATACTGCTTATATGATGTGGGGTTACTCCCGCTTTTTCTGCTAAGATTTCCTGCGTTAAATTCATTTTTAGACGACAATCTCTAATCCTCATCCCTATGAGTTCGTAATTCAGCTTATACTCCATAAAAAATCTCCTTTTATTGAAAAATTATATATGTCTATTGTAATATTAATAAAAATATAGTATAATAATCTGTATAAGATATAATCATATACAGATTATATATAATAAAGGAAAGTGTCATAAAAATGAAAACATGTGGAATTACGGGACACCGGCGAATAGCAGAGTGTAAAATAGAGTTTGTCAAACGGGAACTACGGCGTGAGGTAGAACTTGCCATATCAGAGGGTCATTTAACATTCCTGAGTGGGTTTGCGGAAGGAATAGATTTAGAATTTGCCGAATTAATTTCGGAAATGAGGGAGAATAATCCTGATATTTTTTTTGAAGCCGTGATACCATACCGTGACCGACTGAACGCAAAAAGTCCAAAGTTTCACAAGTTTCTCGGAAAATGTGATAAAATTACCGTTACGAGCGAAAAATACAGTAGTAAGTGTTATCAAGTTCGCAATACATATCTTGTCGAAAAATCCGACAGAATAATTGCTGTTTTCGACGGACGCAACCGAAGCGGCACAGCGCAAACCATACGAATTGCAAGGAAAAAGAAACGTGAAATTCGATTTATCATGATTTAATTTTGTGATATTATTTTTAATTACAATTCAATAAGTTTGCGTTCTTTGAACAAATATAAAAATATATAGTGGAAAAGGTATAGCGAAAAATGAATAATAATTTTATCTCTAAAATTTTTGACGAGGTTTTAAGAATAGTCTTTTGGGACTACCATCAAAAAGAAATATCTGAATATAACAATCTGAGAGACGAAGAAAAACATGAATTTTCGCCCGAATTCGAGGCAAAGATGAGAATTATATTAAATCAAATCTCAAAAGGCTCATAGGTATAAGCCTCTAACTTATAAAACAGACCTGTGCTGAATCCACTTAAAAAGTATGAGGAGTATGCGAATCGGATGGATATAATGAAATTTTTTCAGGCAATAAAAAAGTTTTTTGTAGAAAACCCTGATAGCGAACAACAACATGATGATATTATGATTTATGATAATATCATCATGCCGGAATGTCAGCCTACAACAGAAGAAATTCCGCCGTTGCTCGCCTATGAAACCAGAAAAAAGGAAATAGCGGAAAGTACCGAACCGATAGATGGCGTTTTTTATTTTTATGATGACAAAATTATCTTCGACTTTTACTCAGAATGTCTGCGATCTGATAGAGAGAACCCGTGTAGGCAGCATATGTATCACGTACATTTTTATCAAAACTATATGCAGAGAAAATTTGACGGGTTGATTTACGGTGAAAATTCTATACCACGTGGGAGAGTTTATTACAACATACTGTATATTGATTATTGTTATGCCAGAAATGCGGAGATAATCGAGCAGATAAAGAGAACATACCGCATGACTGGGGAAATAACTGTGAAAACTAATAACGATTACAGATGTGATACTTGCAGACATATTACGACTTGATGTAATAAATCGCTGTATTCAGAAATACGAGATAAACCGGATACAACGGCACGGGATAAAATATTCCGCGCCGTTGTAGATTATTTTTGACAGTTTAATACCCAGTTTTTGGCAATTTCTGGGCTGACGGATTGTAAATTCGGACAGTCCAGACCGACGATGATATGACCCATTCTCCGCTGTATTTGCCCCCCGCATCACATTTATTGGCGAATTCAAACCCATTTTGCAAATTCGGCAATACCTTCACGAAAATCTGAGGCTGTTCGACTAACGAAAATCCTGCTTTGACTGTGCCGAATATAAATGTAAATGATGTTACATACTCGTCGTTTTTCAGTCCAAGAGCCGCATTGCTACAATCTATCACATTATTTTTTGTCGTAGAAAGATTATCCGCAATTACGCAGGTATCGCCTTTGTTTGTCGTAACCATGATTTTGTATTTCAGACTTTGATTGAACGTCCCCGTGACTATTTTTGTAAGTTTCACCGCGTTTGTCGGAATTACGTCGCGGAAATAAAAGTCAGTCAGAGGTACGCTTGATGTGTTGCGGAGTTCCTTTATATCATATCGAATCTCATCACCCGGCATGGCTTCTACATTCCCGGTTTTTTTGATGTAAACTCCAGTATTTGCCGAATAATTCAGGAACTCCTGTTTTATGATTTGGTTTGGATAGTCTATCTCTATATCAAGCGTTTTATCGGAAAGTATATAATATTTCGGGGCTTGCATCTCGCGAACAATATAACGACCTAACGGGAGTGGGTTGGAAACTGCACGACCGTCTGCACCGGAAACAATTCTATCAACAAGCGCGCCGGAGTGATAGTCATACACCTCGAAAACAGCGTTGGCAAGCGGCGTACCTGCGGGAAGTCCGTTGACTTCGTTGTCATCGCCACTCTTTTTGAGTATTTGGATTTGTCCGAGCTGTGGGGTATTTTCCCATGTTATCTCAGTTACCTGACCCGCGATAAATTCGACTGTTCGCGGTATATCGTCGGGCGAATATCCCTGAGCAGGACGTGATTCACGGATTGTATAACGCCCCTCTGGAATGTCGTTCGGAAAGTCGATAATGCCTATATTATCGGTATAATAAATTCCTATTACTTTATTGTTTTTGTCAAAAAGCATAAATTCGACGTTATAAATTGGTTTTTTGCTGATACTGTCTATTTTAGTGAGACGAATTCCAGACTTAGGTTTATTTGTGAGCTGTAATGTTGCCTGCTTCCCCGGTAATACCGTGACATTGTACACATTAGTGTCGATTTCGTAGCCGTCGAGAGCTTTGCGCTCAATTACCATGTACTCTCCGGCGGCAAGTCCGTTGATTTGGATTCTGCCATTTGAGTCCGTTGTGTAAGAGCCGGAAATATCACCGTTTTCGCTTGTTGATTTACTGGGCGAATTATTTTGCGTTCCGGGCTGGTTGCCGTCTTTTATATCACCTGCGACGAATGTGCCGTCAGCCTGTTTTATATCATAGACCACTCCCGCGAGTGGTTTGCCTGTCTGTTCATTGGTTTTGACGATTAATAAAGAAGACATTGGTATATTGAGGACTTCCAAAACTGTGTCTTTATAAGCTTCGACTAACACCGTTTTTGGCTCTTTATCGAGGAAATACCCGTCCGCCGTTTTTATTTCCGTCACGACATAGTATCCCTCAGTCAAGCACGGTATATAAATTGCACCGGAAATATCTGTTTTAAAAGTCAAACTGCCGAATTCGTTCATAATCTTTTCGCCATTCATACGCGATACAGTGAACTCGACTCCGGCGATAGGTTCGCGGGTTACGCTGTTTAATTTGAGAATTTTCAGAGTGGAAAGCGGTTTATCCTCAAATTGTACTTCGGTCAGTTTCCCCGATTTAACCTCAATTGTTTGAGGAACATTGTCGATTTCGTAACCAGAGGGAGCGATTATCTCAGATACAATATAAACGCCGTCCTCTAAATCGGAAACGATAGCCTTGCCGGAACTGTCAGTTTTTATTGTAGCGATTTTTTCGCCGTTTGCGCGGGTAATCTCGAAAGTGGCATCGCTTAATGCAAGGTGTGTAAATCTATCCACTTTGAGGATTTCGACGCCTGAAAGCGGTTTGTCTGCGAATTTCACGGAAGTAAGTTTGCCTGATACTACCGTAACTGTCTTGGGCTGTTCACTGATAGTATATCCTTGTGGCGCTGTAGTTTCAGTTATAATATAAACGCCGTCAACTAAATTTGTAACGAGGACTTTCCCAGTATCATCAGTAGTGTACTCGCCGATATTCAAGCCGTCAGCGCGTTCAACTGTGAACACAGCTCCGCTTAACGCGACTTTTGAAAAATAGTCGTATTTCGTAATCTCTATGCCGGAATATGGTCTGTTTGTAAATTCAACAGTTTCCAATTTGCCCGATTTCACAGTAACTGTGCGGGGTGATTCATCGCGAACATAGCCATACGGAGCTATAGTTTCGGATATTACATAAACGCCCTCTGCCAAGTCTGAAACGATTATTTTGCCCGCGCTGTCTGTTTTGAACTGCCCAATTTTTTCGCCGTTTGCTTTGGCAACCTCGAATGTCGCGCCTGCCAATGGAATGTGCGAAAATTCGTCTGTTTTCACGATTTGGATTCCACTCAGTGGCTTGTTCTCAAACTCAACCGTCGCGAGTTTACCTGAAACTACCGTGACATTTTTGGGGATTTCGTCGCGCATATAGCCGTCGGGGGAAACTGTCTCGGACACTACATAAACACCGTCAACTAAGCCAGAAACAATGATTTTACCGGATTTATCGGTTTTATAAGTGCCTATGTGTTCTCCGTTGGCACGATTCACTTCAAAAGTCGCTCCGCTCAACGGTGCATGATTTATGGAATCTGTCTTGATGATTTCTATGCCGCTCAATGGAGCGTCTGTGAATGTAGCAATGGTCGGTACAACAGGCTTAACTTCGACGGTTTTACCAGTAGAATCAAGCGAATATCCTATTGGTGCACGAGATTCAGTAATTACATAATACCCTGGCTCGACTGCCGGAATATTGACTGTTCCGTCATTTCCAGTTTCGTACTCGCCAACAAACGCGCCGCCCTGATGATATACTGTGAACTGTGCGCCAGTCAACGGATTTCCTGTGATTTTATCGACCTTTTTGATGACGAGACTGCCGAACGGTCGATTTTGAAATTCGACTTGTGCGACTGTCGCCGCTTTGACCTCGATTGTTTTTACATTATCGCCGAGCGAATAGTTTTCAGGAGGTTTTGTCTCGGTTACCGTATAGAATCCGGGAGCCAAGCTGTCAATCTCCACGGTTCCGTTTGCGTCCGAGTGGTAATTGCCGACGAAGGTGCCGTCAGCTTTTACGACGGAAAATTCTGCATTTGCCAATGGAAGGAGTGTATCAGCTTCGACTTTGCGTATGAGTAAACTGCCGTAAGGAGCGTCGAAAAATTCGAATGACAATAGGTAAGACTCCAGCACTAAGAAAGAATCAGTAAATAGTCAGCCTCATCTTTTCCCCTGTCCTCGAACCGTGCGGGCGCGTTTCCGCGCACACGGCTCTCCCTCTTAATTTGTGTGAAATTACCTGTTCTCTGTAATTTCATGCTCAATGAATTGAAAACATATCTGTTGCTCATATTCTCATAAATATTATAGTTTCCCAATTAATTCCTTAATCCTTTTCTTTTTCTTAGGATATAAGTCATATAATCTGCTTGGGGTCGAACTATGCAAAATATCATGTTCGGTTTCAGACAGTACACAAAGATTATAAAAATCGTTCGTACCGCCTTTTTCTACTGGTTTCAAATGGTGACAGTGATATTCGTTCACTGGCACATATTTGCCCGACAGAAAGCTTACACCCTTACATGAACTGTATTTGCTGATTCTGAACATAGCCAGCCGGCTATTTTTAATATATCTCGAAGTGTTGACAAGATACCCAATATCTTCAAGCGACACGCCGGGTTTGTGTTTCTTTTCGCCGTAAGCGTAAGGGTTTTTGCGATTAACCTTACCTTTAGTAGCGTAAATTAATTTACTGTCCCAGTTAGCCCACCATATCTCAATAATAGGGTATGTCTCAAAGCAGTAATAGCCGTCTTTGCCCCAATTTTTGTACCTTCCGTTCATAAAATTATTTTTATGAGACTGTTCTTCAACAAACTTAACTTTCCTATTCATCGTGTGGTAAAACAATTTATATATTCGCCAACCAATTTTCTTAAAGCACCTATTAAAGTGCGTCATACCTCTGTAATAGTTGTGTATTCCTACCACATAGGCGTTCCAATCGTGAATTGTTTCGAAGTTGGTCTTATTTCCTATGATTCTCAATAATTCTCCGCATTTTTCCACGATTTCATCTGCTTTTTTCTCCGGCAATATATTTGATACCGTATATTTGCCGTTTTGCTGTACATTTTTGCTGTTTCTCCTGCAAACATAAAACTCATATCCCAGATATTTCATTGTTTCCCGTGTTAAATCATATACTTTAGTCTTTTCATTGTTGATTTTGAGTTTCATGTTGGTTGTTAAATATTTTGTTATACTATATTTGAATTTTTCAGCGTCCTGAAAATCCTTACATAGTACCAATATATCATCGGCATAACGCGCGTGTATGCCGATTTTCAGGTTAGTCTTTCCCATGTTTCTTCTTTTGTTAAATTTATCCTGAAATTTTGTGTTGCTCTCATCGTGCCAATAATCGCCCTGTTCTCTAAGCCATACATCGAACCTGTGAAGATATACGTTTGATATGAGCGGTCCGATTATTGAACCTTGCTCAACTCCTAAAGGGTGTTCGACTTTTACTGTATTTTCCATATACCCCTTTTTGATAAACCGGAATATATAGTTTAAAATCACTTGGTCTTTTATGCCTATATGCCAAAATTCTCTGTATGCTATATCAGGGTCGATTGTCCCGAAATAGTCCTGTAAATCCATTGATAGCACATATGGCATCGTTTGGCATTGAAGTTTCACTTTCGCCAGAGCATTGTGCGGACTAACCTGTTCTCGAAAGCCGAACGAACTGTCTACAAATTTGGTCTCGCAGTATGGTTCAATCACTAACGTTATACACTTCTCCGTCAGCTTGTCCCATATCGAACATATGCCGATTGGTCGCTTTTTGCCTGTATTTCCTTTGGGTATATGCGACCTGCGGACATAATCCATTTTCTTGTTTATTAATCTGTCTTTGACTATTTCTGCTAAATCAGCAATAGAATATTCTTCTAAAGTTTCATAATTCGTTCCGTCAATACCCTTTGCCGTTCTGCCTTTTCCTTTGCTCAACTGCCTAACCGCTAACGCTACATTATTTGGTTCGTAAACCATTTCATATAGTTTTCGCATATCAAGCAAACCTTGCTCATAGTCCTCAAATCGTTTTTCCATATCTACATAATAGATATTATTGGTACTCATGGTTGGTTGTGCCTCCATTTCCGTTGCGAATAGTCTCTTGCGTCTAATGGCGGCGAATTGATTTTTGTTTTACCTTTCAAATTAAGACTGAAGCCCTTTGCTCTCTCATATTTCTTTATATGAGATGTGTATTCTGCTATTTCAAGCCAGATACGCGCTACTACGGCTCCTCTGATTGCCTGCGCATAATCTTTCTTGACCTACCCTTTCGGTGCGGTCAGTCCCCGATTATTACAATAATATCAATCTCAATCAATATATTGTCAGGTAATTCCCCTTTTTCGATACGACTGTCTTAATGCTGTGCTTAGAACTTTCCTTTATTCCGTAAATCTGGATTTCTCCGATGGGGATTTTTCAATCCCTTTTACGCTTTTCACGTATTCTATGGCGACCTTAACGCCATCCCCCTTAACAACACTACCATATTGCGTGAGGTAGATTTATTCTTGTATCTTCTCCTTGTGGAGTTCAGACACCAATGTTGACGAAACGTACAAGTAGGAAAATTTATGTTCATCTACAGCGAGACCCGAAGTGTGCCGTCACCGGCAGTGTCTCCGTCTTCACCTATGCTTCGCGACTATACATTGCTGCATAGCCGGCAGGAGTATTAGTCAGAATCGGATACATAAGATATTATGGCTCTTATGCCGTTCTCAGTCGTAATCAATTACCTATGACTTTCTCACAGGTATATAGTGGTGTTCTCGCAACTACGCGAGCTTTTACACTATATTTAAGGGCGCACGATAATACATTTTCTCGTCTAATATTTGTACTGTCTGGACAGTATTATCAAGTACGAATCCCTGCGGTGCCTGAACTTCCTGCACTTTATACCCGCCGGGGACTAAGCCGTAAACGTGGATTGTGCCGGTTTCATCGGTGCGGTAAAGTCCGTCTGACGTGCCGACAACTGCGCCCTGAATATCTGTGATTTTGAAAACGGCATCAGCAAGCGGCTCTTTGGTGACTGAATTATATTTTGTAATTACTAACGCACCTGTTCTGCTGTTGAAAAATTCCACAGTTTTAATTTTACCCCATTCCGCATATACGGTTTTGGGCGTATTGTCAATTATATACGGGTCAGGGGCGTACACTTCTGTTACAAGGTAATTACCCTGCGGAATATGATCAATTCTGATTTCTCCGTTGCCGTCCGTTGTGTAAATTCCATCAGCCGCGAAACCGTTTCCCTGCGTTATATCGCCGATGTTCGCACCGTGAATGTCGGTTACATGGAATCTAACGCCGCTGATTGGTGTTTTGAGTACAGCGTCTTTCTTGACGATAACTATACTACCGAATGGCTGATCCTTGAAGTATACGGTCTGCATTTCACCGTTTGCTGGGACAGAAACCGTCTGCGGTGTGCTGTCAATCTGATAATCGGCAGGAGCTTCCTGCTCGGAAACGATGTATGCGCCCGGCTCTAAATTCGTGAAAACTGCGTGACCGTAATTGTCAGTATTTGCGTATGCTACATGCGACCCATCAGCTTTCGTCAACTCGAATCGTGCCCCTGCCAGTGGTTTGTTTGTCACAGCGTCCGTTTTATCGACTAAAATCGAGCCGAATGGGTAATTGCTGAATGTAAATTCTATATTCGAGGTATTATCAGGGACAAGCAGCGCGGTTTGAGTGCCCTGATTGTTGAGCGTATAGTTTTCGGGTGCGCGGACTTCCTTGACGAGATATGTGCCCGCCTCAAGCCCGATAACCGCCAACATACCGGAGTTTCCCGTTACTAAACGTGCGACGAGAGTGCCGCTCTGACCGCTTGTTTCGTCGCTCATGCGGTAGATTTCAAACACGGCTCCCGCGAGCATATTGCCGTTCGTCGCATCCTCTTTCTTGATAATAATCGAATTTAACGGGAAATCGATTATGGTGCCGACATCGTTGGCAAACGCGGCAACTCCGCCGTTATCTACGAGGTTGTAGCTGGTACCGGAAACATCAGTGAAAACGTCGCCTACGCCGCCCGTTTGAATGGTAGAATAATCTGGATTTATATATTCGTCTGCGGATAAAATCGGTTCTGTTGTATCAATGCTGTCATACGCGAATACAACATCAACAGATGGGTCGGAAGCATCAGGAGTTACGCCGGAAATCGTCACATCTGGAATGGCGTCGATTTTTTCGGAATATGTAAACGCCTGATTATCTGTAGATATATTTGCGTCGCTTGCGATATTATACACGGGTATATCTATCGTCTGAATATTATCGAAGGGGTCAATCACGGTTATACCGCTTCCGCTCGATGAAGTAGTATCATTGTTAATCGTATTCACGCCAGGACCGGCGGTATTCTGGTTTTGTCCGCTTGAATTGTCAGCAGTGCGTAATTCATTGTCGGAGTATGCGTTTGTGCCGGGTGCAAGGTAAATCCGAGTGACCGGATTTTTCGTTTTCGTCATACCCGGAGCGGGCATAATCTCTGTTATCTGATACCACCCAACTTCCGCGAACTCGAATATTATCTGTCCGTTTTTATCGGTGTACCAGTTGCCCAAATCGTGAACGCCGCCTGTGGAGTCTTCCCACTTTATATTATATAACGTATTCGGCACAGGTTTTTT
>WQYZ01000115.1 GCA_009780985.1 Oscillospiraceae bacterium | reverse complement strand
GCGGCGTTATTCTGAACACGAAAATAGGCGGCAAAAGAAAATTGCCGCCGCTTTCCGGCGAGGGTTTGCCCCGCATATGCTGACATGTTGATAAATAAATATGCGAGTTTTGAAGATGTCATAAAGTAAATTTATAATCCGTCGGCGATACTCCCGCATATTTTTTGAAAATCCTGCTCAGATGAAATTCGTCGCAAAATCCGTATTCTTTGCAAATTGTTTTCATTTTGAGATTCGGTTCAAGCTTTATTCTTGTCTTAATAATGTCTATTTTCTTTTTAAGCTGATACTCGTGGACAGATTCTCCCGTATGTCTGAGAAACGTATTTCTTATCGTTTTTTCCGCTACGGAAAAAAAAGCCGCCAGTTCTTTTATTTTATAAAATTTTTCAGGATGTTCGCTCATAATACACAGCGCGCGGTTAAATAAATTATCCGAACCGGCGGTTGCTGTATTATTATTGATTGCAGACAATTCGCACAATAAAACATTAAAAAGAGAAGAAAGTTTTATATCGAAATATTTGCTTTTTGCCAAAGATTCCAGCGCGATTTTATGAAAGAGTTCTTTTGGCTCTTCATATCCCCGGCAGGATATTTTTGTATCGAGCGACACATATTTGCGGCTGTACGAAATATTATCAGAAATATCAGGAATATCGGAGTAACAGTCGCCGTCCGCAACGCTTGCGAGAATCCATATATATTTTGTCATGGGTAAAGTATCGGAAACGGCATAATGATGTCCCCCCGCCGGCATAATCAGAACATCGTCCGGAAGCACCTCGTGATTTATACCGTTTTGCCCGATTCCCCAGCCGCCTTCAAGCATATACAGAAAATAATGCTCGGTCAGAATTCTGTCGGGATGTCGCGAAGGATTTATATGATGTGTTAAATGCGATATGACGCTTCGTTTTTCTTGAATATTAAAATAATTTTTCATACTTTTAAATCCCTTATATTTTTTGCAATTTACCTGTTTATACATCATTTTACCCATTTATACATGGACTTTTTTGTTAATATATTGTATAATATTTATATCATATAAATTTTATAGATATATTAAATTTATATAAAAAGTTTCATAGGGAGTTAAAAATAGGAGTTTAAAATGAAAAAAATTTTTAAAATAATAATCCTTTTGATATTGTCAATATTTATTGCTTCGGCAGTTTTATATTCCTGCAAAGATACTAAAAAAAACATGAGCGGCAATACGAATGCGCCTGAAGATTCCGACGTCGAAGCCACAGCCGAACCGGCAGTAACGGAAAATCTGCCCGAAGAAGATTTCGGCGGATATAATTTCCGTATATACCTCCAACAGGACAGCGGTAAGGATTTATACGTCGAAGAACAGGATGGCGATATAATAGACGATGCAGTGTATAAACGAAACAGTCTCGTTGAAGCCAGATTCAACATAAATATTACGCCGGTTTACCATGAAAATTATGACAGCAACTGGAATAACAGGATGGACGGGGCAAAATCAATACTCGCCGGAGACGACGCCTATGATTTAATGAGTTTTCACGGACGTATTGCGTTCGATTACGCCAACAAAGGGCTTGTAGTAAATTGGCTGACGGATATGCCTTATGTCGATTTAACCGCTCCGTGGTGGAATCAGGACGTGATACAGCAATGCTCTTTCTTTGGAAAATTATACGGCGTTACCGGAGATATAAGTTACGGAGGGCTTGACTGTACAATGTGCGTGCTTTTCAATAAAAATTTATTCCAGACGCTTGATATAGCATATCCGTATAACGATGTTGTAAACGGAACATGGACGCTCGATAAATTTATGTCGATTGTAAAAAGCGGAAGCGCGGACCTGAACGGGGATGGCGTAATGTCGCCGGATAAAGACAGATACGGTTTTGATATGGGAAATTTATATAATTATCCTACCACCGTTTTATACTGCGGCGGAGACAGGGTTATCACAAAAGACGACAGCGGCAACCCTGTTTTATCGCTGTACAACGAACGTACAGTAGATATATATAATAAATTATTTACTATGACCGGAACCGGCGGCGCCTGCATCCGCGGGTCAAAAGGCTGGGGGAATCCCGACAGTATAGATATATTTCAGGACGGACGCGCGCTGTTTGTAGCGGGTCAGATGAACCGCATAATAGTCTACCGGGCAATGACGGACGAAATAGGAATATTGCCGGCGCCGAAATACGACGAATCCACGCCTAAATATTACGCGCTTGTTGAAGCGCACGGAGGGCTGCTTGTCGTGCCGAATACCGCAGAAGATTTGGAACGCACAAGTATAATAACCGAGGCGTTGTGCGCAGAAGGACAAAGGACAATTATTCCGCAATATTACGAAACCGCGCTCAAAACGAAATTTGCCCGCGACGACGAATCTTCGGAAATGCTTGATTATATCAAAGACAGCGCGGTATATGACTACGGTTATTTAAACTATACTTTAACCAATCCGCTGAGTATCCCGGTTGAAAGTTTATTAAAGACTACAACTCCGAATTTTACATCGTTTTATGATAAAAACACAGCTAAAGTTCAGAGTAATATAGATAATTTAATAGCCATGAATTAAATTTAAAAGGAGCCGTAATATTATGAAAAAACGTTCAGAAGGATTTTTTGGTCTGCATTTCGATTTTCACGCAGGAGAAGACTGTACGGAGATAGGAAAAAACGTAACAGAAAAAATGATTCGCGAGGTAATCGAAATGCTTCGCCCGGATTTTATTCAATGCGATTGCAAAGGACACAGGGGTTTTTCAAGTTATCAGACAAAAATCGGCAATCCCGCGCCGGGATTTGTGCATGATCAACTCAAGATATGGCGCAAAATCACAAAAGAATACGGAGTGCCGCTCGTCATGCACTATTCGGGAATCTGGGACAACCGCGCTTTGGAAACTCACCCGGAATGGGCTGTGATAAACGAAAACGGCTCTCCCGACAAAGAGAAAACATCGACGTTTAAGGCGTATGCCGACGAATTGCTTATCCCTCAGCTTCTCGAACTCGCAAACGTTTACGGCGTGGACGGCGTTTGGGTTGACGGAGAGTGCTGGGCGGTCAAACCCGATTTTGACGAGAAAATTATAACTTTGTTCGAGAAAGAATACGGCGTTAAATTAATTAAAGACATTGAGGGAAAATACGACAAAAATTCGGATGAATACAGAAAATTCCTGCATTTTAACAGAAAACAGTTTTTGAAATACATAGGGCATTACACCGACAAAGTTCATAAAAATGCGCCGGATTTTGAGATAGCGTCGAATTGGGCGTTCAGCTCGCATATGCCGGAAAAAGTATGTCTGAATGTTGATTTTTTGTCGGGTGATTTCAATCCGGACGACAGTTATAACAGCGCGAGATTCGAGGCGCGCGTTCTGTGCGAGCAGAATAAGCCGTGGGATCTGATGGCGTGGGGATTTAACCGCAATTTTACGGGAGATGCTATAAAATCCGTAAAGAGTCCAGAGACTTTATGCCGCGAGGCGGCGTCCGTCATATCTCTCGGCGGCGGATTTCAAATATATAACAACCAGAACAGGGACGGGTCTGTCAATCTGTGGGAAGTGCGCGAAATGAAACCCGTTGCTGAATTTGTACGTAAACGCGAACCATTTTTAAAAGGCGGCAAGCCGTTCTCGAATATCGGTATATTATACTCCGATTACGACAGGAAAAACAGAATAGATAAAGTGGGGGAACTCTTTCCGTACGGCTGGAACGAACGGGTTAAAGGCGCGGTCAGAATGGTTCTTGATTCGGCGCATTCATGCAGTATTTTAATGGACCATATGCTGGAACCCGAAAATAATAGTTTCTCGGAGAAAAATATTGTAATTGTTCCGGAATTAAAATATATAAACGAAGAAATAAAGAATAAACTCTTAAAATTCGCAGAAACCGGCGGGAATCTGATTATTTCGGGATATGACGGCTGTAAACTGTTCGCGGACGCTTTAGAAGGCGTGAAGATTGCGGACGAGCGCCGTGAAACGGTTATTCAAATTGTAAACGGAACGAGAAATATACATCAAAAGGCTGTTTTCGGAGAAGTGAAAATAGACGAAAACGCCGGAAATACGGAAATTTTACGGAAATGCAGTGCGGGAAGTCCGGTTATTGCAAAGACAAAATACGGCAAAGGCAGTATCGTTGCGGTATATTATAATATGTTTGATATATACTACGACGCGACGAATTTCTACGTCAGGAATATGATGTCGGAAATTATCGGCAGTTTAGGCGGAGAAAAATTTATATCATACAAAGGGCAGAAGTTTGTCGATATAGTCCCGGCGAAAAAAGACGGAAAACTGCTGATAAGCCTGATTAATACAATCGAAATCTATTCGGAGAAAAGGCTGAGGGCATACGACGAAATACCTGATTTAACAAATATAGAAATAATCGTAAAACTTGCGAAAGAACCGGCATCAATCAGGTTGCAGCCCGAAAACGTAATCCCCGAATATAAATATGATGCAAGCGCGGGGAAATTAACAGTTAATATAAATAAACTGCATATTCATTCAATAATTGTGATTGAATAGATAAGTTTACCTCATTCTCAAAGTATATAAACGGACAAACTTTCCGCAAATAAAAGAACTGTCGAATAATTGAATTGTATATATAAAAACCTTTCGGACACGATATCCGGGAGGTTTTTTAGTCTGCTAAAATTTATGAAATGTTACGGAATGTTTTGCAAATTATTACGGATATTGTTACTGAATATTTAGAGTTTTTTTAGGATGTCATGCTATAATACAGGCAAGGCTTACGTAAACCTATACAAAATCAAAAAATAAAAATAACAGGAGGATTAACTTTGGAGGAATTAATATAAAATGTCGTGGAAGTATTATGATGAAAGAGACAGCGTCCAGCAAAATCTTTATAATAAAGACGTTTCGCCGGCTGCGATTTCGGGAAACAAAATTTCCAAAAGTTTTTGGGCGGCGGCGTGGAACAAAAATCTTGAGAACTACGCTTATTATTTCCGTCATCAAAAAAGATTCAGAAGATTCGGCAGAATGGTGTTTGACATAAAAATCGAGGAAGGGCTTGTCAAAGCTGTAATAATGGGTTCGAGGGGAAGCCTGAACGATGCGTTCGACGTAAAAATAACCGTTCAGAAAATGCCGCAGGATAAGTGGGACAATATTATCGCTGAGGTCGGAAGTAAAATTTCGAATGTCGGAGATTTGGCGACTGGTAAATTTCCGCGGGATTTGGCTGAAAAACTTTTAAACCAGGAGAGTGGATTATTTCCGTCGCTTAAAGAGATTAAATTAAATTGCAGCTGCCATAAACAGGTTGAGATATGTACGCATTCCGTCGTTGCACTCTATGGTATCGGTATGCGGTTTGACGATGATCCGCTCTTGTTTTTCAAACTGCGCGGGATTCCGTTTGAAAAACTTCTGAAAAAAACCGTTGATGAAAAAATTTCAAATATGATTAAAAATGCTGAAAAGCCGTCTGACAGAATTATCACAGACGAGGATATTTCTGATATATTCAATATAGATGTAAATAAAAAATAATAATTTGATATTTTTAGGCAGAGCATGTGAAAACGCTCTGCATTTTTCGGTAGATTTTGTAATATTTACGTGGTAAAATTGTAAATATATATCTTTTGGCGTTTGAGATTACTTTTTCTTATTAATAACCATAATAATATAGTAAATACGAAAGAACAGGAAAAATTTTATGAGTAATATTAACAATAGCATTGATAACAATAACTATGTTTCAAGGCAAATTGCGGTATATAAGACTGACAAAAAATTAATCGAGTTCAACGATAAACTAAACGCCGCGCCTGTAACTACCTATGCGCATATTCATGCGCAGGCAGATATAATGAGTGAAATACAGTTCGGTGAATCCGGGAAAAAAACCTACTCGAACATCGGCATAGTTTTGCAGGATTACTCTAATGGGACCGGAAGTAAAACAATCAAAGTTACAGCTAATATTTCACCTGATGAAGCAGAGTATATTTTCAGCAGAATTTACTCAGGCATCGAAAAATTTGAATTTAAATCCGATAAAATATTCGGTCAGGCAGACGAAAAGGGCTATTCAAAAGTAACAAAGCTGAAAATAGGCCGTTATCCTGTCGATAAAGAAAATAAACCCCGCAATTATCCATGGTATGCAGAATGCGAGAACGGCAAAGGTATCGCCGAAAGGAACAAAACGGGAGGCACATATTTTAAAAGCAACAGTTTTGTCAGCGATAACAAAGTGTATATAAATCTGAACGATTTGGACTTTTTTAAACTGATGAACCGGGTGTCGAGTTATATACGCATTTGGGAATCGCAGTACGGCGCGCCGCTTATTATAAACGGCAGAAATGCTGTTAAAGAACAAATAACGGAAAGTAAACAATAGAAATTCATTTGCGTTTTGGAGAATGTTGCTATGAAAATAAATATCGCGGTCTGCGACGATGAGCATCGGTATGCGGAATATATAAGGATACTTGTGAATAAATGGGCAAACGAAAATGATATTAAAATAAAGATTGATATGTTCGAAAGCGCGGAAAATTTCAAGTCCGCCTGGAATAAAAATAAAATATATGATATACTCTTGCTTGATATACAGATGGGCGGACAGAACGGCGTCGAACTTGCGAAAGAACTGCGTGGGACAGACAGCAAATTAATCATTATTTTCATCACTGCGCTTCCTGATTTTGTGAATGACGGTTACGATGTTTTCGCCCTGCACTACCTGATGAAACCTGTAAACGAGACTAAACTGTGCGAGGTTTTGAATAGAGCGGCGAAAAGTATATCCAAAACTGCCACGGCAATATTTGTGCCTGTTGGCGGCGAACAGTTGCGCATATCAATCAGCGACATAATGTATATCGGGAGCTTGGCGCATTTTTTGGAAGTTGCGACTACGAAAGGCACTTTCACTGTCAAGATGCCGATATATGAGCTTGAACAACAGATAGGCGACAGTTTCGCACGTTGTCACCGTTCATATATCGTAGGTCTCAGACATGTGGACAAAATTACAAAGACAGATGTAATCCTCGATGACGGCAGCGCAATACCGTTGTCGCGCCGGCTGTATGACGAAGTAAACAGGGCGTTGATATTATATTTCATGGGAGAGGAATCATGAGTTATTTTGTATATATTATGACAGGGGCGGGAACAGTTGCAGCCGGTTTTGTTATATTTATCCTGCTCAGAAAATATATAACGGCGCTTGCTGACAAACGAATCGCATCGTATCAGAGCGATTTGATTATAAAGCACTACGACGAAGTGCAGAACATATACAGCCAAATGCGCGGCTGGCGGCACGACTATCACAATCACATTCAGGCGATGAAAGCGTTTCTCACGGCGGGAAATACGGATGAACATCTCGAATATCTCGGCAAACTCGACGCCGATCTGACAAGCGTCGATACTGTGATAAAAACGGGCAATGTGATGGTGGACGCCATACTGAACAGCAAACTTTCGCTCGCGTCGTCGAAAAAGATAAAAATAATCACAAAAGTCGCTGTGCCGCAGAAACTGAAAGTATCCGAAATTGATTTATGCGTGATAATTGGCAATCTGCTTGACAACGCCATAGAAGCGTGTATGAAACTGCCTGACAAAAACAACAGATTTATCAGAGTCTTTTTCGGCACTCACAAATCAATGCTGTACATAGGCGTATTTAATACAGCAGGCGATGAAATTAAAAAGATAGGTAAAACATATATTTCTACAAAAGAATTGCCGTTTCACGGGTTAGGGTTGATGCGCATAGACAGAATAGCGGCGAAGTACGGAGGATTTGTGAACAGGCAGAACGAAAAAGGCGTATTCGCAACCGAGATAATGCTGCCGTTATAAAATAAACTCTAAAAAATTGAGAAAAGATGGTGGATTCATATAAATATAATAAAAAAATACAGTTTCAGGCTAATATATATAACAGCCATAATATTTATTGCGATAAACTTTGCGGGCTGTACCGCTGTATACAGCGGCAATAAAAAAAATACAACCGATAGTATTGATACTACCGATAATTTCATAGAACAGTATATGTCTGAATTCCGAAAACCCACAGCCGAGGAAGCGGAGAAATATCCGCAGCTGACTAACCTTCCGGCATTATATATAACAATCAGCGACGACATATCGGCTATAACAAAAGATTCGTATATTCCAGGAAATTATACTCTTGTATACGGAGAAGAGGGCGGGATATACGACGGATTTATGCAGATTAAAGGCAGGGGAAATTATTCCTGGGGACTGCCGAAAAAGCCGTATACTATAAAATTGGCAAAAGCGCAGAGTCTGCTCGGTATGAGACCTGCGGAAAAATGGATTCTGACGGCGAATTATACCGATAAGACCTTGCTCCGCAATTTTCTGACGTTTAAACTCGCCATTGATACGACTGCGGATTACAGCCCGGACTGCCGTTTTGTCGATTTGTATGTGAACGGCAAATACAACGGAAATTATCTTCTGACAGAAGTTATCGAAATCCGCGATAATAAAATAAATATCGACGAAGATACAGAAGGATTGTTTGAAATCGAAGCCTCTTACAGACACGACGACCATACATACTGCATACCGATGCCGTCGGATAATTCTTTTCATATTATGTATAAAGAGCCGAGCGATAACGATATACTGCCCGAATTGAAATTGGAAAATCTTGAGAAATTCAAAAGCTTTTTTACACAGGTCGATGCGTCTTTAAGTAAAGGATATGACGAATATTCCAAATATATTGACGTCGATTCGTTTGTAAATTGGTATATAGTAAATGAATTTGTCAAAAATTTTGATTCCGCGTTTACGTCAAGCTGTTACTGTTTTATCAAAGACGGAAAACTGCATATGGGACCGGTTTGGGATTACGATACCTGTTACGGGAATCAGGATATAGTCACGTGTATGGACCCCACAGGGTATCATGTAAACGGTTCGCCGTGGTACGGCAAATTGACAAAAGACGAAACATTTAAAAAACTTCTCTGCCAACGCTGGACTGAACTGAGAAACGACGGGATATTCGAAAATTTTACGAAAAGGCTGTCGCAGACTGCCGAATATATATCGGCGTCTGAAAAAAAAGACACAGAACTATGGCCAGACGCTATGAAAAGCCGTGATTTGCGCGGAAAAAAATCGCTTTATACTTACGACGACGAGTTGCAATATTTAAAAGACTGGGTTGCGGCGCGGATAAATTGGCTTGACGGCGAATGGTATGGGAAGTAAAGACCACCCCGCCCTGTCGGGCACCCCTCCCCAGAGGGGAATTTGGCAAACCCTCCAATGTCAGACAAAATTCCCCTCTGGGGAGGGGTGCCCGACAGGGCGGGGTGGTCTTTCTTTTTACTAATTTTGATATATTTTTGCATTTCGTGCCTGCTGGGACGCATTTCGTGCAAAATATATTTTTTTTATTCAGCGTTGTGATATAATTCTATCAAGAAACCAAACAGATAAAATTATATTTAATAAAGGAGTAAATGAATATGAAAATGAACATTAACGGAAAAAATTTTAAGGAATTGACTTTATGGCAAAAAATATTAGTCATTATTGCAGTCCCAGCTGTTTTATTAACGACTTTTGTCATATTATTTGTAGCCTTGGGAGCAGCTTTTGCAGGAATCGCGGGACTATTGGCAATTATATTCTCAGCGGTACTTGTTATCATAATAATAGCCGTAATAGTTGCTATGCCCATAGCGATATTTAAAAAAATAAAAAGGGGGCTGACGAAAAATGGAAAATAATAAATCTAAAAAAGTCAAAGAGCCGAAGAAAAAACCGCCGTACAGCGTATGGCAGAATCTAAGATTTGTATTTGTGAATTTATGGAAATGGGATAAACCGACAATATTCCTGAGTCTGCTTCGCATACCTGTAAATGTTTTAACTCCGTTGATAGGTATATATCTTTCAAAAAGCGTTGTTGCGGTGGTAACTCAAAAAGGAAGCGTTGAACAGCTGTTATTAAATATTTTAATATTTTCAATCGCGATGTTATCTTTGAATATCATGGGTAATATTACTAACAACAAAATTCAATGGAAAGCTCTTTATAACCGGATGAAATATATTAATCTTGTAAATGAAAAATACATTGATGCCGATTATGACGTTATTGAAAATCCTGATAATCAAAACAAATGGGGCAAAGCGATGGGAGCGGTGCAAAACAACAGCAGCGGAACTGAAGCAATAGTTAATATCGTTATAAGTATTTTGTCAAATATAACAGGCTTTATATCATACGCAGTTATTATTTTTACTTTCAATCCCCTGCTTGCAGTAATTCTGGCAATTTCAACCATTGGAAACTTTTTCGCATATAAAGCCATGCACTTATGGGAATACAGAAACAGGGACAAATGGGCTCCTATCGACAGAAAATTAAGTTATATCCAACAAAGCTCAGGCGACTTTTCAAGAGCAAAAGATATTAGGCTGTACAATATTTCCGAATGGTTTAAAGACTTGTTCAAATCAATATTAAAAGAACGTTTGGTATGGGTAATAAAATATAAAAAGAGACAATATGCTGCCGATATAATATCTGTAACATTAGACCGAATACGCGACGTGATAGCTTACGGATATTTAATTCACACAATGCTGAACGGCGGTATGACGGTGGCGAATTTTGTTTTATATTTCGGGATTATCGGCGGGTTTTCGGGATGGTTATTGAGTTTTATGTGGGATATAAGCACGCTTAAATCCACAAGCCTGAGTTTATGCGATATGCGCGAATTTCTTGATATGCCGGACAATTTCAACAGAGGAAAAGGAATTGATTTACCAATTGAAACCTGCGAAATAGAATTTAAAAACGTAAACTATAAATATCCCGGAAGCGATAAATATACTATCGAAAATTTGAATTTCAAAATAAAAAAAGGCGAAAAAATCGCAATAGTCGGCGTAAACGGCGCGGGGAAAACGACGCTTATAAAATTGATGTGCGGGCTTTATCGTCCTGAAAGCGGCGAAGCACTGGTAAACGGCAAAAATATAATGGAATATAACAGAGATGAATACTACACTCTTTTGTCGGTGGTATTTCAGGATATATATCTAATGCCCGTATCAATAGCAAAAAATATATCTTTGCAGAACGAAGATAAAATAGATAAAAACAGAATTTATAAAGTGTTGGAACTTGCGGGGTTAAGCGAGAAAGTCAAATCTCTTGCAAAAGGCGCAGACACTCTGTTAGTAAGGAGTTTTTCAGAAGAAGCAATCGAATTATCCGGCGGCGAAAAACAGAAACTCGCTTTGGCAAGAGCTTTATATAAAAACGGCAAAATTATAGTTTTGGACGAACCGACTGCCGCGCTCGACCCTATTGCCGAAAGCGAAATGTATCAAAAATATGACGAGTTGACAGCAGGGAGAACGGCAATTTATATTTCTCACAGATTATCAAGCACAAGATTCTGCGACAGAATATTCTTTTTAGAGGACGGGAAAATCACAGAAACAGGAAATCATTATGAACTTATGAAAAAAGGCGGCAAATACGCCGAAATGTTTGATATACAAAGCCATTATTACAAAGAAAATATTGAAAATACAGAGGGGGCTGCTGCAAATGTTTAAAATTTTGAAAGAAGATTTGAAATTAATCAAACGCGGTCTGAACATGGTTTCAAAAATTGAGCCGTATCTCATGACTCTAAAAATAATCCGATCAGTATTTAACGCGTTTGTGCCGTTTATCAATATTTATATGTCCGGCTTGATTTTAAACGAGCTTGCGGGAAGCAGGGAATTGAGAAGATTAATATTTCTTGTTTCGCTGACAATAGGGTTAAACTTTTTATCATGGTTGATTATTCACGGAATGAACAAATTTATAGAATTCAAGAATGATTCGTTCGGCAGAAAATATGAAATGACACTAAGCGAAAAAATTCTTTCGATGGATTATCAGGACGTTGAAAATTCTGAAATACACATGAAAAGACAGCGGATAGAGGATATGCGAAATATGAACAGCGGAGGGCTTTGGAGGGTAGTTAATTCATTTGAAAGTATCGTAACAAATTTTTTAAAAATAC
The DNA here is from genome assembly GCA_009780985.1 of Oscillospiraceae bacterium. Classification (GTDB taxonomy): domain Bacteria; phylum Bacillota; class Clostridia; order Oscillospirales; family WRJC01; genus WRJC01. The sequence continues at coordinate 2,225 of WQYZ01000115.1, read as the reverse complement.
TTTTTGCAATAGCTATAACATATAATGTTTTCGTCCGTTTTTCAGCCGTAAATTATAAAGGATTTTTAGCATTTATTAACTCTTACGCTTTTTCTGTTATCATGATTTTGGTTATAATCGGCAATGTGATTTTCAGTATGTACTTAACTTCGGCCGGAATGAAAAAAATGCTTAATTTAGGCACGGGTTTTCTGAAACTTAATAGATTTATGAATTATTATTATTCCGAATATGCAGGGACTTATCAAGCGGGAAAAGATATTAGAATATATAATCAAAAAGACTTTTTAATGAAAGAAAATGAAATGAATATGGACGGTGCTAAACCTATTACAAATCTTATGGCAAAAAGCGGGATATTTTACGGTAATCTTGGCTCTGTATCAGGAATCTTTATAAGCGGCATAGTATATGTTTTTGTTGGATTAAAAGCTCTTTTGGGGATATTTGAAGTTGGAAGCATAGTACAGTACATCGGAAGTATAAATGAATTTATTGGGTCGTTCTCAGGATTTATGTCTGAACTTACACAGCTTAGAACAAACAATATCGCTCTCGGCGCATATTTCGAGTTTATGGATTTGCCGAACGATTTGCGCAAAGGCACATTGCCCGTGGAAAAACGCGACGACAACGAATATGAAATAGAGTTCAAAAACGTCAGCTTCAAATACCCCGGCAGTGAAAATTACGCATTGAAAAATTTGTCTATGAAATTCAAAATCGGACAGCGGCTCGCGGTCGTCGGCATGAACGGGAGCGGCAAAACCACGATGATAAAACTGCTCTGCCGTCTTTATGACCCGACAGAGGGCGAAATAACTCTGAACGGATTCAACATCAAAAAGTATAATTACAGCGAATATATGAGCGTATTTTCCGTAGTATTTCAGGATTTCAAACTCTTTTCGTTCTCGCTCGGACAGAATGTCGCCGCGTCTGTGGATTACGATAAAGAAAAAGCTGTCGGTTATTTAGACGAAGCGGGATTTTCAGACAGATTTGCGAAATTGGACGACGGGCTTGAAACCCCGCTGTACAAAGACTTTGACGAAAAAGGCGTGGAAATATCGGGCGGCGAAGCGCAGAAAATCGCGCTGGCACGCGCGCTGTACAAAAACGCGCCGTTTATCGTCCTCGACGAACCGACCGCCGCGCTCGACCCGATTGCGGAGTTCGAGGTGTACTCGAAGTTTAACGAAATCGTGGGCGGCAAGACGGCGATATACATATCGCACAGATTGTCGTCATGCCGGTTCTGTGACGATATAGCGGTGTTCCACGAGGGCGAGCTGATACAGCGGGGCAGTCACGACGCGCTTATCGCGGACGAGAGCGGCAAGTATCACGAATTGTGGCATGCGCAGGCGCAGTATTATGCGGAAAATAAAAATTCACAAATTATGTGTTGACTTTTCAATTTATATCTGTTATACTATTCAACATCAAATATGAAAGGGGCAAACGCCGTGTTAATCAGATATATGGGTTACGTATTCAATAACAAAAATAGGTCTGCGAATCCGTCTGGAAACACAGGCTTAGTCCTCTTTGATTTTTATAAGAACTACCCATAAAGTAGTATTGAATTATAAAAGTAATAAGCGGCTAAGGTTGTTATACGCGATTAAATTCGCGGGCAAACCTTAGCCGTTTTTGATATTTGATTAATTGATTTGAAAGGAAATTATGAAACATAAAAAAGAAAAACCTAAGTATAACATATTTCAAAACACCGCATACGCGTTTAAAAATATCTGGGACAGCGGTCAGAAATCTGCGGCAATATTGGCGGTCGCAAAAATCCCGGTTGTTTTTGTACTGGCTGTTATCGCGTTATACACGCCGAAAATTATTCTCGACAGACTCCAGTTTTCGGATAATATACGGCAGATAATCGCGGTTATCGCCGCGCTTCTCTCAGGGACTATGATTTTTGAGCTTATATATAATTTTATAGAAGTAAAAACCACAGCCGTATTAATCACAAAACTGTGGGGATATTATCAGAGAATTAAATATCAGAAATATCTTGACGCTGATTATGAAATTATCGAAACTCCCGAATTTCAGAACGCAAATAAAAAAATCGACGAGATATGCGCAAATCCCCGTTTATCTTACGTACTGCGATTTACAGAATATTTTGTTATGCTTATTTCAAATATACTTTCATTTATACTTTTCGCGGGGGTTATATCAGCTTTAAATCCGCTGATTTTGTT
>WQYZ01000114.1 GCA_009780985.1 Oscillospiraceae bacterium | reverse complement strand
GAGGAAATGGACGCAATCGACGGTCAGGAAGTCATGTTCCCCGTTGTGTTGCCGGCGTCGCTGTGGCAGGAATCCGGCAGATATGACAGCGTGGATAATACGCTTGCGCGTTTCTCTGACAGAAATGAAAGTCCGCTTGTGCTTGGAATGACGCATGAGGAAGCGGCTGTTCACCTTGTGAGGGAATATGCGCAAAGCTACGTCAAATATCCGTTTATGATATATCAAATACAGACTAAATTCCGCGACGAACCGCGCCCGAAATACGGACTTATTAGAGTGCGTGAATTTACTATGAAAGACGCATATTCTTTCCATACTTCAAATGAAGATTTAGAAAAATACTTTGAAAAATGTCTTAAAGCATATGAGCGAATTTTTACCAGAGTCGGTATCCCCGAAGTGATTTCCGTCGCCGCAGATTCGGGCATGATGGGCGGAAATATGTCGTATGAGTTTATACTTCTAACTCCTGTAGGCGAAAATTCGATTGCGATTTGCAACGATTGCGGTTACAGCGCAAACATGGAAGCGGCGGAAAGTATAATGGAAAACATGCGCGACGATATTTCAGAATCTTTAAATTCCATATATACTCCAAATGTAAAAACGATAGAGGATCTATGTGCATTTTTAAATGTTTCAAAAGAAAAAACATGCAAAGCTGTCGTATATCAAAGAGATATTGACGACAGTTATATTGTTGTATTTATACGCGGGGATTTGGATGTAAATGAAATAAAACTCGCAAATTATCTGCACTGCGATATTCACCCCGCAGTAATTGAGAACGAAAACAATTCTGATTTGTGCGCCGGATATATCGGTCCGTATAATCTTGATAATACAAATAATAAACTCACCGTTTTGTTCGATAAATCACTTCATGGAACAAATAACTTTGTATGCGGTGGAAATAACAATGAATATCATTACACAGGTTTGGATATTTCAAGAGACATAAAAAGCGTTGAATATCATGATTTCGCTAAAATTATAACCGGCGGAATATGCCCCAAGTGCGGCAAAAAGTCAATTTCGATTTCAAAAGGAATAGAGGTAGGGCATATCTTTCAGCTGGGAACAAAATATACGAAAGCAATGGGAATGCAATATATCGACAGCAACGGACAGTTCAATTATCCGATAATGGGTTGTTACGGAATCGGTATAGGCAGACTTGCCGCATCTATATGCGAGACCCGCCACGACGAATACGGACCGGTATGGCCTATGTCTGTCGCCCCGTGGCAGGTTCATTTATGCGCCGTCCGTTCGGACTACGAAAGAATCAGAACTGTCGCGGATAATTTATATAACGAACTCCAGTCAAACGGCGTTGAGGTGATTTACGACGACAGAAATGTAAGCGCAGGCGTGATGTTTTCGGACGCCGATTTATTCGGGGTTCCATTGCGAGTTATCATAAGCCCGAGAAATATAAAGGAAAACTGCTGTGAAATTGTCAGCCGGGACAAAAAACTGTCAATCAAATATCCGTTGGAATCCTGCAAAGATAAAATAATCGAAACAGTAAAAAATATGATGAAATGAGGCTTAACATGAATAATTTTATAGATATTTTAAATGCTTGTCCGCTTTTCTATAATATACAAAAAGACGACATATATACATTAAATTCATGTCTTTCTGCAGTAAAAAAACAGTTTAAAAAAAACAGTTTTATATTTGCTCCTGAACAGAAAGCTGATTCCATAGGAATTGTGCTTTCAGGAGCGGTAGATATACTTCGCGAGGACTTCTGGGGAAACAGAGTTATTCTTACCCGTATTGAATCTGGCGGACTTTTCGGAGAGGCTTTTTCATGCGCTCAGGTTGAAAAACTCCCGGTCAGTGTAATGGCGATAGAAGATTCGGATATTTTCCTGATTAACTGCGGCAGTATCTTAATTACATGCGCGGACGCCTGCGGATTTCATACGCAGATTATAAAAAATTTAGTTAGAATATTGGCGAATAAAAATATTATGCTTACACAGAAATTAGAACATGTCACACAGCGTACCACGCGTGAAAAGTTATTGTCATATCTGTCCGAACAAGGTCGGATTAACAAAAGCAATATTTTCGATATTCCGTTTAACCGGCAGGAATTGGCGGACTATTTATCGGTAGACAGAAGTTCCATGTCCGCGGAATTATCAAGAATGCAGAACGAAAATCTGCTGCGTTTTAAACGCAATCACTTTGAGTTGCTGTAGATATAATGCGATACAGGGTGTGATTTTCATCACACCCTGCAATTTATAATTACTTCATTTCTCTGACTGGACGCATTTCAATATAACCGCGCCAGCCCATAGGCGCAAGCTGCATTATCGGCGCAATCTCGTCGGCGTATTTATAACCATAAACTTCGGGATTATATTTGCCTATTCGTTCCATACAAGTACCTACAGCGTCCTGATAATTTTCATCGTCATACGGCTCGCCCTGAAATACAAGCATTTTGCACGGCTCAAGGTCAATAACGTCAAAACCTACCGGTATATCGCCTTTATAGTCGGCGGATACTTCAACGCCATGCGCGTAAATGCCTGTGCCTTCAGGACACATATTTTCCGGCAGCCATACGCCAACGGGTTCATATAATGCTTCTTTAATATTGCAAAGAATATCCCACGGGGCTGACGCGCGATTATTTCCGCAGCCGAACTCTTCGCAATATTCAAAATAATGTGTCGCTTTTTTACTTCTTTTCAAAATAAGTTTTCTCGCCGGTCGTTCCATGATTTGCGTAAAAATAACCGCTGTTTTTGTTTCCATATAAAATTCCTCCGATTTTAAATTTGATTTTGATTTGTGTCGGTCGAGATAACGATACGGGATAAGCCAACCGTCAGGATTCGGGTAACTCGCGTATTTTTTCGGGGTTATCCCAAATGCGTTCGCAAATGCCCGCGTAAAACCTTCGTGACTGTCAAAAACAAAATCGAGAGCTATATCAAGCACCTTTGGATTTCCATTTCTTAAAGCATATGCGGATTGAATTAATCGTTCTCGGCGGATATACTCAAACGGGGACAGGCCTGTTTCCTCTTTGAATAAACGCGCCGCATGATATTGCGAATATCCGACTGATTTTGCTATGTTGCTTGATGTTATAATCTCCTGTAAATGTGCTTTTATATATGCTTTCATTTGTTCAACTACATTCATCGTTTTCTCGCCTCCTGTAATCATATTTTACAGCAGATCGGATTATTTTTCTTGACTTCAACTGCTATTTTTATTATATTTACATGATGGTTAATTGTAATTATTTCCGCGAATTTAAGAGAGTTTCCGCGAGTTTCATGGAATAATAGTCCTCGTTGACGCGTGCAATATCAGTTTCTGCGGGGTTTTCCAGCACTTTGTTTACAAACGCAATGTCTTCGTCGCGGTAACCGTAGTAATTTTCGTAACGGTCGCTCCCCGCGATTTTTATTCCGTCGAATTCCTGAATCTGTTTATTGCCCCCGCCCTCTGAAACAATAGAAAAACTTGCGCCGTCGCATAAAATTCTGCCGTCGCAGCCGGAGTCGCCGAAGCCGAGATTTATGTACGCGCTCGCCCCTACCCCGTGAAGTTCAAATTTATGCACTCTGCCTCCCGCATTATAATTTGCGCAGATTATTCCGTTTATCCCGTCGTCGAATTTCATAGTCGAGTACCAGGATTCGGGGACATTCGTTTTTGGATTTACAGTTTCCAATGTAGAAACCTGCGAAACGTTCCCGCTTTCTCCTCCGACCGCGATATGCCGCACTAAATCTATGACGTGAATTACATCGCATACAAAAGAACTCGCGCATCCTCCATAGAACGAAGCCGTACTGTTTTTATAGAAATAGCCGGAGATTTGATTTATTTTTGTGAGTTTGCGCATTTGCGACACTATCTCAATCACCAAAGGTATATAACGTCGGTTATAGCCTACGTCCAGAATTTTTTTGTTTTTGATTGCTGTTTCCCGCAGACTATTCGCTTGAAAAGCCGTAATTCCCATAGGTTTTTCCATGAATACATGCTTTCCTGCATTCATGCAGTCGGAAGCGACTCTAAACATCTGCTCCGGTTCGGTCAGGACATAAACAACGTCGATATTTTCTGATTTCAGCATATCATGATATAAATTATATATTTTGGGAATGTTAAATTTTTTTGCCGCAGATTCCGCTCTGTTCCGTCTAATGTCACAGACGGCGGCTATTTCAACATCCGCGAGTTCTGACAAAACAGGAAGATGAATGCCCTGAGCAATGCCTCCTGCGCCTATTATTCCGATTTTACATTTTTTCATATACTTTTTCTCCTTTATTATACGTATTTAATACAAATATCCAACGGTTTTGACGGAGCTGCGGTGAAAGCGCAATAAATAGAATTTTCGACTTTTTCCAAGTCATATTTATATGCTTCTCCGTTTACGGTGACATTACCGATTTCGCACGCATTATTGGGAAGCAATATTCTGAAATCACAGCGTTTGCCGCTGCCCGTTGCAGTCAGATAAATTGATTTGTTTTCCGCATTGTGGCGGTAAATATACTTTATATATCCTTTTGAAGCGGCATAACGAGCTGTAAACGTAACTGATTCAACATCGGCGGCTGTCCACCTCGGCGAAATTTCCGCATGGCGATAGAGCGTCTGTTTATCTGTAACGCCACCCAATCCTTCAATAAGAGCCGCCATACATAGTCCGCCCGACCAGTTGTCGGGTCCGCCTGTGGATTCATACGCGGGCTTTTTATACGACGACCTGTCGGACAGGGTAAGACCGAGTAAAGCATACAGCGCGCCGTCGGGTCCCGCCGTAAATCTGACGGATTTTATTGTCTTGCCGGGATTCGGATTTATTATCTCTGCCCAGCACACACCCATACCGATACACATTTCACTTTTGCCTTTCCACGCTATTCCGGCGTTTTCGGCGTTCAATTGTGAAAACCACCAGTTAGTGATTTGTTTCCCGTATAATATAGGCTTTACATATTCCGTTCCGTCATCGTAAATATAAGTGAAAAGACTGCACACATTGGATTCGGGGGAATGCGCCGCGGCGTGCAGTAAATATATTGACCCTGCCGTTTGATTTACCGGAATATTCACATATTGCGTAAGTCCCGAATTTACTGACACAGCGACAGCCCCTTTTCTGCCGTTAGTTTCAGGATCTGCGATCATATACGGCACTCCCGCAAAAGTCTGATTCCCTGTGGAGAAATAGCGCAAGTCGTTTCCAAGACCGTCAAACATCCATTTAGCGGAACCGTCCCCGCCGATATTCCATAAATCCATATTTGTATAAGCTGATATATCTGTGGTGGTAAAAATCTGCGCGGGAGGTTCTCCAAGTTCATATGCGCCGGTATAGGCAAACCTCGCTATTCCGCCGCTCTTTTCAGCCATTGCGCTGATACGGTCCAATATGTCAACCCCGTATTTCTCATAACCGTTTTTAAACGCGCCCCTCGCCAATTCTCCCGCCGCGTGAGGATGTACCCCGCCGTTCATATACTGCCATTTGGAGTTTGTTCCGCCCTCGTCAAATCCGCTTTCATACGGCGGATATATCGCATAGAATTCGCCGGGCGAACCGTTCGGCAGATTCTCTTTAAGCTCCATATATGTTTTTATAATAGCGACTGCCTGCTCATGCGTACACCCTCTGTTTAAAGTATAGCAATTTGAGAAACTGATTTGCGACGCTTCGTCAACGCCGAAATCTCGAACGACAGTCTGGTCCTCCTCAATACGGTGGCGATAGAATCTTCCGTTCCATGCAAGCGTGTCAATCCGTTCGCGTATATCTTTTGCTCTTTTAAAATATTTATCGGCTTCGTCCTTTTCCCCGGAATATAACAGCATTTGGGCTAATTCGTCGCACGATTGCGCATAACCTGTGTTGTCGCCGTAAAATATCGTAAATTTCGTTTTGTCAGGGTCAATCATTTGACCTTTTCCCAACGGGAAATCCACTAAATATTTATCGTGAGGCTGAAAATCCCATGAATCTATAGTATAGGCTCTTTTAAGAAGCTTATATTTTTCAGACCAGCGGGCTTTATCCGTGACGCTGTAATCCAACGCTTTTTTACAACTATCGAGCATACCGCACATCCATTCGTCGTCTCCGCAGCTCTGCCATACCAAATATACGCAGTCCACATAATTATACTCGCAGTGGTTTTCCACAGGCTGGCGAGCCGCGACATGATCCCCGAACTTTTCCGCGTAGCCGTATTTGTTATACGCGCTGATATAATAATCTCCCTCGCTGGCGCGATAGATAAAACTCCATATCATGCCGTCTTCGCGTTGAAGCTTTTTCAAAATATTTACTAATCCGTCCGCGTGAGGGCTGAGATACTTGAACCCTTTTGCCGTATGCAAATGGTCCAATATCCAAACCACAAAATTTTTGTACTCTTTTCCCTCATATATTATAGTCCCTGTGCCGCCGTATACGTTCATCGTACTTTCGAGTATTTCGAACAATTTTCTGAATTTTCCGCCCTTATCGTTTACTTCGCTTTTTGCGTCTACATTAAACGTAAGAATATCTGTTGTGTTGCCTTCGTCGTCAGTTGCGCGGACTGTATGAATACCTAACGCGCCGCCTACGATAAAATCAATTTCGCCGCCGTCAGCATGGGCTGTAAAATATTCCTTTCCGTCGCCGTCCGAAACTGAAATATTGCCGCGAACAAGTATTTTTATTTCATCCAATGGCTTTACAGAATTGTTTATTAAATCCGGTGCGCTTTTATTAAAGATATACATATAAATTATTTCCCTTTCATTATCATTTAGCCGCTTTATCGCATAATTTAATAAGAACCAGTGATTTCGGGGCAAGTTTTACCGTAAATACGCCGTCTTTTACCGTGAACCCGTCGTAAGTCTGGGTTGTCACCGTATCCAGTTTTTCAAATGTGTTAACTGAATTTATTTTGTCCGCCGTCAGTATCTCTGACGAGACCGAATTTATGCTTGCTGCTCCTCTGATTTCTATCTCAAATTCATATTCGTTTTCAGAGTCGATATTTGTAATGGTTATATTTATTTCGCCTGAAGAACTTTTGGACGCGGTGCACGACACGGCGGGTATTCGTTCGTTTTCAAAGCAATAGTCGGGCGATTTGAAATAAACCGGAAGATAAATCGAGTCGTGATGTGCCGTATACAGTTTAAATGCGTGATATGTGGGGGTGAGAATCATTTTTTCTTTATCGGTCAAAACGACGGACTGCAAAACATTCGCCGTCTGTGCGATATTCGCCATTTTTACCCTGTCGGCATGTTTATTGAATATATCGAAGTTGACAGCCGCGAGAAGCGCGTCTCTTAAAGAGTTCTGCTGATATAGAAATCCGGGGTTTGTTCCGGGTTCGCAATCCGTCCAGATACCCCATTCGTCCACAGCTAACGCTATCGCCTTGCCCGGATCGTATTTGTCCATAACTGTGCTGTGCCGCGTGATAAGCTCGTCCATTTTCATTGTGGACTTGAGAGTGTGGAAATAACTGTTTTCGTCGAAATCAGTCGCACTGCCTTTTGCTCCCCAGTTCCCTGTGGGCAGAGTGTAATGATGGAGGCTTAACCCCCACATCATATACCTGACCTCGCGCATCAGCACTTCCGTCCAATTATAATCTGCATCGCTGGGTCCGCACGCTATCTTATGTATCATATTGCCGGAAAAGTTCCTAATATATGTAGCATATCTCTTATATTCATTGGCGTAATATTCGGCGGACATATTGCCGCCGCAGCCCCAGTTTTCATTGCCCACTCCCCAGTATTTTATTTTCCACGGGTCTTTCTGACCGTTTTCCTGCCTCAGCTGCGACATCGGCGACAATCCGTCAAATGTGATATACTCAACCCATTCCTGCATTTCCCGGACCGTGCCGCTTCCGACGTTGCCGCAGATATACGGCTCACATTCAATCTGGCGGCACAGCTCTAAGAATTCGTGAGTTCCAAAACTGTTGTCTTCCACCACTCCGCCCCAGTGGGTATTTATCATCTTTTTACGTTTCTCTTTAGGCCCAATGCCGTCCGCCCAATGATATTCGTCCGCAAAACAGCCGCCGGGCCAGCGCAGCACTGGTATTTTTATAGCTTTTAGGGCGTTCACAACATCGGTTCTCATGCCGTTGATGTTAGGTATTTCTGAATTTGCGCCGACAAACATTCCTTCGTATATGCACCGTCCAAGGTGTTCGCTGAAATGACCGTAGATATTTTTGTCGATTTTGAAACTTGGCGTATCCTGAGATATAATCATTTTCTGCATATTTGGCATAAATTTTATTCCTTACCTTTCATTTACTTTCATTATAATTAAAAATGTTTTCAATTTTTGATTGAATTTATATGATTTATTTTATGCATTTATAATTTCCCAAAAATCTGAAAAATTCCGTCTCGTTTTTAATTTCGCACAGCAAATCTTTAATTTCGGAATTATATACGCAACCTTCTCCGTCTATAAAAAACATAAACTCAAAATCGCTTCCGGAAATATGGTGCGATTCTATTTTTGTAAGGTTTATTTCAAATATAGAAAATTTCACAAGAAGTTTGTTTAGTGCGCCGGATACATTCGGAATTCTCAAAGAAATTGTGAACTTATCTGAGTCTTTGTAGATTTTCGCATCCCTTGATATACAGATAAATCTTGTGACATTGTTTTTGAAATCCTGCAAATCTTTTATTTTTATGCGCAAATTATATAACTCCGCGCAGTCTTCGGAGCTTATAGCCGCATAGTGAATACTGTCGTTCTCGCTTATAAATTTAGCCGCCGCCGCTGTGTTTTGAGATATATGTTTTTTTATGCGCGGATTTGCTTCAAAGAAATCTTTGCACTGCAATAACCCCTGTTCATGGGAATAAACGTCGGTTATTTCGGATATATCTATATTATTTTTCGTCAGCAAGCAGTGCGAAACCGGCAAATCTATTCCGGCGATTATATAAAATCCGAAATTTTGCAGCAAATTATAGATTGTTTTAACTTCCCCCGCACTGGAATTTTCGAGAGGGATTACGCCATAATTAATCTCGCCGTTTTTCACTGCGCTGAAAACGTTCGACCAGTTTTCAAAAAAGATTTTTTTATTATCTCTAAACAAAATTTTCGCGGCTTTTTCGGAATACGCGCCCTTGACGCCCTGACAGCCGACAACGGCTTTTTTTATATTACCGTCGTCAAATATTGTATAATCTTTATATGAATTCAAAACAAGATTTTCAAGTTCTTCCGATTTGTTTTTTTGATTTATTTTATATTGCAACATTTTGCTTGCGTCAAGAATATCTCTGTAAATATGCAGTATATATTTTTGATAATCTTCAGATTTCCCGGAATTTTTAATCTTTTCGGCTATATTATGTAAAACTTCGTCTTCCCTGCCCTGCTGTAAAATATCAAGGTTATTTTCTTTTTTATATTCCGCGACGTTTTGCGTAACGTCGAAACGGTTTAAGAGCAATTTCACGATGTTGTCGTCAATTTCGTCTATTTTGCCGCGCAAATCTTTTAAATCATAATTATTTTCGTTCATAAAAATATTTACACCCTTAGCATTTGATTTTTATATTTGAATAATTTAATTTAAACTATCCAATGTGGCAATCGTTTTATCTAACGACGCCTGCGCTTGCGGCATTAGTTTTTCTACTGCGGATACGAAATTCCCAAACCCGTCTTTTGTTACTGCAGCGTAAGCGTCATAAATTCCGCCCCATCTGAATCTTTCGCACCAATCGTATTTTTTGGTAGCAAATACTATTTCAAGCATTTTCGCCGACTGCTCGTCGCGCACAAATTTTGATTTCAGAGAAACGTCGATAAGTGCGGGGATTATAGTATCGCTCGAATATCCCGCCATAGTTTCAAGTATCATGCCTGTGCGGTCAAGATCCGGATTTGTAATCGGAATGCTGTAGGAGGAAGCCCAGCCGCCGCTTGTGAACGTATAATATTCCGATTGAGATTCGTCGAGTTTCGGCTGCGGCAGGATTCCGAAATCGTCCTGCATATCCCTGAATGTCGGAATAGTCCCGACCATTTCCGCCATCATCAGCCCTCTGCCGTTTCTGAATACATAAAACAGACCGTCAGTCCACTGGTCCGCAACGTTTGGCATTTGTCCGCTCTGCGCAATTAAAACGTTATTTTTGTCCGAAAATAAATTTCCGAAAGCCTCAACTACCTGTAAATGCCGCGGGGTCTGCGAATTTATTACCGGAACTCCGTTGGCGTTTACAGAAGCTATGGATTCTCCGGCTCCCACCGTAAAATGATATGTTGCGTCCGTATTTTCAAGCATTCCCCATTGGTCTTCCTGATCTAAAATTCCGTCGCCGTTCACGTCTTTTGTAAATCCTTTTATAAGCTGCGAAAATTTATCGAGAGTCCATTTTCCGTCTAAAACATCCTGATACGGGTATGCGAGTCCATTCTGGTCAAATAAATTTTTATTGAAATATACCACCATCAAACTGTATTTGTCATACCAGCATATATCGCCGTTTACAGAATATAATTTATCGCCTTTATACGACAAATCTTTGACGGTCTTCTGATCCCACCACGGTTTTTGAAGATCAATATTCGGAACGGTATATAAATTAACTAAATCACCTGCTTGAAGAAGGTCTATATTATCATAATCCTGAACACACATTGCATCGAAAGAAGAAGTATCGCCGGACTGTACGATTTTTTCAACATAGCTCACAAGATTGCTGTCAGTAGAGGTGACTTGTGAAATTTTTATGTTGAGCAGACTTTCGACAGTGCTGTTGCGTTTATAAAGAGCATCGTTCAACGGCTCGCCGTTTTCCTGCTCGGCAGAAACCTCGCTTTCCGTGGTAGTGCCGAAATGTTTTGCAAGTATTTTAAATTGATAGCCGTTGTAATTTGTACCGTCGGGAATATTTGGACGTTCAACAGCTGTCGCTGAAGTTGAATCTCCCTGATTATTCGGCTGAGATTGGTCTGTTGCGCCATTATTGGTATTGGATTTATTTTTAGAACACGCAGTGAAAGTGATTAAGACAATTATAATCAGCGCGATTATTTTAATATTTTTCATTTATATATGTACCCCCGTATAAATTTATTTTTGTATGTTATTTATTAAGCAATGGGTTTTTTCGGCATCTTTTTTGTGAACATATACGTAGTACATATTATTATGTACTATGCGCTGAGCATAACTAATCTTATTTGCCGCTAAAATATAAATTATTCGATTAGATTCATCCATTGAAAATCCAACATAAATTTCACGACGATTCCAGAACATTATCATTATCAAAACACCTTTTTATTTTCTATAATAATTAATCAGACAACCTGCAAGGATTATATCCCTCTCGTCGTTCGTGAGCTCGGGTAATTGCAAAACAATTTCGCGGATTTCGGCGGGCGATTGACAATCGCCCCTGCAAATACACGCTTTTACAGCCTTATCTTTATTCTTTATCGCATTTCTGATGTTCGGCACAAAAATATAATCGCCGTTTTTGAACGGCAAATCTTTGCCGTTATAAATAAACGGAATCATTCCCCAGTTTATAAGATTGCTTCTGTAACGTTTTGTCGCGTATTCTCTTGCGATATTCGCAACGCCGCCTAACACTTTCTGACATGACGCCGCTTGTTCGCGCGCAGAACCGTCGCCGGGTTTATTCGCGTAAATCACGCTGCCAAGACGCGTCTCTGCAGGGGCGAAATCTATTTTCGCCCGTTCTATCAGGGCGGATATTGAATCTGCTCCCACAGCTTTTGCTCTCTTAACATATTCTGGATCTTTTCTCGACAGCGTAAACTCCGCGAGTTTATACGGGTTTGACCTGTATGATGACGTTTCACCTGATGGGATAAGCTCGTCTGTAGTCGTGACTTCGTCGGTGATTACAGAGCAGACTTTCAGAATTATGTTCTCGCTCAGACTTTCAAAAGCAGGCCAATCCGCAATATTCGGTCCGAATTTTAAATCAAGCGACGTATCGGCTTTTCCGTACCCGAAATATACGCGGTTTTTATATACTGTACTATCAAAATTATACTTATATTCTTTATAATCAACGTCGATTTCTGTCGCCGCCGTGAGATAACCGCCGTTTGCCGCCGTAGCCGCGATTGATCGCGCGTCCATCAAAGCGACAGACGCTATCTGACCATCCGACGGTTTAGAGCCTTCCCTGTTCGGGAAGTTTCTGGTTGTGTGGCGGATTGAAAATTCATTGTTCGCCGGCACATTGTCCGCGCCGAAACACGGTCCGCAGAACGCCGAACGTATAACTATGCCGGAACTTAAAAGTTCTGCGGCTATGCCGTTTTTTGTTATCTCTAAATTTATAAGCTGACTTCAGGGATATACGCTCAACGCAAATTCGTCGTTTCCAGTATTTTTATCTTTTAATATATCATGCGCCGCGCAGATATTGTCAAAAGTCCCCCCCGCACAGCCCGCGATTATACCTTGGTCTACTTTAAACTTATTATTTATTATCTTGTTTTTCAGATTATATTCTATATTATTGTTTTCAAGCTGTTTCTTAGCATTGATTTCCACTTGATTTATTATATCTTCTAAATTTTGATTTACTTCATTTATCTCATAAATATTGCTTGGGTGGAATGGCATTGCAATCATACATTCGATTTTTGACAAATCTACGACTACTGCCCCGTCATAATACGCAATATCTCCGGGGTTCATTTCTTTGTAGTCGCCTTTTCTGCCGTGCTTTTCATAATATTTTTCGACTTCGCCGTCAGTCGTCCATATTGTTGAAAGACAACCTGCTTCAGTCGTCATAACATCTATTCCGTTTCTGAATTCAATAGGCAGATTTTTTATTCCGTTACCGACAAATTCCAGAACTTTATCTTTCACGAAACCATTTTTGAATACTTCGCCGATTATTTTCAATGCGACATCCTGCGGTCCGACGCCGTGTTTTACGTTTCCGGCGAGATATACGGCGATAATTTCGGGGAAATCTATGTCGTATGTTCTGTCAAGAAGCTGTTTGACAAGTTCAGGTCCTCCCTCGCCTATCGCCATTGTGCCCAGAGCCCCGTATCTCGTATGGCTGTCGGAACCGAGAATCACTTTTCCGCCGCCGCTCATCATTTCGCGCATATATGTATGTATGACCGCGAGGTGCGCGGGGACGAATATCCCCCCGTATTTTTTAGCGGCTGACAGTCCGAAAACATGGTCGTCTTCGTTGATTGTCCCCCCGACTGCGCACAGACTGTTGTGGCAGTTGGTTAGTACATACGGCATAGGGAACTCTTTCATGCCGCTTGCTCTTGCGGTTTGAACTATGCCTACATAAGTTATATCGTGCGAGGCAAGACAGTCGAACTTTATTTTTAACTTCATTTTGTCTGCCTTGTTTGTATTATGATTTTCTAAAATTTTATACGCCATAGTTTGGATTTTGTAAAATTCTTTATTGTTGATAAGATTTGCGTAATCTTTGTCAGAAGATTCTACTATTTCATTTATTTCGCCGTTATTTTTAATAAAAACCCCGTCTTTTATTAATCTAATTTTATACATATGACTTATATGTCCCCTCTGTTTATTTTATATTTTATATACTTTTATTCTTCGGTTTTGTGTTTTACAAGGCGGCGTATATTTTGATGAATTTCGCCGCTGTTCTGAATCAATTTGCCGATTTCGGCGGTAACTGTAGGAACAAGCGATAAACCAATTACAACAATCCAGTGCTGCCAACTGATTGTCACCATACCGAATATTTCGGCTAAAGCCGGAATTAAAACGATAAATGCGAATAAAAGAATCATCCCGACTGCGCTTACAACTATTCTCGGGTTATCTTTAAGCGTGCGAGCGAACATGGATTTTCTGCTACGGACTGTAAATACATGCAGTATAGAAGTCCAGCCTACGACAAGAAATGAAATTGTCTGTCCGATAGCATGAGACGGAGGATATGATGACGATATATCTACAAATTGCCCTATATAATAACCTACCCATGTTACAACTACGAACGCTATTATTTGTTTTACTATTACGAATTGCAAACCTTCGAAGAGGCTTTCTTTACGCCCTATAGGATGTCTCTGCATAATTCTCGGATCGGATTTTTCATAGGCGAGCTGTAAACCGGGTATTCCGTCCCCGAGAACGTTGATAAGCAAAAGCATAATCGGGGTGAGCGGCATACCCCAGCCGATAAGCTGGGCTCCAAGCATAATAATAATTTCGGAAAAGTTGCATACCAAAAGAAAATATACAGTCTTTCGTATATTGGAAAATACATCCCGTCCTTTATGAACCGTTTCAACAATTGTGCTGAAATTATCGTCCGTCAGTATCATATCCGACGCGCTTTTGGCGACTTC
>WQYZ01000113.1 GCA_009780985.1 Oscillospiraceae bacterium | reverse complement strand
TTCCCATGTATTACCCTCTTTGATGAATTGTAACGTCGGCGTCGTCGTTGTATTCCTCGATTGATTCTATTTTTACCCTGCCTATTTCCACTTTTCCCCCGCCTTTGACTTTTATTTTAGCCCTGTCAGTCGTGACGTTCTTAGCTTTGATATTTCCGCCGCCGCTGAGAGATATATCAAACATCTGTATTTCGCCGCTTTTTATATCAATATCACCGGAACCATGAGTTTGAGCCGAAACGGAAGCAGTTACATTGTTTGCGGTCAAATCCCCTGAACCGTGTATATTAACGGATATATTGTCGCTGTTGTTGAGAGCAATACTTCCCGAACCGTGTATTTGCAAATTCAGATTGCCTATGTCGTTGCATTTTATATCACCGGAACCGTGAATCCCCGCGCTGCAATTTCCAGAATTGTTAAATTTAACATCGCCGGAACCATGAACTGCAATATTGCAGTAGTCAGCGTCATTAAATTCTATATCGCCAGAACCGTGCACAGCAATATTCGCTTCTTCAAACGAAACCGGCGCGTCTATATCTCCTGAACCGTGAACCGCCATATTTGATTTTCTGAACTTCACATTCAATTTAATATCCCCTGCGCCATGTATGCCAAGATTTGCCGTATTTGTTTTATTATAGTCGCATTCGAGCATAACCGAAATTTTATTATTCTTTGCATCAAGTTTGTTCCAGTCAATTTTATTTGCTTTATCGTTGTCATAATATATTTTTAAAAGACTTCCGTCGTAATCAAATTGCAGCATATCAATAAATTCGGGCACCCCTTGCGCGTCTATTACAGTAATACCGCTTTCCGATTTTGATATTATGCAGTCACTGTTTGCTATTCTGCAATCCAAATTTTCTATTTCGCCGTATTCTAAATGCAGGTTTGTCTGCGTGAGGGAGGCTTTTTTAAAAATCCCCAAAAATCCGCCGCTTCGTGCGGACGTGTCCGCAATATCCTCGGCGACGTAGCTGTCGTCGATTGTTTTAAGCAGTATTTTCCCTGCGCCCCTGTTGGCTACTCTGCGGCTCTGAAGCTCGGCTATACTGCCGTCTTTAAACGTGATTGTAGACCCGTCGCGTTTATTTATTTCTTTATCGGAATAACATGCGACGTTTGCGAATGTTCCGACCATATTCGCTCCTTTGAATACCGGGGGAAAAGATAAATTGCTCACATCCTGTTTTACTTTGCCGAAAATATCGTCGAGACTGACTTCAAGTATAGAACATATAGTCGGGATTATTTCTATATCGGGATAGCTTAGGCTGTTTTCCCATTTCGAAACCGCCTGACTTGTGACGCCAAGCCTTTGGGCAAGTTCGTCCTGCGTCATATTTTTATTTTTGCGTAAAACCGCTATTCTTTCTCCGAAACCTTTCATATCGTACATATATAATTCACTCCTCTGTAATTTAAATTATTTTATTTAACATGGTTCAAAAACCCACATATTGTCAGTGGCTTTTATAACCTGCCCGCCCAGAATACCTACCGCTCCCGATAAATAATCAATAACGCGTCTGGCTACTTCTTTTTGCACTCTATCGAAGTCCAAAACAACAATCTTCTTTTCAAGAAGATGAGCTGAAATTTCTTTTACATTTTTCGTATCTATAGCTTTTATAAATACAGCATCATCCGGCTTATACATAATATCATTTTCTACATTTGTTTCATATTCTAAATCCATAAAATAACTCCCTAATAAAATTAATTTAAAATTTAACTTTTGCCTTTATTAACGCGCGCCGTTAATCCTAATTATAATAATATACTATATTTTAGAAAATGTCAATCAACTGTTGGTCACGGCGATTTGATTTGTAACAAATTAGACACAATCATCGAAACGAACTAAAACAAGCAACAAGAAATCGTCATCAAACAAGCAGTTGCGCATAATATCGACCATGTTGAGTTTTGGTTCAAATCTGTCGCGATAAGTCCTGACAACATTCAAAACCGTCTTACGTAAAATGTTTAAGGTCTTTTGCGCGTTTTCCTCGAGCAAAGTTGTTCTGTCCTCGTTGAAAATAACATCTAACTGCCAGTGCATACTCTCAACCGACCATTCATTGCGAGTGATTTCAAGCAATTCCAATGGTGATAATTTACGAGAAGAGATGTAGTACCGGGTTTCCGTAGTAGTCGCAATCGCTCCAAGGCTCTGTGTGCCATGCCATTTGCCGGACTTTTGTAGCCATTCGACTTCATATGTTACGAACGCTGTACGTTTGTCTATCCGACCATGACCTTTTTCGACTTTAGTCACTTTTTCCAAAGGCACGTTGAGTTGCTCATACTTGTCTGTGAGCTTGAAATCTATCATTTCCGATACATCAGCATATAACTCTTTCTGGTTTTTCTTCACCGAAAAAACATAGTCTGCTCCTGCCTCCAATATCTCTTTTGCTGTCTTTTTCTGGCAGTGCAGCGCGTCTGTTACTATTGTTGCTCCCTCTATATCCAACAATCGAATCAACTCTTGAACGCATGGTATTTCCTTACCTTTTCCCTCCGATGCCAGTTGTCCGATCGTGATTCCGTTTTCCACCACGAACGCGCTCGCTATGTGCAATGGTGATGCGTATTTCCCCATATTTGCCGTACTGCATACAGTTTTTCCGTCTATTGCTATCGTCTTTCCTACCACCGTTTCCACCAATTTCTGGAAAAACTCCATGAATATCTTGTTCAGTTCCTCGCTGTCTATCAGACCTACAAGTACCGTAAAATGCGAATAGCATGAGATTTTCTTTATCCCGAATTTCTCCAGCAACATCGCGCTTATTCTCTTCGATTTTGACCACCCATGTATTTCTTTCATTGTTTTCAGACTACTCAGCAACCCCAGTATCAGTATTTTTATCACATCTGATATTTTGTAGTAATATCCTTCATGCTCCACTGTCGTCGTTATTTTCTCAAATTCTTCCATAATACACATTTTATCACCCTTGTGTATTATACCACATTCGCTTATGAACTTTCTGTTACAAATCAAATCGCCGTGACTGTTGGTTGTATTCAACGAAAAGTTTCAAAAATATACAAGACGAATTTAAGAACGACGTAAAAGATTTTGCCAAAGCCCCCTTTCAAAAGGGGGCATACTGAGCTACGCTTGGTCGGGCGAAAAAATTTTACAATGGCAGAAAAAATGACAAATAAAATATATTACTTATTGTAGAATTTATATTACACATAACATTAAATGCAAGAGGGTAGTTGTAATGGCAAGAAATCATGTGAAAAATATTGAAAGTTCTGATAGTGAATTACATTCAGCCGGACAGATAAACGCAAACAAAGAAAGCGCGCCTGCTGAGCAAAGCTCAGTATATCCGCCGAAGAAGCTTAAAAGAATGCTTTCTGATGTTGCGAATTTTGTTATATACGACAAAAGCGACGGTTATGTAATCGACGACGATTTGCCGGAAGAAGATTACGACGAAAGCGATATAAACGATTTCGAAGAAATCCCTGATTCCATGGTTAAATTTACGAAAGCGCCGATAAATTCCGATTCCGAAGAAATTTCCGTAAATAAAGATGCCGGCAAAAAATACAATATCAAAAATAAATATATCAAGCCGAAAACAGATATTATAGACGAATACAATAATACCGCCCGTATTGATAAAATCAATAACGACGATACCAGTTTAGACAATACGGCTAATTTGGAAAGAAAAGAGTTTGTTAAAACTTTCGATTCAGTGAAAAAAGATAAGAAGAACAAAGTGAATTTTTCATTCGGTTACGGCAGTTATAATAACTCCGGCAAATCCGCAGATTTTGATGTTTCCGACAGCTTCGATGTTGTTGATGAAACTGATGAATCCGAAATTTCTGAAGATTTAGCCATTCCCGATTATCGCGGACAAACTGAACAGTCGGAACAAACAGCGCAGACAAGACGGGCAATCCCGACGTCTTCGCAGCAGGCTGAACAGATTAAACGTATTCAATATAAACAGAAATCAAACGCCGCAAAGAAAATCAGCCTGTCAGATATATCAAAACGATTTTTAATTCTTCTCTTTTCTGTAATATGCGGAAGCGTGGCTATGCCGCTCGGCATGAATCCCCTCGGCATATCTATTATCTGCGCGGCGGACAAATACATTTTTTATATATATGCGGGGCTTATAATCTCGCTTGCGTTCTGCAAAAGCAACGTTATTGTATTCTTCGGGCTGTATACGGTTATAGCCGGGGTAAAATTTTATTTGAAATACAATAAAGAAAAAACAAAGTCAAAAATGCTTTCCGCAAGTCCGTCGTATAAAAATCTGCCCGGAAAAGAAAAAGTAAAACTTCTGCGGTTAGTGCATTTCAACGATACCGGCTTGGTTATTATGTCTGTTCTGGTGTGTGCAATTTCATGCAGCGTCGCGGGGTTTGTGAAATTGGCTCTGCAAATAGAGAGCATAGTTTATACGGATCTGATAGCCGTAATGCTGTTTGTGCTGATTTCAATGCTGTTTACATATCTTTACTGCGGTTTGTTCGACGTGGGAACAGACAATAAAATCCTCGAAAAAGCGGGGATATGTTCCGTTATATTCACAGTGATTTATTTTTTAGCCCCGTATTATATATACACCCTTTCGATCGGCTATATATTTTCGTTTATGCTGACCCTTATAGCCGCCAATTCCGGCATAAAAAAATCGCAGAACAACAGTGTCGAAACCGGAAGAAAAAGCAAAAATACTCTGAAATCCGAGGATTACGGCGATTTCGAAAATGTCGGCGGAAGCGACGAAGAAATCATAAACAGATTTTCGCTGAATCTGATGAATCATGACGGCATACTGTCCGATATGACAAGGGGAGCGTTGGTGGGGCTTCTATGCGGCATAGCTTTGGGCGACACCGCCGGAGCCGTGACTTTGGGAATATGCGGGCTTGTGTCCGGTCTGTTCTTTTCGCAGTCGCCGACGCTTGCAATAGTAGCGGGTCTTGTGTCGGCGGTAAGCTATTCGATATATGTCGCCGGAATCGATGCGATTCAGAGATATATACCAAATATGGCGATAGGTTTTGCAATTTATCTGCCTGCGTCAGCATTTTACGCGTCAGTGATGCGAAAGGCGGCTTCGTCGGCGGTACTGCCGAATGAAACGGGACTTGCGCCGTCAGGCAGACCCGCGCCTATTCTGGACAGAGGGCTTTTGGTTACAGAACTTCCCGCAAATAAATTAAACAACCTGTCCGACGCTTTCAAAAATTTATCTGCAGTTTTCTACGAATTTTCGGACAGGCTGAAAATTCCGACACTGAACGAAGTAAAAGCCATAGTTTCGGCGGCTGTGGAACAGTCATGCGGGGAATGCGAGAAGTGCGGGGAATGCGAACTGCGCGAAAGAGGACATCTCTCCACTCTGCACAAAAAAGCCAGCGAGTACGTGCATAAAAACCACAGGGTAGACAATTTGGGAATCTCAAAAATATTCGCCGAAAACTGCGTGAAGATTTCGGATATAAAAGATTATATAAATTCCGTTTACTGCCGCAGGACCGAGGAAAATATAGTTAACGACAAGACGAAAATCTTCGCGTCCAATTTTGACAGTATCGCAAAACTTTTACAGAATAACGTCAAGGCAGGTAAAGAAGACATTTCGTTTAAAAGAGAAATGTCAGAAAAGATTTTCGCAAATCTTGAAAACATGGGGATTGAGTGCGAGAACGTGATTGTGATAGGCGAGCGGAAAAAAACGGTTTATATATTCGGCATAAAAATGGTGAATTATGCGGGCGCTATATCGGACATAACGGAAATGCTTGAAAAAGTGTGCGGGACATGGTTCGATGATCCGGAATATATCCTGAGAGACAAATATATAATTATGAAAAACCAGAGCAGAAATAAATATAAAATATATTCGCTCTATATGTCCAAAGCGGCTGCCGAAGTTAAAGAGATTATAGAATTAAAAAATAACGGCGAAAATTTTAACGGCGCATACAATATAAATATTGAAAACACCGCAAATAATCTGAATACCGTGAATAATATGAAAAAAGAAGTGAACGGGGACAGCATAAGCGTTTTTGAAGGGAAAGACGGTTATCATTACGGACTTATATCAGACGGCATGGGAAGCGGTAAAAACGCGGCTTTGTCGTCGCGGCTGACTGCACTGCTCATGGAAAAGCTGCTGTCCGTAGGCAATCAGAAAGATTTGACGCTCGAAATGCTCAACTCCCTGCTGATTTCAAAAAACGACGAATGTTTTGCCTCGGTGGATTTGTTCGAGGCGGATTTAATTACAGGTAAAGCGTCGTTTATAAAGGCTGGAGCTGCACCGTCGTTTATATTGCGCGGCGGCAAACTGTTCAAAATCCAGTCGTCTACGGTTCCCGCAGGTATTATCGGCAATATCAACAGCGAGCAGACGAAGTTCGACATAGAAGAGGGGGATTATGTACTGATGCTTTCCGACGGTATAATCTCGACTTTCGAAGAAGGGACATGGCTTTTGGAAATGCTGTCGTCCGAAAAAAATCTGAGCGACCCAAAATCCCTGCTCAACGGCATATTGACCGAAGCTGCGCAGAAAAATCACAGAAAAGACGATATGTCCGTGTTATTCCTGAAAATAGCAGAAGATAAAAGATTAACAGGATAACAGACGTTCATATCTTGGAAATATCTGTATAATAAAGATAAAAATGTCAATAATAATACGGAAATATACTGAAAATAGCGAGGTGTCCATATTGCTTAAAGGAATAAACAAGCGCGTAATAATTATAAAAAACCCGGACAGTGAAATATTTGAAGAGGCATATTTTATAATAAAAACCGGAAAAGGCTTTTTTAAACAGGCAAAAGAAAATGAAATGGTAGCTGAGGCAAACCGTATAATATCTGATTACAGCAGACAGCAAAAGAGCATGATTGACAAAGAAAAATCCGAAAAATCGGACAAATCGGAGAGAAAAGAAAAACCTGAAAAAACCGGAAGCATAGATAATGTTGAAAACGCCGGAAATATAAATGCCATAAGCAGTGCGACAGCGGAAATAGATAAATTTTTGAACGATAAAATGCAAAATTCAGGGAAAGCCGAAAAGCAAAATAATGACAATAATAATGACAACGACAGCAAAACCGGCAAATCAAACGCAAATAAATCATACTCTATGCAACACCTGACAGACGACGAAATTTTTGAAGATGAAAAGTTTTTTGAGAATATAAAAAACAGTAAAAATAATTTCAACGATTTTAATTGCCGCAATAGCTATGATAGCTGTGCAAATGATTTTGATTGTCCGCCCGAGGCAAATTCAAATATACCCGCAGACCCGTTTCGAGAGCCGAAATTTAAATTGATTTCGTCGAAAAAAATCAAAAGATTCACCCTGCCTCCTAAAAGTTTTTTTGCCGGAATAGCGTTTATGAGCGCAGTCGTTATAGCAATCAGAATTTTGGAATTTGTTTTTTCAAAATGATAGAAAATGAAAACAGCAAAGAAAAATTTCTGCTGTTTTCATTTATTTTTAAGCTTATTTTCAGAACTGTTGTGCAAATTAAACAAATAAAAAATATTTAATTTCTAAATTTCGACAGAATTAAAAAAAAAGACATAAAAAGTACATTTGTTTTTACATTTTGATTGGTAAAATATTGAAACATGAGAAAAAGTTTAAAATTCTTGTAAGTCTTTACAAAACCAGGAAAGGATATAATACTACGTAAAATGTTAATAGACGTTCACGCTCATTATGACGATAAAAGATACGACGGCGACAGAGACGAAGTAATACAGGAAGTAAAAAAAAGCGGAGTGGATATAGTTATAAACAGCGGTTCCAGTATAAAATCATCGAAAACAAGCTCCGATTTAGCAAAAAAATACGATTTTATTTACGCCTCGGTCGGAGTTCACCCACACGAGACGGAGAAAACGCCGGACGATACTCTCGATATACTCGCGGATTTGCTGACCAATAAAAAGGTCGCGGCAATCGGAGAAATAGGGCTTGACTTTTTTCACGACTTCTCAAACAGGGATTCGCAGAGACGGTGGTTTAAAAAACAGATGGATTTCGCCGCCGACGTCAAATATCCCGTCGTTATACACGACAGGGACGCTCACGGCGAATCCCTTGAGACAGTTAAAAAATACGGGGATAAAGTAAAAGGCGTATTTCACTGTTACGCCGGAAGCGTCGAAATGGCGAAAGAATTGATAAATTTAGGATATATGATGTCGTTCGGGGGAGTCTGTACTTTCGCGAACGCAAAAACATGCCGTGATGTTCTGAAAGAAATTCCGGCTGAATATATTTTATTGGAAACCGACTGTCCCTATCTCGCCCCGGAACCGCGCAGAGGCGAACGCAACGATTCGAGAAACCTGCATATAATCGCGGCAAAAATCGCAGAAATAAAAAATATGCCGGTAGAACAACTCATATTAAAAACCGGCGAAAATGCGCGAAACTGTTTTAATTTAAAAATTAAAATATAACATAAAATAATTTATGGAGGATATTATTTATGGGAATACAAACTTATGAAAACAGCGAAACCGAGAGCACGAAAAGTCACATGAAATATAAAGATTACAATTATCCGGTCTTATTGGTTGATTCGAATTTGATTGTGACATATAAAAACAATGCGGCAAGATTTGCAAATATAAAACCCCGACTCGGAATGAACATGGAAAAATACGCAGACCCCGAAAACATCAAAAAACTGCGGGACACGCAATACAGCGAAAAAATAAACACAATAAAATTGGATATACAGTCCAATATAAAATACTGTCTGTCAAAATTCGAAAGCGAAGATGCAGTCATGGCGCTGATATTTTATGACTCTCTAAATTTTATAAAAGACAGCGACGATAAAATTTTCGGCAGATTAAACGATATAATATCGAAATACAGCCCGGAATTTTCCGATGTTTACGAAGATGCCGACATATCCGATAACGTCGGTTACGAAAACGACAAAAAAATATTAAGACTCCGTGAACACCTGAGAAGACATATGTCAAATATCTATTTATATGATTACGATAAAATCTACTGCGACATAGGGGCGTTTATGCGGAAATTCAGCGGCGGAATATTACCCTACATAAGCAACCTCGGATATAAGATATTTTTTGATATAGAAGATAATATGTTCATGTATAAGCTGAACGAGAGCGATTTCCTGACAGTTAACTTCATACTGACTGCATTTGCGCTCGAATATTCTGTATTCGGCAAAGTTAATGTGAAGTTTGTGGCGGACAGCTGGAGTTCAAACCATACGCTCGGGATTCTGCGGTATGAATTCACTGTGCCGAGAGATTTTGAACGCACGCACCGGAATATGTTCATAAAAGACTATCAGGAAGATATCGGCGGAATCGAATATCTCGACTTATCTTTAACCGCGCTGATTGCCAAAAACAACAATATGAAAACAAATGTAAGGTTCAACGAAGACAACGGCAGCAAAGTACATATCGACTTGATTTTCGATTCGAATTATGCAAACTGCGAACTTAATTCGCCTATTTGGCAATGCTATTCAGATAATTCTACTATTATAACTGTTATAAGCGCGGAATCAGTTAAAAAACAGGCGGACATTGAATTTTCTATATTGAAATTACCTTCTTTGCAAGCTATTATATAACATATTCTCAACGGATTATCTTCGGGGAAGTGCGGGGACGCAGCATACCCCGCGCTGCCCGAAGATATGTAGCCAAATAGAGATTCAGCCATTCCGTTAAGAAATAACAAACGCCTGTGTACGGTGACTCCATACGCAGACGTAAAACTGACACAGGCACTTTTAAAATACATCTTGACTTACGCGTCCGAATGATGTATAATAAGATTGTGCGAATGCAGAGTAACTCTGTTGTGTATGGTGGTGTTGCACCTTATGCAGACCGTAGGAAAGTGGTGTTTCCTGCGGTTGTTCGCATTTCATTATTTCTATGATATTATTTTACATCATTTTTTCGTTTTTGTCAATAGGTAAATTAAAATTTTTCAGGGTAATTTCATAAAAAATTCTTTACAGGAAAACATTGGGGATTTTACCCTTTTTCTATTACGATACTGTGTGTAACGCGGGCGGCTTGCCTGTATTCGGTAGGCGTTTCGCCTTTTTTGGCGGTAAACTGCCGTATCAGATACGTATCGTACCCAAAACCTGACTGGCGCGCGATTTCATCGACCGTAAGTCCTGTATGAGCTAATAATTCAGTCGCTACGCGCAGGCGGTAATTTAACAGATATTCTATCACAGTCTGTCCCGTGCGCTCTTTATACAATCTGCCGAGGGAGGTCCTGTTTATATGTACAAGTTCGCACATCCGACCCAGAGTAATATTGTCCATGTAATGCATATGAATATATTCCATAACTCTATCGACAGGAGAATCCTTTGCGTATATACTGTCAGCATTTTCAATATTTTTTCTGTTGGCATATATATCGTCGAGCAGATTTAGTATTTGCAGAAAATACGCCCGTATCCTACAGGTCCAGCGGCTGTCGCTCTGCGCGTTTATTTCCGTGCCGATAATACAGAGCCATTCGAATATGCGTATATAAACCTGCGGCAGAAGATTGATAACGCCGAAATAACTGTCGTCCCTGTGGTAAAACAAAGTCAGCACGTCGTAATCTTCATTTTTGATTTGTTTGAATGTTTTACGGTTTCTGAGAAGATACGCGGGACTAAAACTGAAAGATTGCGCGTATAATCTGCCGTTGTCGATGACATCAAGCGTATCTTTGTCTGACAGACATATAACGCACGGCGCGTAAACAAGCATAGCTTTATTGTTAAGTACTATATTCGTTTTGCCGTCAGTTATAAGGATTATCGTCAGTCTATTTGAAACAGGCAGAAGTTTCAGCGTTTCGCGGTTTTCATATTCAATGGGTACTTCTACAGACCTGTGCCTGTCAAATTGCGGCATATTATCATCTCCTTGATTTTAAAATTTAGATATGAGTAAATTAATTTTTTTCTTTGCCCTCTTTATTAAAGAGGGTGCCCCAAACTCGCCGTAGGCGAGTTTATGCAGACGGCGGGTGTTTTGTGGAATCTGATATATGTGCGGAGATGGAGAACAAAAACACCCGTCACGCGGTTTAACGTATTACTTAAATTTTTATCAACATCTCGCGTGCCACCCTCTTTACGAAAGAGGGCTTTGGTGCGTCTTCACAAATGTGTGCTAATTTTAAATTTTGATTCGCATTATAAATTGTAAATAGTGCAGTAAATTTATTATTTTTTGTCATTGTAACATAAGTTTTGAAATGATATAATAATATCGTTAAAAGAAATATTAAAAAAATAATGAATGGAGTGTATATTATGACAAATGAAATGTTAGAGCGCATGGAAGCTCATATTACAAGGCTTGACGGCAATCTGACGCATGTAAAACGGGTTTTACTGCTCAGTAAACTTATCGCAGAAAAGGAAAATATGCCGTATGGCGAGGATATTCTTGCATTCGTCGCATATTTCCACGATATTGCGGCATACCCTACATATGCGGCTTCTTACAAAGGCTCTTTCGACCACGCGTTGGAATCAAGCAAACTTGCGCCGGACTTAGCAAAAGAATATGGGTACGATAACAACCAAATTGAAATAATTGTCGAAGCTGTAAAATATCACGATAAGGCGGGTATGGGAGAGCATAACGAAACAAGGCTTATCCGAAATGCGGACGGAATTGATTACATAGGATATATGGCTGTGGCGAGAGATTTTGTGAAATTTCCTAAAGATATGAGAAAAGCGATGGAAATGGTTCGTCAAAGAAAGGTAACGTTCGGTTCTCTTATCGACCTTGATTATGCAAAATCCTTGGCGGCTCCGCGTATTCGGGAATTGGATAATTTTATTGAGCGTTTCGAAGAAGAAAGTTTTGGGATATATTGATATATCCGACTCTTATAACTAAGTATGTATAATATGTAAATTTTACGGTAAAATAAAAAAAGATATAAAAAATATATTGAAAAATATATTTCTGTTGTGATAAAATATATGATAGATTGATAAAAAATTAACATAAAATATTTAAGAGGTATTCTAGGAGGAATTAAAAATGGCTATTAAAATTGGTATTAACGGTTTCGGACGTATAGGAAGACTTGTTTTCCGTATAGGGGTAAATAATCCCGAATATGATTTCGTCGCGATAAACGACCCGTTTATGTCTCCGGACTATGTCGCTTACATGCTTAAATACGATACTATGCACGGCAGATTTGACGGCAAAATCGAATACGACGATAAATCGGTCACAGTAAACGGCAAAAGAATCGCTTTCTACGGTGAAATGGACCCCAAAAATATTCCTTGGGGAAAAGAGGGCGCAGAATATATAGCTGATGCCACAGGCATATTCCATTCAAAAGACAAGGCTCAGGCTCATCTTGACGGCGGCGCAAAAAAAGTTATCTACACAGGTCCGTCCAAAGACGACACCCCAATGTTTGTATGCGGCGTAAATCTTGACGTATACAAAAAAGATATGAATTTTGTTTCAAACGCATCCTGCACGACAAACTGCCTCGCTCCGCTTGCAAAAGTCGTAAACGACAAATTCGGAATAACCGACGGTCTTATGACTACCGTGCATTCTTCAACCAATACCCAGATGGTGGTTGACGCGCCGTCCAAAAAAGACTGGAGAGGCGGAAGAGCCGCTTCCGGGAATATAATCCCCTCAACAACAGGCGCGGCTAAAGCGGTCGGCGTAGTTATTCCTGAACTCAACGGCAAACTTACGGGCATGTCCCTCAGAGTTCCCACGCTTGACGTATCAGTCGTAGATTTAACTGTAAATCTTGCAAAACCCGCAAGCTATAAAGAAATCTGCGCGGCAATAAAAGAGTCCTGTGAAAACGAGATGAAAGGCATAATGGGATACACCGACGAAATGGTAGTTTCATCCGATTTTATCGGCTGCCCGCTCACCTCGATATTCGACGAAAAAGCCGGTATCGCACTCACAAATACGTTTGTAAAACTCGTCGCATGGTACGACAACGAGTGGGGATATTCAACAAAAGTGCTCGAATTAATTAAGCATATGAACAAAGTGGACCATGCGTAAAAAGCGGGAAAACTTGATGTAAAATTAAATTTCTGGTAGAAATAACTTTGTTTTAGTATGACAACGAAATTGTGATAGCAAGTATATTTCGAAAAGTTTTTATAACAGCACTTTTTTTAGATGTGCAGTCTGAAAGAGGTGTTGTTTTTTATGCTGTTATATGATATAACTTTTTAAGCAAAATATGAACTCAAAAACAATTAATTTATAAAAACTTCGCTTGTTTTGTAATATTTGAAGTTTATAATGTTTATAAAAACTATATCAAAATATTTGAAATAGAGGAGGAAG
Organism: Oscillospiraceae bacterium; assembly: GCA_009780985.1. Taxonomy (GTDB): domain Bacteria; phylum Bacillota; class Clostridia; order Oscillospirales; family WRJC01; genus WRJC01. Next base: position 1,032 of record WQYZ01000113.1, on the reverse strand, counting down.
AAATGATGACTGACTGCGCTTCAACCGAAAACATAATACGCCGGCGTATGCACGGGCTGTACCTGTCGCGCCAATGCGCCGACTTAGAGACGCTCGCACATGAGTTGCTCGGCTTACACAGTTGGTTCTACCGTAACGTGCCGTTTTCCGCGCTGATTCGCGGCGCAGATATTCGCGGCTGGGAATCAGCGCTGACCAAAACATGGCTCTACCGCGGCACGCTTCACGGCGTAAAGTATGAGGATTTGCCTATGTTTCTTGCGCTGAACGCAGGGGAATCGAAAGACGGTTATTTTTCATGGCTTGCCGGCGCTCACGGAGCGGATAAAATCAGCGGCATTGCCGACGAGGTAATGCGCCTCATGGAGGACCAGGTCTGCTCTCGCAGAGAGTTCCGCACAATCTTTGCGGGAAGATATGACCCGAGACTTATTGACGATATATTTTCGCCGTGGGGCGGTATATTCGTACATTTGGCGAGACTCGGCAAAGTCGCGTTCAAAGACATGACAAGCCGCGACTTCACTTTGATCGGCGCGGAGCCGTCGCAGTCGTTTGACGAAGTCCTGCCGGAATTACTGCGCAGATACTTTGCCGCATACGGTCCGGCGACATTCGCGGACGCAGCTTGGTTTTTCGGATTGAATAAGGACGACGCAAAAAAACTCCCGGAACTGCCGCTTGACGACCTATGTCGCTTTGAGTCCGGCGGTAAAACATACTATTGCGGCGACGATAACGCCGATATAGGCGACATTCCGAAACTGATGTTACTCTCAGGTTTTGACCCGCTAATTGCGTCGTACATTCCTGATGATCGCTTGGGTTTGCCGCAGGAATACAAAACCAGAGTGATTCTGAAATCCGGCATATGTCTGCCATCGGTTGCAGTCAACGGGCGAGTGGCGGGTATCTGGAATATCAAAAAGAACGAACCGGCAGTCGAGTTTTTTACCTTTCAGCCTAAGCGAGTAAAAGATGACGCGCTTGAGCGTGTTGAGTCGATTATTCGGCGGATAAAGAGCGCGTTAT
>WQYZ01000112.1 GCA_009780985.1 Oscillospiraceae bacterium | reverse complement strand
TCAAAGTCAAGGCGGGACAGTTCCTTTTCGGGCGGTGGTCGTCATATACGCCTTAAGGCGTTGCCAGTAAAATAGGGCTTTGCCCGCATATGAAATACCACCGGCTACGCCGGTGGATTTTTATTTATCATCTGGTGAATTTAGTAATGAACATAGCTGCCGCTTTCCTTTTACGGTAGAAGATTGCGCCAACCGCGCAGCCGATAAAGATTATTCCCGCGGTTTTGAATGGCAGCATTCCCGACCCGCCGGTTTCCGGGAGGCGCGGTGCGCTTGGGGGCGGAGGAGTTGTGTATATATTGGTGAAAGCAATACTGCCGCTTTCGCCCGGCGTGAGTGTGCATTTCAGGGTGACAAACTCTGCATGTCCTACGATAACCTTTTGTTTTGTCGTGTCGCCGCTTTGCAAACGGCTTCCTTTAATGGAGCCAGCCTTCAGGTATTTAGCGTTATCCACAAGCGTGAATGTAGGAGACGAACCCGTGTATTCCACGGTTATCGTGTCTGATTTTCTGACTGCGACTCCTGCTGCGCCGTTGGTGTAAGCGGTTCCGTTTACTGTAACTGTCGCCGTACCAGTCCACGTGAGGATGGTATCATAATATTCGCTTGCGTCGGAGACGCCGGACATGTGGGCATTGAGAGCGGCGATGTCAGTTATTCCGGTGTTGACCCCGTGGTTGCCTTTAGTTATATCATGCGGTACAAAACCGTCGTGGCTAAATGTCAGTGCCCCGCTTGTTCCGTTGATGGGCGTATATGTCATATTCAGCAATGTCGTTTTGCCCGCATCATATTGCACCATCATTTCCTTGAACATATTTATTGTCTGATTTAAATAAGTATAGCTGTAAGTAGTCCCCCAGCCGGTTAAAGCTTGGAACCACCAGTCGGTCGGATTGGTCGCAGGCAAATTATTAAGATTATAAGTTCTGTTAGGATTTTTATAATTTAATTCATAAAACCATATAACGCTGTGCATCAGGTTATCACGGTTTGAACCTGTAGGATAGGTGATTATATCGGGATCGTAAGTGTCCGGAAGACCGAGAAACATTTTAAATTCATTTGATGTAAGTCCGCCTAAAGATTCCGAGGCTAAAGAATACGCGAGCGCAGACGCATAACCGTCGCGGGTTTCATTTGGGATAGTTGTTAAGTTTTGACCGGATGGGAAACCGCCGCCGTCTGATTCTGCGCACATTATTAATTGTTTGTCAGAACTTGCATTGTTTTTTACCCAAGCAGTGCTGTTATCGTATTCCGTAGTATCGCCGGTGGTTGTCTTATATGTTGCACTGGTGTCAAGAGTATATTCGTTTGAAGGCACGTCAACCGTACTGGAATCGCAAAGAGAACCGCCTATTTTCACGCCGTTGCGGTAGTATGTCACCGTTACTGTCCCTGCTTTGACTACGACTTCGGCAACGTACTCTGCATTGTCATATTCCCAACCAGACGCCGCATCATTCTGCTCTGTGATTTTATAATAGTATGTTCCTTTGCTGAGATTTTCTATGGTGAAACTGTTTTCACCCGCTCCGGTGATTGATATGGAGCCGGAGTATGGTTCGCCGTCCGCGGAGTCCCACGCAGTCCCGTTTGAATCCTTGACCCGTATCAGATTGAACGTAAATTTTGTATCGGTTGCGTCGATTCCTGTTATATCTTTCCTTACTTTTATTTCTGCGTTAGCCGGTACATCTTTTTCGTTCGTGACGCTGAAATAGTCGGCTATTACAAGCACTGCCGGAGTGAAAGTATTGGGGACAGTCACCGTGCCCAATGTGAAGAAAGTGTACGGGTCGTCGGGCATCAGGTAATTTTCCGGAGCGGCGGTCTCCTCAACGGCGTATACGGCTTTGGCGCCATAAGTCAGGAACTGGTTGTCGAATAGTATCTGTCCGTTATCGTCCGTCGTCTTGGTCTCAATGTAGTAGAAATTAACGCCGTCTTTGGTGAACGCAGGAGTATCGCTGGGCAGCCCGGGATATTTTACACTCATGTACAGCTTGAAAACCGCGTCTTTCAGGTATATTCCGGTATCGTTCATGTCCTGTTTGCACAGCGTCACAGACTGGGAGGAACCTCCCGCGGTTGCGCTCGTACTCTGCAACTGGAAAGCCTTATGCACTTCCGCGTATACAGTTCCGAAAATACTGACCGTATTTGTGACGTCTACATTGTCGCCGACCGCGCCTTTTACAAGCGTGTTGTAGGTGATTCTGAACGACGTAGCGTCAGGCACTGTGAAAAATATCTGGTTGTCTGTAGTGGTCTTGAAACTCCATTTGTTGCCGTATACAGGGTCTATATCCTGCGTTTCCCATACGCCGCTTCCGGGAGACGTTTCCGCCTGAATTGTGACGGAGTTGAGGAACGCCGCCAAGCCGTCGCTCATTTGGTCCTCCACTTCGTATAAGCCGTTCGAGCTTTCCGGCGCAAGCGTCTTTCCGAATGGGTTTACATCGACAGTGACAGACATGATGTTTCCGGCTGAGGTGAGTTGCATATCTTTGGTGACTAAGTCCTTGCCGATTGTCGAGGTGTTGTCTGCGCTCCAGACCGTGTTTATGGTCGCTTTGTTGTACACATCATGCGCTCCGGAAGCGTTGTCGGATTTCAGTTCCAGCCGATAGAATATGTAAATCGGCTGTGTGGCTTGCCTGTTTGCGGCTAACCACCATTCGGGGGAGCCCGCTCCGTTTTTGGGAAAAGAGTAAACGCTCGTCGGCGTCCCGATCCAAGCAGGGATATTTTTGTTGGCATAGTAGCCCGTCGGTCCGACTATCCGCATCAAATCCTTCAGATGGATGCTGATCGTTGAGGTGCCGTCGTGGTTGTCCGTGATATAATTCTTTAGCAAGTCCTGCTTGGTGACAGGGTCATATGCTCCGAAATAGCGGCTGGACCATTCCGCGTCGTTATAGTCGACGCCGTTAGAACTATGGTTGTAACCGGCGGAATAGACGTAAAACGAATTTGTCACATACTCCATCAGGTCGGAATTGAAAGTGTCGGTGAACACGGGATCGTCTCCCATATCGTAATGCTGGTAATTTGAGTTGCCGCCCACGTTATCCAAGAGGACGGTATAGTCGACGTATTGTCCCCCACCACCCAAAGCCGCTTTTTTTAAGATAGGCGAACTGACACCTGTAAAATTGTAGCCAGAGCTATCCTGGGTTATATGTCCATACCACCAGATCTGATTGCAGATCTGATAAGCCGCGTTTGGATTCTCCAGCGCAGTCCGCAGCGTATCTCCCGCTTTGGCGGAGGTAGAACTGGTTGGGGCAATGCACTTTAAGTCATCCAGCGAGGATTTATATGTGATCGTGATAATCGAGCCGTTTTCAAATGGCGACAGGCTTCCTACGTCCGGCGTGACATTGCCGTATTGGTTGATGACTGGCATTACGCCCGAGGGGGCGAAAACAAAGAACCAATAGATATCGTCGCTGCTCATTTGGGTTCCCCAGCCGTATACTGAATCGTTTGGGTTAAGCGTCCTGGGACCGGAACCCTCGTCAGCCGTCACGGTAACATCGGTGGGGAAATTCTGGAAGCCCTGCCCGCCGTAGACAAAGTAGTCTCGCAGCCACGCGCTTTTCTGGTAATACGACGCGGGGATCGCCCAAGTAATTGTCCACTGTATGTAGTTGCCATCCGGCGTGACAGCGCCGGTTTTTTGGATATTCATCTGGGCGGTAGGGTTACTAACATATCCGTCTGTCCCGTAATTATTGCCATTGACAGTGATGCCAATTTCATTGCGGTAACCGGCAACGGATTTGTTGGATATGGGGATGGAATAGGTGAAAGCCGCGTAATACGAGCCTGGTGTATTCACGACGTAGGTGAACTGTTTGCTTGAAGTCCCTTGACCTGCTGTAAAGGAATCAGTACCGACTATGGTGGTTTTATCGGCGGCGTACATCTGAACCGTCACGACGGTGTTATTGAAATTCTGCGTGTCGGGGTCGCCGGTCCGGGGATCTAATTTGTCATAGACGGTTTTTCCGCTCAGGAGTTCAATGCCGTCGCCGACAGTAGCCGTCCATGTGAGGGTATTTCCGTCCGGCGAAAGCACGCCCGTTTTGTCAAAATATGTACGTATTACGGATACGACCGCTGTGGCTTTAATCTCATCCAAAGGCTGGTCGGCGCCGTCGTGTCCGGATGTATACGCATTGTTTGTGAGAGCATCGAGAGTGCCGTACCAGGCGGTCTGGTAGGGGTTATTACTGCTGCCTTTGGCGATATACAGTTTCGGGAAGTCTATGGTGTATTTAACGGTAATATTCTGACCTTGCGACAGCATTGTTCCGTCGGGGAAAGTCAGGTAAAAACCGCCCTTGCCGTCATTGGCATCCACCCAATAATAGGTTCCGGGCATCCCCGGACCATCCGCGAGTGTATAAGTAATGTATCCCCCGCCGTTTATGCTGACCTCGACATCCTCCAGAAAGGATGTGTCCGTCGGGTAGATGAAACCGGTTTGCCCGTCCTTGGGCCAAAAAGTAGCGTCGTCCCGGTAAGTAATATCTGTAACCGTACCCGCTGTGGCGGTAATTACTGAGGTATAGTGAAGTTTCCAGTCATGGTTTACGGTAGGATCGAGGGAGACTGAGCCGTCACTCTTGACAACGGTGGGAGTTACTGTTTTGGTGATAGCTAACGCGGATATTGTGGGTTTTTCAAGGATTGTGACAGTATAGGTGTAATTGTCGCTGAAATCGATTTTGACGTCATCGCCGTATTGGCTGAACTGCGCTTTGATTTCCAGATTGAAGAAAGCGTTAATATAGTTGTCGATAAAGTTTGTGCCGGGTGTCTGTACCCAATTCCCCGAACCTGTGGGGACTTCTTTCACATCGTCAAACTTGACCGTAACATAACCGTTCGTATTAATGCTGTATATGCCGATTGGCGTAATACCAGCGAGAATGGGCTGGTCGATAACCGGGTCAATTACTGTTATTTCCGGCGGGAGCTGATAGAACAGCACGCCGTCGCCGTTATACTGAAGCTGAAAATCGTTGTTCTCATTGAAAGTCAGCGTGAACTTATAATCGCTGCCGACGACGAACTCCGGAACATCTTGATTCAATAGGTCAGTTACAGTTACGCCGGTGAGAATATCTGATAAATCGGATGTGAATCCATCGTCTTGTGTAAGTGGAGCGTCAGCAGCCATTATGCCCGCAGTTGTACTGGGAGCAGCTGTTGTCGGCTCTGCCGTTGTGGTAGGTTCTTCCATAGCAGGAACCTCTGCCGTTGTTGGTTCTTCCGTATCAGACGCTGTCGTAGGTTCTGCCGTCGTAGGCTCTGATGTGGTAGGGTCCTGTGATTCGGTGGGCACTTCAGTCTCGGGTGCTGTTGTTGTTTCAGGCACTGCCGATGTAGCAGGAGCTTCAGTGGTAACCGGCGGCTCTATGTCGTCTGCTTTTGTCGTTTTTATGGGAGAAGACGGCAATAACAGCACGCTTCCTGCTATCATCAACGCCAGCATCGCTGCCATTATATTCCGACCTATTACTTTATATCCTTTTACATATCGTATCTTGTTCATATGTATATTTATATGCCTTCCTTTCCTCTTCGCTTACTTTTATATATCATAATATACGCATATGCCCTCGCAGGCAATATATGAGGTATCTTTATCCTTTTATACGTTTTTCCACTCTTTTTATCTTTCTGTTTATTATTATATACTTCCTCAATCACATACCAGTCTCATTTCTTATCTCTTTTTCCCTATTTTTGTTTCTTTTTGTTAAAATCCATTTTTTCGCGGGGAATTATAAAAAAACTAAGGTAAATATTTTTTTATAATCAAAAATTACCTTGCAAAAAAGAAAAGAATAGTGTATAATATAAACATCAGACAAAATATAAATTTTTTGCTTGAAATACGTTTTGAAAGGAGCTGGTTTAATTGACGAACGTAAGAAAGGTGATTGAAAGTTAGTAATTTGAGTAGTTTTGTAAAATAAACGTAATACCTCGGATTATTCCTTTCAATATCACAATTTGGTTCAGCGTGCCGTAAAGCGGGAAAATAGCTTCGCACAGAAGTTCATTATATCTCCGCTTTATGGTCGCGTTTGTATACTGGGAACGCCGTTTCTCAGTTGTGTGCTTGTGAGAAGTTGAAAGGAGCTGCATTTTAGTTTGAGTTACAGAAACGCGAAAGAAATTTTACCGTCGCATTTGATTTCAGAAATTCAAAAATACGTAAAAGGCGAAATAATTTATATCCCGAAACAGGAGGATGACAAAATTAAATGGGGAACGAAAAACGGGAGCAGAAAAAAATACGATACGAGAAACAGCGATATAAAGGCGCTCAAAAACAGGGGAATGACAGTAGATGAAATTGCGAGAACATACTATTTATCTACAGAAAGCATAAAAAAGATTTTGAGCTGCTGAATTTTAAATAATGAAAATAAAAAACATAATAAAGAAGTCCCGGCATATAAATATATATCTGCCGGGGTTTTTATATTGTTTATACTGTTATTATTTAAAATATTATACTTGTTTATTGCTCATAACAGCATAATTTCAAGCCTTTTCCGCAGGAACATGATTCTACAAACCCGCTGTTATGGATAACAGCCTGATTTTCATCCTCTATTACCATCTGAAATCCGGTTTTTCCCGTTTCATCGTCCAAACAAACCAGTAATCCAAAGTTTACATTTATAACAGTTTTTCTGCACTTAGATATTATTGTAAGCGATGCTTTGCCGCATAATTTAACTTTGTCGGGATTGATTTCACACGGATATTCAAATTTTATGTTGCTGCCGCATGCCGTCAAACATAAAGACCCGCAGTTTGAGTCGACCTGATATGTGATAATGTTGTCTTTGCAGCTGCGGGACGATACAAATGCGCAAAGAGCGGCTTTACAGCAATAAAATTCATCCGACGGATTTGATACTGTGCCTTTGCTTTTCCCTATAAGCATACACCAAAAATTACGGCACTCGTCGTTTTGGGAACAATCCGGGGGACAATTATTGTCCGGCGGGCAGCATGGCTTCTGCGGCGGACACGGTTTCGGCTTAACTTCCTGTATCAGTTTTTTTACGTCCTCCAATTTAAATTGAAGCAGCATCTGCATTTTAATTAAATTTATTATAGTTTGATTAACGCTGTTGTTTACAGACAGAAGTTCCTCGGTTTTCGATTCATTATTTTTAAATTTATTCAAAACATGCAAAATTTTACTCTTTTCGGCGTCCATCAATCTTGCTATGCTGAGTTCTTCCTCTGCAATGGATGTTAACAAAAGATTTGTCGCATCTTTCAAAGTAATATTTATTTCCGGTTTAATATCCGGTATATTTGGCATCGACATTTTTATATCCTCCTCGTCATTAGTTATTATATTATAGAAATTATATTAAAGTTACACACTAAGTTCATTACGGTTACATAATATATTGATGAGGGTATTTATTATAAAGCTCTCATATTATATACAGATATAAGGGGAAAAAATATGTCAATGCCGAATATTCCGGATATTAAACCGGACATCAATATAGACAGGGATAAATCAATCGATCTGCTGATAGCGTCGGTTGCGCTTGAAGAGCTTGCATTAGCTCATGTCGTCAATTCCGAAGCTGAAAAGATTCAATTCGTTCTTGGCACGCTCAAAAAGAGCGACGATAACGACGATAAAAAAGATAACGAAAAAGAGCCGACAATAGACGAACTATTGGAAATAAATAAAAGCGTTGAAAAAATGCTCAAAAAAGTTATTATAAAAGAAATAGTTCTCGAATTTAAACTTGAAAACGCCATTGATTTAATAAAGCCTTCTGAAAATCAGGAAGACGACGATAATAAAGACAAAGAAGATAATAATGGAGACGACAACGAACAATAATTCAAAAGCAAATAAATAGATTAAAAAATCCCGGGAAAGTATATTCCGGGATTTTTTAATTTTTATGCTATTTTTATACAAAAAACTTTTGACTTACCCCAATATATGTGATATAATATATGCATAAAATATAAATAAAATCGGAGGTTATAATAAAATGGCGAGATTTAAAGTAATACTCGCAGGGTGCGGGGGAATGGCTAACACATGGATGAATTATCTTACAAAACGCGAAGACGTCGAAATCGTCGGATTATGCGATATAATCATAGAACGCGCATCGGAATTTGTCAAAAAATTCAATTTGCCCGAAAAGACTAAGATTTTTGACGATATAAAAAATGCGCTCTCAGCATGTCCCGAAACAAATCTCGTCGTGGACTGCACAACTCCGGACGCTCACGAGTTAATCGTCACGTCCGCAATGAACGCAGGCGCGGATGCAATCGGCGAAAAACCTATGGCGGAAACAAGAGCGCAGGCGTTGAACGAAATCGCCGTCGCAAATAAAACAGGACGCAGTTACGCGGTTATGCAGAACAGAATATATCTGCCGGGCATGAGGACTATACGAAAAGCATTGAGCAAAAACTTGCTCGGACGGCTCGGCTCCGTAAGTTCGGACTTTTTTATAGGCGCGCACTTCGGCGGATTTCGTGATTTAATGGATAATGTTTTGATTCTCGACATGGCTGTGCATACTTTTTATCAGGCAAGGTTTATAATAGGGGCAAATCCCGTATCAGTCTATTGTCACGAGTTTAATCCGGCGGGGTCATGGTATAAAGGCAATGCGTCTGCGATTGCAATATTCGAGTTCGAAAACGGCGTAGTGTACGATTATCGCGGCTCGTGGTGTTCGGAGGGATATAATACGTCGTGGGAGTGCGACTGGCGTATTATAGGCGAAAAAGGCACGCTCAAATGGGACGGCGGTGCAAATCTGTCCGCGCAGATAAAGCAAAATGGCGCGTCGGGATTTACAATCCCGTGCGACGAAATCAAGCTCGATATGCTCGACATAGGCGCACACCACGGTCACGAGGGCTGTTTTGACGAGATGTTCAATGCGCTTATAGAAAAACGTCCGGCGGAAACTGACTGTCACGAAAATTATTTTGCCATGAATATGGTGTACGGCGCGATAGAAAGCGCGAAGTACGGGAAGAAAGTCGGGTTGGTTTGAAATCTATTGGAGGAGTGTATAATAAATGGCGCAATACTTAAATATGTCACATAATGGGCAAGTTTTAATTAAATGGAACATTACAAGAATACTTGAAGAATTAAATAAAACACCTACACCTGTAAAATATTATAATGTTGATTATTTAGCATCAAAGTTCTTTGATAGCGTTGATATTGATTATGCTATGAATACAGATATAACTATACCTTGTATTATCGCCCTTGTTGAAGGAGACAAAGAAAAATTACTTGATGGCAATCATAGACTGTATAAAGCAAAAACATTAAAAATAGCGAAAATACCATGTTATGTATTGCCGATTGAATTTCACAAAAAATTTATTGAGGATTACGATGAAGAACTATATAATAAAGGAATTTCGTTGACTCTATAAATTTCGCCAAAGCCCTCTTTTGAAAGAGGGTGGCACGCGAGATGTCAGAAACATTCGGTAATATAACGTTAGACCGCGTGACGGGTGATTGCGGAATTTGATGTTGTGTGCTGGGGACGCAATCACCCGTCGTCGCATCCAGCGTTATCATGCAAATTTTTACATTGTTCGGCGACGCCACCCTCTTTCAAAAGAGGGCTTTACGAAAAAACCAATAAAATACATTAAACAGGGGAGAAAAACATATGGTAAAAAAAGATTCTTTTAATTTTGCGTTTATCGGCGCAGGAAGCACATCGTTTACTCTGCGGCTCGTCAGCGATATTCTGCACGAGGACGATTTCATCAAGAGCGGCGAACTTCGTCTTGTCGATATTGACAAAACGGCGTTGGACGACGTTTATGAAGCCTTGACAAAAATGATAGCGACAAGCGGACGCGATTTCAAAGTCACAAAACATCTTGACTTCGAGGAAGCCCTTCCGGGCGTTGACTTCTTATATTTCACGTTTGTCACAGGCTCGTACCCGTCATGGAAAAAAGACATAGATATATGCACAAAACACGGGGTTATACAGTCCGTCGGCGATACAATAGGTCCGGGAGGAATAATCAGAACTATACGCAACGTTCCGGTCGTGTATAATATAGCGAAACGAATGGAACAGGTCGCGCCGGATGCTTGGATTATAAACTATTCAAATCCTGAAGGCGCGTTATGCCTTGCAATATCAAAATATACAAGCATGAAAACGTTCGGACTTTGCCACGGAACTCCCGATACAGTACATTCCCTCGCGCAAAACGTCTATAAAGTCGAGCCGTCGAAACTGGACTACAGCGCGGCGGGCATAAATCACCTGACATGGATTACTAAACTGGAAATAGACGGCGTTGACGTATATCCTAAACTCAGAAGTCTGTTAAATGAGATGGGATATGCGAAACAAGAGCCGATATCTACGCAGCTGTTTGATATATTCGGACTTTATCCCGCGCCCGGAGACCGTCATGTAGGGGAATTTTTCCCGTATTATTTAAAAGACGAGGTCCTGAAAGAAAAAGATTATACATGGAAAAACGTCAACTTCAACATGATGGACGCCTGGAGAAACGGTTCTCTTGACAACGTGAAAAAATTAAAAGAGGGCAAAATCGGATTTGAAGAGTTCGGGACGTCCGGCGAAACATCGACGCATTTTATGCGCGCTCTCGCTACGGGGAAAGTCGCTCTCGAAATGGCGAATGTTATAAACAAAGGCTATATCGACAACATATCGAATGACGTTATAGTCGAAATTCCCGTATTTGTCGATAAATTCGGACTGCACCCGCAGAAAATCGGCAGACTTCCCGACGCAATCGCCGCAAAATGCGATATATTGGGCAGGGAATACAATCTCGCGGTCAGAGCGGCGGTGGAGTGCGACAAAACGCTCGCATTGCAGGCGATGATGCTCGACCCGCTGTGCGCAAATTGCAAATATCCGAACAGACTTCTTGACGATTTGATACAAGCATACATAGATGTTTTGCCGGATAAATGGAAAAATCAAGTTTAATAAAAGGCGACATGCCAAAGCCCTCTTTTGAAAGAGGGCGACGTCGCCGAACTATAAAAGAGATTGCACAACCACATTGAATGCGACGACGGGTGATGGAAATAATTCAACTCGCGATTCGCATTAATTCGGGAGAGAGGTTATACATAGCAACTATGCGCAGGTATATCAAAATATTTATCGGAATTATATTAGCCCTGCTTGTAATATCGGCAGGGTTTGCCGCCGTCGTACTTTCGAGCGGTGTTCTTAAAGCTCCGCCCAAGTATGTGTTTTTATTTATCGGCGACGGTATGAGCTACCCTGAAATAACTATGACTTCTCTTTATAAAACCTCGGTGCTTAAAGAGAACGACTTATGTATGAACAGCTTTAAGACTATCGGGAACGCGTATACTCCAAGCGGAAATTCCATAATAACAGACTCTGCTGCTGCGGTATCGGCAATGGCGAGCGGAATAAATACGAACAACGGTTATTTGAATATTGACAAAGACGGCAACAAATACGAGACAATCGCGGAAAAATTGAAAAAACAGCTCGGATATAAAATCGGCATTATTTCGTCCGATAATTTAAATCACGCTACACCCGCCGGTTTCTACGCCCATCAGAGTTCGAGATACAACGGCGGCGACATATGTCTCGAACTTGTGAAAAGCGGCTTCGACTATTTCGGCGGTTCGGATATATTAAATCAACCCGCAGATTTTTCCGATATTCTCAAGGAAAACGGATATAAATATATAAATACGCAAAAAGATATAGATAACCTTACGTCGGCTTCGTCCGACGGAAAAGTCATTGCGATTTCTCCGGTTCTCGACGGATACGGCACTATCCCGTATAAAATCGACGCTGAAAAATACGCAAGCAGTTATAATATCGCCCAGCATACAAAAAAATGTATGGATTTTTTATATGACGGCGGGGAAAATAATTTTTTTATGATGGTCGAGGGCGGGAAAATCGACTGGGCTGGTCATTCCAACGATGCGGCGACTGATATATACGAAGTCATAGATTTCGACAACGCCGTCAGAGAAGCCATGAATTTTTACGAAGAACATCCTAAGGATACGCTTATTATTGTCACGGCAGATCATGAAACAGGCGGTCTTTCCATAGGATATTCTGCTACTACCACAAACGTATATTTAGACTATTTGTCAAATCAAAAAATATCGTTCTCGGAATTTTCACTGAAAATGTACGGATACCGGCAGAGTAAAACTCCGTTTGACGACATTCTGAAAGACGTGCAGAAATATTTCGGCATATCGAAATGGGACGGGACTCAGACATCGGGTTTTTATTTAAACAGCGACGATATAACAAAACTGCAGGAGGCGTACGATATGTCCATGATTGACCCGTCGGTGCGCGCTTTCAGCATGAGCGAATATGTATCGTACGGATTTTACGACCCGTTTACGACGACTTTAATAAAAATAATAGATCAGAAAGCTGGGATTTCATGGTCTACGTATTCGCATACGGCATTGACTGTCCCCGTTCTCGCGCTTGGAAACGGTGAAGAGAATTTTACGGGGTTTTACAGAAACAGCGAAATTTTTGTAAAATTGAAAAATTTGATGAAAGTGCAATGAAAATGCGGGTGAAAAAAATGTAGGGGCGATCACCACGGGGTCGCCCCTACAAAATCTATTATTGTCTGGTTATTTAACTTTTACGTTCGTTTTATGCTCGCCCTCAAGCAAAACCCATGTCGAACCAGATAAACATATAGACGAGAATATTCCGCTTACAACTCCTATCATCAATGGCAGGACAAAGTCCTTGATTGACTGCACGCCGAAAATATATACGCACAATGTCGTTATAAGAACTGTGAGAGTTGTGTTTATAGCCCGGACAGTAGTCTGGCATACGCCTAAATTCACTATTTCGCCGAATTCCGCGCCCGTGCCTTTTTTCAGTCTTACGTTCTCGCGTATTCTGTCAAACACGATAATCGTGGCGTTGATAGAATAGCCCAATATCGTCAGGAATGCCGCGATAACCGATATATTCATAGGAATCTGCGCTAAAGAATAGAACGTCAGCATGACAAACAAGTCAAATACAAGGCTCAGAACCGCTGCCGTTCCCGAACGCAAGTCAAACCTGATTGTTATATACAAAAGCATCAGGACAACAGCCACAATAACCGCAATCGTCGTCTTTTGGGCTAAAGATTTACCGACTGTCGGATTAACGTTGTTCGCGGAGAGTATATCGTCGGTCGTCAAATTATACTGACCTGCCATAGCCTGAAAAACTGCGTTTCTCTGGTCCGTGTTAAGCGTAAGAGATTTTATGGTGACGCCCTCTGTCCCGCTTTTTACTATAGATGAAGCGTCAAAACCTACGGCGGTATTAAATAATTTATATATAGCGTCAGTGTCCTGCGCAGTGAGATCTGTATTTATATTATATTCCAGAATCGTGCCGCCGACGAAATCTATATCCCATTTGAATCCGCGCACAAAGAACGAAACTATTCCAACTACAAATATCACGCCGACGATTATAAAAAATATATTTCTTCTGCCTACAAAATTAAATGAAAACGGCTTATAATTTTTACTTAAATCATTTATCAGGGTAAGTTCGGCTTCAGCGCTTGCCGCGGCATTAGTTTTAGAATTAACATTTTTAACATTTTTAGAGTTATTCATAATATAATTTTATATCCTTTCCAAATCAAATCTTAATTGTTATGCCGAACGTGCTCGGCTGGTTAATCTGTTAATTGCATCAGAGTCCGTATAGTCTTGCGTGAGTTATCCTCATGCCGACTATTTGATTTAAGAGCCACCTTGTGACTACGACGGCTGTGAACAGGGAGAGAAGAACGCCTATAAACAATGTTATAGCAAATCCGACTATCGGACCGGTTCCTGCTATCCAAAGCACGATAGACGCGATTAAAGTAGTCATATGCGAGTCGATAACTGCGGTAAGAGCCCTTTTGAATCCGTGCTCCATTGACGTTCTGATAGTTTTTCCGTTCCGCAGCTCGTCTTTTACCCTCTCGAATATGACGATATTCGCGTCGACCGCCATGCCGACGGACAGAATAATCCCCGCGATACCCGGCAAAGAAAGGTTGGTTTGCGATATTACAAGGATAATGCCCATTATCGCGACATACGCTACGAGCGCGATAGAAGCAATAAACCCGGGAAGTCTGTAAAAAGCTATCATAAATATCATGACCAAAATCACGCCGAGAGCTCCGGCGAACAAACTTGTCTGCAGCGATTCCTGTCCCAAAGACGGACCCGTCGCGGTAAGCTGTACGTCTTTCAACGCAAACGGCAATTTGCCTGCGGATATTACTCCGGACAGGTAATCCGCGCTGGCTTTCGTGAAACTCCCCGTGATTATACAGCTGTCGGAATCTATTTGTTTACTGACGCTGGGAGCCGACACCTGATTTTCATCTAAATATATAGCGATATAATTCTTGGCGCGCCCGCTGCTGTCGTATTGACCCGATTGAGCCGCCGCCGCAGCCGTTGCCGCAGAGAATTTAGAAACCGCTTCAGATTTGAGCGTAAGACTGATATAATACTCGTTATATCCGTTTCCGGCGTTGCCGTAAACCGTTTTCGCGTTTGATACGTCTTTGCCGTCCATAATTACGTTGCCGTCTGCGTCTCTGAATTGCAGAACCGCGCTTGCCCCAAGCTGCTGAACCGCCTGTTCGGGGTCTGATATCCCTGGAATTTCTACGAGAATCTGATTATTTCCGCTTGATGTTACTGTCGCTTCCGTGTAGTTCAGCATATCAAGACGGCTTCTTATCATTTGTACAGCCGCGTCTAAGTCATCCTGACTCGGTGGCGTAGCCTGGTCCGCTTCGTATAAAATCGACGAGCCTCCCGC
>WQYZ01000111.1 GCA_009780985.1 Oscillospiraceae bacterium | reverse complement strand
CTTTGCACAGCTCTTTAAATTTATCAAACGTCCATTTGCCCTGGTCTACAAGGGTGTACAGGGCGTCCGCGCTGTCAATGCCGAGGGTTTCAGACAGTTTCTTGTTGTACATAAAAACGGCGACATTATCTTTGTCTGAAAGAGTGAAATCCGAACACGTGAAGAACAGCCGGCCGCCCATTGAGAAATAATTGCTCACGGAGTTGTTCCACCATGGATTGTCAAAGTTTAAATGCGGAACTTTATTTAAATCCACAAGCATATTGCCTGTCGCCATCGCCGGTGCGTCCTGCGTCTGCGGCGAGACTAAATCATAGTCGTCGCTTCCGGCATTTACGCTGTTTTTTAGCGTTGAAGCGACTTTAGCTGCCGGCATTTGCGTTTCTTTTACGATAAAATTATATTTTTCCTCAATATTTCTGTTTCTTGTATAAATAGCTTGGTTGACGACTGGATCGTTTAAGGCTGTGCCAGTTGAGTTAATTGCGTCTTCAGCAATGTCAAGGTCAATAATTGCCCACCATTCTGACGCCTGGTCTATGTCCAGAATCCTGAAATCTGTGCCGCCGTAATCGGCGTCGGGAAGGTGGGGGTCAAACTCGTCTCCCGTTGTTGTTTCGGCAGAATTGCCGCCGTTGTCCGTGGCTACGTCGGTATTTCCGTTATTAGTCGAGCCGCCGCTTTTTGCACATGCGGCATATGTAACCGTACAGGAGAAGATTATGCAGATTAGAATTGTCATCGAAATTATTTCTTTCAATAAATTTCTGTTTTCTTTCATAGCAAAATCCTTTCTTAAATATCTTAGAAATTATGTTTATATATTTTATAAAATTAATTTATAAACTGTATAATATTTCCGACTGCTTCAGAAATGTCGGCATATTCAATTTTCAAATCGCATATTTCGTTGTATAAACTTTCGCGCCGTTTGAAAATTTCTATATAATTTTTTATATCTCCGTTTATCGGCGGACGGCTTAAAATCTCTTCGTTTTTTATAATTTCGCCGACCGGTCGCAAAAGCCATACGACAAAAGAATTCTTTTTCAGCATATCCCTGTTTGCTTCTTTTAAAATAATTCCGCCGCCGCACGACAGTATTATATTTTTGTTATATTTATAATATTTTTCAAATATATTTAAAAGTTCTTCCGTTTCAATATTTCTGAACGCCTCCTCTCCGTAAGACGCAAAAATTTCTGACGGAGTTTTTTCTGTTTTTTTGTTTATAATCAAATCAAGGTCCAAAAATTCGCGCCCTGACTTTTCGGACAGGCATTTGCCGACCGTCGTCTTCCCTACCCCTGTCATTCCTATCAGAGATATTATACGTAATTTCTCTTTCATTTTTCTCCCGCAATTATTTATTATTCATTTAAATACAAACAGTTTATTCCCAAAATAATTTATACATATAGTTATAAAAAATATCGGTATTTTACACACATATTTGTTTATTCCGAGTTTATCGTTAAATATATACATTCCTAAAGTAGTCAGAGATATAGAAATCAAATTTACTATTAAAAATTTTAACACTTCTTTAACGTTATAGTTTTTCCGTTTTTCAAAAGTCCAGTTTTTGTTTATAAAAAAGCTGTTTATCGTGGCAAGAGTCTGCCCTATCGGATTGGAAATCACCGGGTCGAAATTTAAAATCTCGTTGCAGAATGTGAATACGCCGAAATCTATCGCGGTATTTAAAATTCCCGTTATGCCGAATTTTATAAATTTTCTTAAATCTACTTTTTTATCTATAAATTTTATAAACTTTTTTATCATAATTTTTGAATGTTTCTCAGCTTTCCCATTTTATATTATTTCAGACTGTCCTGCGACATTTCTTTTTTAAAAACGTCCACCATCGTTCCCGCGTCGACTTTTATATAACCATGCTGTTTTATTTCATCTAAAACGGTTTTATAAACCGAAGCATTAACCCCGCGTAAATCATTTACAATATAGTCTGTGTCATAATCGAAATAATCACTGTCCGTAATATCTGCGGAATATACTTTTTCCCGTTTTATCAGATGCGGAACTATAAACGCGTTTGCAGTAACTGAAGCATCCATCGGTATGCGCGAAAGAATCTCATTTGTTTCAGTGAAATCGCTTCTCGCGTTGCTGTTATAAATAAAATTATAATTTTCTATTTTTGAAAAATTCGTTGACATAAATAAAATATACGAAAAACACGCCATGGTTACGCAAATTTTTGTTATGTTTTTAGAATTGAATACCGCGTTTTTCTTAACCCCGTAATTTACTGGGATTTCAATATTTTTTGAAAATCCTGAAAATTCGGAAAGATTTTTTATCGTCAAAAAGAACAGCAAAGCCGCCACGCCGTAAGTATACTGATAACCTATATCATATTGGTAAATATAGTCTGTGGCAAGGTTTATTATTATCATAGGAATTATAAACAGAGCAGTTTTTAGTTTTTTCGTAGCGAACGGAAGAAAACACAGCGGGACTAACATATAAATTACGAAATTAATTTTTTCAGGAACGGATAAAAGACTGTCTAAAAGCAGAGCGGGATTTTTGAATACATTCGCAATAATAGCCCCGAATCCGTCTTCATAATATCTCAGAAAGATTTCGAATCTGTATGTCATAACACCAAGCCCGTATTCTTTCAGATACATTGTTGCGCATATAAAATATATTATTGAAATAACGCAGATCATTATTCCGTTAAATATATTCTTTTTCCGCACTTTTCCGGTTATATTGTTTTTGATTGTCATAATATACAAGCCTATAAAAAAGACGTACAAAAACGCGTCTTCTTTAACTAACAGTGTCAGAAAAGCAAAAATATAGACAAATAAATACCTCTCGCAGACAATAAAATATAAAAGCCATAAAATTAAGACAGTCAGGAATTTATTTTCGTGAAAGTCAAAAAAAGCCCCTCCGGTCAGCGCCGGATAAAAAAGATATGTTAAAGATATAAGAATTATATTTGAGTTTGAGAAATTGAATTTTTTTGCAATCAGAACCAAAGGAAAAACTCCAGCCGCTATCATTGCCGCCTGAATGGCAAGAAGACATTCAGGCGATCTGAAAATCATATAGATCGGAAGGAACAAATAGTAAACCGGCGAGAAATGAACGGCAAAATGGCTCATCTGCATATTTCTCTCAACGCTTGTGGTCTGAAGACCAGTTTTAGCCATATTCTCAAACATCTGCGCGAATATGCCGAAATCGTATGTGGAGGAAGAATACGTCATATATCTCAATATAGTCGCTTCACCTATTACAAGTATATAAGCCGCGGCAAAAACAGAAACAATTATAATTGTCGCTTTGAAATTAATAATTTTATTGAGAGAATCCAATTTTATCCCGTCATTTTCTCTGAAAGAATAATCTATAATGTAAAATAAAACTGCAAGAACAGTAACTGTCAGAAATATGTTTGTGCCGGAACTTTTACTCGTCACTAACCCCACCGAAAAAGTCATTGAAGAAAAAAACAAAATATACCGGTGAAGAGTGTTCACTTTGAAAAATATATTAATCACAGTATAGATTATAAAGATAACCGCAAATACAGCCGCCAATGTTAAAATAAAATAAATTAAATTTATATTGACATTATTCTGAACGTCGAATATGTCGTTTTGATACAATACGACGTCTGCCGTGTTTAATATAATATATGCCGCAAACAGCAGGATAACTAAAACTTTTAAACTGAGAGTTTTTTTTACGGCAGATTTAACATTCGTTTTTTGAGACGCCTGCCGTTTTATTATTTCGGCAAAACGGTTGTAATCCACTTTTTTTATTTCAGTTATTTCGATGGCTTCACCTGTATCCGGTTTTTCACGAATTACAGTTTCATCATTTTTATTAACTTTATCAATCGGGACGTCTTTTTTCCGTGAAGACCGCGCGGCTTGGTCTTTTATCATTTGGGCAAAACGGTCGTAATCCACTTTTTTTGCCCCGGAATCAGAGTTTATTTTATTTATATCCCAATTTTCAGTTTTTTCGGATTTTTCAATTTTATTTATATTATTGAGTTTATTAATTGAAGCACTTTCTTTCTGTGATAATTGCGATAATTGGGCGGTTTGGGTTTTTATTTTTTGCGGCTTTTTTGCGGCTTGATTTTTTATTTTTTCCGCCATGTTCTTATAGTCTACTTTTTTGACATTTAACTTTAAATCAGAATTAAATTCTGATTTATTTTTATTTTTTTCGTCCATATATCTTTCCCTGTATTCACTTCTTTATTATTATCGTTCAATGATTTATCAACATAATTATAAGTATACCAAAAATTTATAAAAAGTCAATATATATTTTATAAAACGCCATATAAAAATTATACGGTTTTTTTATAAACCGTATAATTTTTACTTCTATATCGAATAAATCGTTTCCACCAGCGTCTTTATATTTTCAAACGGGAAACCTGTATCCGTTTCCACATAAAACCATGAGCCGCCGTCTTTGGGTTTGAATACTTCGTTTATTTTCAAGACAAGTTCGCGTACGTCCTCAGGCGTTCCGCGTGTCATTGTGACAGCCCTGTCCGGATGAAGTGCGGCGGAAAAATTATATTCCCGGCAAGCGTTCCGCAATTCGGCCATGTCATAAACAGGCATTTGAAGCCATACGCTGTTTACCCCTATGTCTTTGAAATCGTCGAATAATTCGAGAACGCGTCCGCACGAATGAAAATGTATATGCAATCCGGCTTTTTTTATCGGCTCTGTCAGTTTTTTAAGCCTCGGCTTTATAGCGTGCCGGAACAAATCTTTAGATAAAATCAAACCGTTCTGTGTGCCGTAATCGTCGCCGAACGATATTCCCTCCGCTCCCGCTTTAATTAACGCGAGTATATTTTCAAGATAATAATCGGTTATCCTGTCCATAAAATTATTTATTTCGGCAGAATCGTCATACAAATCCATCAAAAAGTTATCAAATCCGCGTATCGCCGATATTTTTTCCATATATGCCGCGCCGGAGCCAAGAAGCGCGAAAAAATCTTTTTTATAACCGGAAATCCAGTTTTTAAATCCGTTGAAGGCCTGATTGCCGCGAGTATAATCCGGCAGAGGCGGAAATTTATATTCTGCCATATCTTCAAAAGATTTTATCGGGAAACCCATAGCGTGACCCATCATTCCATAAACCCTGTATTCCCATATAACTCCCCAATCGTCTTTTGCAAATACGTGATAACGTCCGTCCTGGTCAAAACTTTCAGCAGGAAGAAAGGGTACCGGCTGGCGTGAAAACCTGTCGAAATCCCCGGGGTATTTTTCATATAAATCGTTTAATTTTTCCCCGTGTTCATAATATCCGACAGGACTGTAGTAATACTGAACAGCCGGTCTGTCAACTTTTTTGTAAGTTAAAGCGTTCATAACGCGTTCGCGCGAAGTCATAATTTTTGCTCCTTTCAATATAAAAATATGATTATATAAATTATATCAAATATTTTTCGTGTTTTCAAGTGATTTTAGTTGAATTTATGGCAATTTTTATATTCTTTTTGAAAATCTAATATTTTCACAGCCTCAAAATTATTTTTTCATAAAATTTCACAATTTTCATTGATAAAATATATAATTTTTACATTACTAATGTTGACAAATAAAGAAATATATGATATAATAAATTAACCGGTTAAGCTGTTTTGGAGGAAATATAATGATAAAGATATTTGAGAAAGATGAACTTACAAAAAAGGAGAGAGTTTTACGGACGTTGCGTCATCAGGAAGTAGACAGGGTCGCGCTTCACGACCAGTTGAGTTATAATCCGGGTGTGATTTCGATGTATACGGGGAAACACATAGAGGGATTCGACTACACAGCAGAAGATATTGGCAGGACAATTTCTGTGACGCTCGATTCGTGTTTCCCGTTTTATACCCCGTACGACACTGACAGATATACGGACGAATACGGTTTTGTATATCAGAACGACAACTGGACAAGATGGCATGTGAGCCGCCCGTTTTCCGACGAACACGGCGCAAAAGAATGGCTGTGCAGGTATATCGGCGACCTAACGCGCCAAGTCAAAAAGTTTGATGTCGCTTCATACCGTAAATCATATTGCGAATATATGCAGTATATGTGCGCTCTCGCAGGTGAAACGGTTATCATTGATATAACGGGTACGGGTTTTTGCGAAGCGTATGACCGTATGGGGTTAGAAATATTCTCATACTTCCAGTTCGAATACCCTGATATACTGGAGGAGTATATGGAAGTTTCTGCAGAATTGGCGTTACGCAGAGCAAATATAGCCGTGTATGCCGAATTTACGCCCGTGGTGCTGATTGCTGAGGATTTCGCAACAAAACAGGGACCCATATTCAGCGTTGACTTTTTGAACAGGTTTCACTTCCCGTATGTGAAATGTCTCGCCAGAATTCTGCACGACAACGGCGTTTATGTGATATATCACAGCGATGGCAATTACAAAAAATCAATTCCGGCTCTTATCGAGTGCGGAGTTGACGGTTTCTATTGTCTCGAACCGAATTGCGGAATGGATATAGTGGGGCTGAAACACGAGTATCCCGAAATGGTATGGGCAGGAGGCGTTGACGGCGTCGACTTACTGGAACGGGGCACTCCCGAGCAGACGCGCGCGGAGGTTGGCAGGCACATAACCGAAACCGACGCGCTTAAAACAGGCGGTATGATGATAGCGTCATCGAGCGAAATCAATCCGACAGTGAAGCCGGAAAATTTCCGCGCCATGATTGAAGCGGCTGATATATACAGAAAATTACATTGAATGATGAGAAAAATATAATATTAAAATATGAAAAGGGAAAAATGAAATTAACAATAAAAGAAATAGCGGCTATGGCAGGCGTGTCCAAAGCGAGTGTGTCGTATGTGATGAACGGCAAAGGTAGCGTAGGCGAGACCACGAGGAAAAAGATACTGGAGATAATCAAAGAGACGAATTATACGCCCAACCAAAACAGCCGCAGGTTAAGCAACGGCAAAAATTATATGATAACCGTTGCTTCGCCGGACGAGACTTCGCCGTTTGACAACCTGTTTTATCTTGACATAACAAAAGCTGTTTTGGAGAAGTGCAAAGAGTGCGGGTATTCGCTGTCTATATGCAGTTTGTCGGACGACGACAAGATACCCCCTGAATTTTTGGGCGGCAGCACCGACGGCGTTATATTTTTCCAGTCAGGCGCGCTGAATATACTTCATGAACTTGAGCGGCAGAAAGTGCCGTTTGTCATAGCTGATGCCTACAATGCAGAACCCCGTCATACAACCATCACAACTGATAATGAGTTTTTCACGGAAACAGCGTTGAAATATCTCATATCAAAGGGACATACGGATATAGCTCTCATAACCTCGCAGTATCTTCCCGAGTATTATTTTCAGACATGTAACGCCTACAGGCACGTAATATCGGAAATAAACCAGAATATACCGATTGAATGGATACAATCCGAAGCGGCAGACGAGGCTTCGGCGTATGAGTGTATGGCGCGAATCATAGACAGCGAACATATCCCAACCGCCGTATTCTGCGCTGACGATATTTTTGCTGTGGGAGCGATAAAGTGTGCTTCGGAACGCGGGTATAAAATACCTGATTATATATCATTCATGGGGATTGATGATATACTCATATCGTCGTATATAAATCCGCCGCTGACTACGATAAATATAGACAAAAAAGAGATGGGTTATATTTCATTCGATTTGCTGTTCAGCATGATGAAAGGCGAAACTGCAGAGTCCGTGAAAATCAAAACGTATAAACTTATGGAGCGCGCGTCTGTAAAAGATATAAGAATAAAATAATATAAGTGTTGGAGAAAAAAATATGCCATTATATGAAGACCGCAGAAACGCGGAAAACATCATAACTATAGCGGGAGAATACTGCGACAATGTAATCACGGACAGTAATGCCGTATATGCCGGATTTATAAAAGCAATAAACGAAAAATCTGCCAAGCTTGTCCGACCGGTCACGGCGGCGTTCGAGGGCTGGTACGGGGTGGAATGGGATAAAATCATATCGACACTGAAGCAGTTTGACGCGAATAATATTATTGAATCGTATATCGATATGAGCGGATATTACAAATCTATCGGCGAGATAAAAGAGTACAAGCAGAAGAACATCACCGACGACCCCGGTTTCGGTTATGTCAACGGCGACGGAAAAATAGAGGACTTGTTCGAAAAAGATAAAATAAATAAATTATCTGAAAAATTGCATGGGAATACAGGGAACATAATTATATACGGGTACGGCGCGTCGACACCAATGCTAGCGGAACATACAGATATTATCATATATTTTGACATAACGCGTCAGCCAGTGCTGTGGAAGATGTGGGACAGGGAGCTTGTGCCGTTCGGGTACAGTTCGCCCGATACTGAATACGGCTGGAAAGAATATTACTACTGCGACTATTATCTCTTAGACAGGCAGAAAAGCTATATAATAGACAAAATGGACTACTGGGTTGAGGCAATCAAACCGTCCGAATTGAAAATGATGCCTCGGAATACATATGATACGGTGATACGGGAAACGCTCAAATACCCCGTTAAGGAAATCAAAATCTATCAGCCGGGACCGTGGGGAGCGTACCGTTACCGCGACTTATTCGGCGTTCCGGGGTTAGAGTGCAACGCGTGGAACGAACTCGCCGGACCCGAACTCGGCATGATTGTCTGCGTCAACGGTACGAAAACGGTAGAAATGCCCATGTTGAATTTGATGCAGTATCAGGAGGCATTTCTGGGTAAGTATCTTGCGGAAACATATCCGCACCTGTTTCCTATGGACGTGTGGCTTGACGACGGCTATTTCCCAGAAAAAACGCCGATGGAACGGACTGCTATGCCTATACACAACCACCCCTCGACAGACTATGTGAAACGGCATTTCAACGAACCTCTCGGCAGGTACGAGACATACTATATCTGCGAAGCATACGAGGGAGCGTGTACGATGATGGGGTACAAAGAAAAAGCCGACCTTGAGGAGTGGGAGGCGTTTTGCCGCGACTCCGAAAATATCAAACCGATAGAGAATTGGCGGGAGTATATATCTGTGTGGGACTCAAACATCGGCGATTTGTACTTGATACCGCCGGGCACGGTGCACGGGCACGGGGGAAATCAGATGGTGCTCGAAATGGACACTTGTCCTTCTATTGCGGCGACGGAGTACAGTTTTTTTGAATATGACTTTGCCCGCAACAGTTGGGACGACGAGAGCAAGACAATGACGGCGCGTCCGATGAAGATGCACATCGAGCACAGTTTCGACAACGAGAAGTGGCGTCGTGAGCAGTGGGTGAAGGAGAACCTGCTTGTGCGCCCGAAAGTGGAGAAATGGACGAGGGACTACAAGTTTGACCGTTACGCGAGCGTGCCGGAGATGCCGTTTGAAATCGAACGTTTCCATTTCTACACAAAAGCTGAATATGACACAGAGCGTAAATTCGCGAACATAATAACCCTTACAATCGGCAAAAAGGCGATCATAATCAGTAAAAGCAATCCCGAATACACAAGCGATATAGAGTTGTTTCAGAGCGCGATAATTCCCGCTTCGTTCGGCAAGTATGAGATAACCTCTGCTGGCGGCGGATTTTGTGAAGCGATTGTAATGAAGTGGAAGAAAGGATAATGACAACCATGAATAAAGAAAAATTTTACACGCAGTTTCCAATCGGTTCGCATTTGTGCAGAAAACCTATGCCGCCCATGGGCGAAATGAAACATGATATGGAAGTCTTGAAATCGCATGGATTCAATCTGATAAAAATACAGACACATTGGGGACTTGACGAATCAACAAAAGGTAAAATAGATACAGAGGCATATGAGGAGCTTATCGAACATGCGGCGAAACTCGATATGGGAGTATATATTGGATTTACAAACGAGCAAGCGCCAAATTGGCTGTGGGATAAATACCCCGACTGCCGCATGATAGGGCGCAATGCTCTGCCTGTGGCATATCAGGCACAGTACACGTTGCCCGCAGACGGCAAACCAGGTCCGTGCTACGATCACCCCGGCGCAATGGCGGCGCAGCTTGATTTTACCGCGCGTTTTGTCGATAAATTGAGCGTACATGAAAATATAGTGATCTGGAACACATGGCAGGAAATCGGTTATTGGGCTGAGAGTTATGCGGGTCAGCATGTATGTTACTGCGATAATACGTTAAATTTTTTCCGCGCATGGCTAAAAGAAAAATACGGGGATTTGGATACTTTCAATAAGGCGTTATATACGAATTACTCAGACTGGAAATATGTTATGCCCGACAGAGTAAACGGCACGTCATGTCTGCCGATGGACTTTGAATGGCAGTATTTCATGAATCACATACAAGTCGGAAATGTGCTGAAAAAACGCTGCGAAGTCATAAAGGCGCACGATATACATCACAGACCAGTATTTGCGCACAAAGGGTCTCCGGCGTTCGCGTCAAGTCAGGACTACACATATGCAAGATGTCAGGATTTCCTCGGCTCATCGGCATATCCGGCATGGGGTTCAGGCGACAGCAGGGACGACCGCAAATATGACGAACACGGCAGGCTCGATAAATACGACGCTTTATTTGCTGAGACATTCAACAATATCTGCATGAATTTTGATTTCCTGCGCTCGATGAATAAATTCGGCAATCATACATGGGCGGCAGAGCTACAGGGCGGACCGGTCAGCACAGGTTTTCACTTGGGACGCGTACCATCAAGGCAGGATATACGCCGCTGGATGTTCGGGTTATTCAGCTCAGGCGTCACGGGTATATCGTTCTGGGTGACGAGAGCGGAGATAATGGCAGGTGAAATGAACGGTTTTTCACTGCTTGACGACGAGGGCGATACAAACGAAAGGCTTGAGGAAGTCAAAAATATTTCCGGGTTTATCAATAAATATCCCGCGCTGTTTAATACGCCGAAAGAACAGAGAGCGGAAGTCGGAATCATAGTTGATGAAGATAATTATAACGGTTGTTCGCGGCTTGCGCAGGGCGGCGACGGACTGGCATATTCTATGCGCGGCTGGTACAGATACATGTTCGACAACAGCGTAAACATTGATTTCGTATGCTCCGAAGAACTCGGAGAAGACTATATAAGCCATTATAAGCTGCTCATATTGCCATTTCCTGTGTTCATGTCTGACAAAACGGCGGCAAATCTCGAAAAATACGTCAGCGGCGGCGGTATGCTTGTAAGCGAAGCTACGCCGGGCAGAGTAGACGAGCACGGATTAACGAGACGCAGTAAGATGACGATGTGCGACGTTTTCGGAGTTAAACATAAATCTCTGCAAATGGTAAGCGAACCGGGATATGAGCACCGGTTTACACCAAACCCGCGCACGTGGGGAGAGTATCTCGACCCTGCTGAGTTCACGGGTACGGGGATTTTTGACGGACATAAATTACCTACAAATCTGTATATTCAATGTTTTGAGTTGAACGGAGCAAGTGAAATACTCTCGCATAATGGCATGACTGCGGGAGCTGTAAAAGGCAAAGCTGTAATTATAGGGTCATATATAGGGCACAACGGCACAGCGTACAGAAACGACGCATCGAATATTTTTGCGAAAAAATTGTTATCGCTTGCGGATATAAAATCATCGGACAATAACGGCGTAAATATACGCGAACGCTGTGCGGACGGCAAAAAAGCGTATATAATATTTAATACGACAAACGAAATTCGGGGAATTTTACTGCCAATCGACGGCAAGTTCAGATATCTTGACAGTTACGGCGGTGAAGTATCGTGGAGCGCGGATTTTATTTCCGTCACATGCGACCCGCTTGATATGGCTGTCGTTGTTTTAACGGAGGAATAGTTTATGGTCGAATGTACGATAAAATTAATAAATCCAAGAGTCTTTTTAAGAAAATGCGCGGACGGGTTGGAACAGATGATACGGGTTATTGTTTACAGTTCAGGAAATTTCAACGGTGCGGAAATCACAGCCGAATATGACGGCGTGTTTATCGGGCGGCAGAAGTGCGATTTACATAAAGGGGAAAACGCAATAGAATTCTTTATCGTAGAATTACCCGAACCGCGAAAAGTGCTGTTCAAATTAACTTGCGGAGAAGCGCAGGCGGATTGCCGTGAAATCGATGTTTCGCCTCCGAGACACTGGGTAGTACATGTTGTACAGCTTTCTCACCACGACTTGGGATATACAGATCTTGCGTCCAACGTCTGGAAAGAACAGGCTCAAAATTTAGCGGAGGCAATAACCCATGCGGAGCAGACCGAGTTATACCCAGACGACGCGAAATTCAGAATCGTCATAGAGCAAACATGGTCGCTTGACAGCTTTTTCAAAAGCGCGGGTCAGGAACAACAGGCTAAGATGATACGTCTGCTTCAAAGCGGGCAATTCGAGATGACCGCGCTTTACGGCAACATGATAAGCGAGATATGCGGTCATGAAACGCTCATCAGAACGGCGTATAAAAGCGCGGAGTTGAGCCGCCGTTATGGGATTACCGTAATCAGCGCGGAACACAACGATGTACCCGGCATAAGTTGGGGGCTGTCCGAAGTGTTGGCAGATACCGGCGTAAAGCTCTTCTGCCCCGGATTGCCGCTGTACTACGGCTGGGGCGATATGAAATTCCGAGCATTCTGGAATGAAAAAGAGATTTTCGGGCGCGATAATGTCCCGGGCGCGTTCTGGTGGGAAACGCCGACGAAAAAACGGGTGCTCTTTTGGTGCAACAATCAGGGGTGCGGCGGAGATATTCACGGCACATTACCGTATCTCGAAAGCGAGCTTGACAGAATAACTGCGAACGGTTATCCGTATTCTGTTCTGCGTTATCCTGTGGGTGGCGGCAACCGCGACAATTCGCCGTATATAAAAACATACGCGGATACTATACGGAAATGGAACGAAAAATGGGCGTACCCGCGTCTGATATGCAGTACAAATGCGAAGTTTTACGATGATTTTTCAAAAATATTGCCTGATAATCTGCCTGTATGGCACGGCGAACTTCCGGGGCAGGACTACCCGTCAGGTTCCACATCAACCGCAATTCCCACATCCGTAAACAGACACAACCACAATTCGCTCATAAATGCGGAAAAACTCGCTTCCGCCGCAAGTCTGCACACAAACTATGTTTATCAGCATGACCGAATCAACGAGGCATACGAAGAATCAATACTGTATGACGAACATACATGGGGATACCATTTCCCCGCAGGTCCCGCAGTGCGCGCGTCCGAGTACGAAAAAGCCCTGCGAGCTTTCAGAGCCGAGGCGTTCGCCGCCGAAGTGCGCGACAAGTCGATGGCTCATATAGCCGACAAACTGAAACTTAAAGCAGGTGATACATATCTCGTAGTATTCAATCAAACCTCATGGACGCTGACTGCGCCGATGGCTGTGAATATGCGCGAAATGGACGGCACAGGGAGCGTAATGCACGATACGGGCGATACACTGAAAGGGGTAGCACTTGACTACCGCTGGCATGTTTATGCTAATAATTCATGTATTGACGGCAAATTCGAATTGATTGATGAAACGACTGGCAAAACCGTCCCTTATGATTTGGTGAAACTGAACGACGTTTTCGAATCTGTCGATTTCGCACCTCAGCGCGTGGGGTTAGGTCAGGGAACAAACCGCTACGGCGGTTTTGAAAACCCGTCAATCCTGCGGTATAACATATGTTTCACCGCAAGCGATATTCCTGCGCACGGATATAAAGCGTACAGATTGTGTTTGAGAGATGATTCGAACATAAATTATACGATTGAAGACACAGAAAACACAATCGAAAACGAGTATTACAGAATTACGGCAAATGCAGAAACTATGCGGATTGTGAGCATATACGACAAAGAGGCGCAACGCGAGCTTATCGACCCGAACGGTGGGGATTTTTACAGGTTTATCGTCCGCGATAAAAATTCCTGTGAAGAAGATTATTGTGATACGAGAACCAGACTTACAGTAGTGCAAAAAAATACATACGCGGAAATACATATTGAAGC
Source organism: Oscillospiraceae bacterium (assembly GCA_009780985.1). Taxonomy (GTDB): domain Bacteria; phylum Bacillota; class Clostridia; order Oscillospirales; family WRJC01; genus WRJC01. The sequence continues at coordinate 1,023 of WQYZ01000111.1, read as the reverse complement.
GTCCGTGTTAGGACATCCGGTTATACGGCATAATATCCGGTTGTATGCCGGAATAAAAAATATATGTTTTGAAACAAGCGCGTTCAAAGACCCAACGCCTCTTTTGAACGCGCATATAGCGTTCCCGCTCAAAGCAGATAATCCGCGGTTCAGATACGAATCCGCACTATCTGTCATAGAACCTGCGAAAGATTATCTTCCGGGCGCGTACTCCGACATTATCGCTGTGCAAAACTGGGCGCGCATACAGGACGGCGATTATTATATGCTGTGGAGCAGCCTCGATGCCGCAATGGCGGGATTCGGCAGATTATGGCAGGGGTATGTTTCTCCCGCTCACCGCTGTTTTGTAGACGGCAGTTTCCGGCACGAACCTCAAATAGAAACAGATTATCAACAAAAAGGCTGGATTTTTTCGCAGCTTTTCAACAATAATTTCGGCACGAATTTTTCGGTTTCACAGACGGGTCTGTCAGTATTCAGATACTTCCTCACATCGGGCAATGGCGTCATAAGCGATTCGGACGCTGTCAAATGGGGCTGGCAGGTATCAATACCGCAGTCAATAATATTCACCGACAGAACATCGCTGGACGGAATATTCGAACCGTGCGGAAAATTTCTGGAGTGTGATAATCCTGAAGTTACTGTTCTTAACTGGAAAACGGCTGAAGACGGCAGGGGTTATATTGTGCGTTTATGGAATGTTTCAAACAAAACACAGAGAGCCGCGATCACTTTTACGGGTTGCACAATAACCGCCGCGAACCTGACGAACATGGTCGAATCTGATTTGCCTAACGATGAAATAACAGTAAAACAAAATACGTGTGTTATCAAAATAAAGGGAAAAGAAATTGTGAATGTCAGAATGCGTATTAATAGATAAAATCATAGACTATTGTATATGACTAACAATCAATCAATATTAAATTGTTTTAGGAGTTAGAATTTATGATACCGGATTTAACAATCGGCGATTTAATGATAGACTGTGCGGATGCCGAACGCGCCCGCGACTTT
>WQYZ01000110.1 GCA_009780985.1 Oscillospiraceae bacterium | reverse complement strand
GATAAAGAGACCTATTCCTCCGCCGATAGCCAATTGCAGGCTTTTGGGTATTGCCCTGATTATCGCTTTGCGCACTTTTGTAACGGTGATAATTACGTTTATTATTCCGCAGATAAATACCATCGCTAAGGCTTCCTGCCATTTAAAGCCCAAACCGAAGCATACGGTGTAAGTGAAGAACGCGTTGAGCCCCATCCCCGGAGCTGTGGCATACGGAACATTCGCAACCAACGCCATGACAAGAGTTCCCGCTACTGCGGCGATAATCGTGGCAACAAATACGCCGTCCCACGACATTCCCGTCTCAGATAAAATGCTTGGGTTTACAAAAATTATGTACGCCATTGTGAAAAAAGTAGTCAGACCCGCCATGATTTCCGTCCTGATATTTGTGCCGGATTCCTTGAGTTTAAAGAACTTATCCATATTTAAAATCTCCTTAAAATTAATGATTTTTTGGGGGTTTATAAACATTTGCTTTAATATATTACAAGAATATTATATCATAAAAAAATAAAATTGCAATAACTTTCTGTATTTTTTTATGGTATTTCTTTAATCTCTTGGAGTTAATTTTTCGCAGCTTGCTGTGAACCGATCTCTGCGATTATTTTCTTTCCCATATAATTATGCCGAGCCGTTTTGCTTCCTCGTCTGTCGGATAGCGGAGTTTGCCGCGTTCCGTCAAATAATACGGTACTGCGGCAATACTGGTTATGCCTGTCGCTATATAATTCTTCTCGTTGTCGGGCAGGAAATCGGGAGCCTGACCTTTCACTTTTTTCATATATCCCTCGATATAACCGACAAAGAAATCGTCGCCGAGTTCAGATTCTATTTCGAGCAAAATTTTATCTAATTTTTCGTATTCAATTTTCTTTAAACACGGTATAAGCATTTGGATTTTGTCGCCGTCAACTTTTACAAGACCTGCTTCAGCGTATGTTGATATGAGCATTTTGTCATATTTATCGGGTGTAAGGTTATTTTTGATTATCTCGGCTATATGCATGATTTTTTGCAATTCGTCTCCCCAAAATATATTTCTTCCGCCGGTCTGTTCAGTCGCATAAGAAATAAACTGAAATGAGGATATTTCGTCAGTAGTCATGCCTGACGCCTGATAGTCTAATTTTGCGCCGAATTTTTTTATTTCTTCCGGTAAAGAGCTTATATAACCGTCCTCTTGCAGGAAAGCGCGTATCCAATGTTCGGTGCCGTCTTTTCTTTTTGGCGTACAATAAAAATATTCTTTCTTTTGTTTTATAATATTGTTGGCTTTGTTTTCTAATCTGCTGATTAACATTGGTATAAAAGTCCATAGCATAAAATCTTTGTCAAAGTCGGAGCCGATAAAATTTACCGCTTTTATATCGCCGTATCTCTTTTCAACCGCTTCGTATAATCTTTCGGCTTTATTTTTCGTATTATCATAATTATATTTTTCAGCGATTTCTAAAAATTCCCGAGTTCTTATAAAGAAATTTGTCTGATATTTATTTCCGTCCACGACTTTCATGTCGTCCATAAAGACAAGCTCGTTTATGTGCTGCTCAATAAATGCGGCGGCAACTGATAATTTCTGTGCAATTTCTTCAATAGTCAATGCTTTTCCATAGCATACATATAAAATATTGTCAACAAGCCTGTATTGTCCGATTCCTCTCATTGTTTTAAAGGTCTGACCAGCCCAAAATGCTTTTAACGCTATCGGTTTGTAATTTAAATTTTCGTTATTATTCATTTCAATTCTACCTTTCAGTTTTTTTCTTATTTCAACTAAATGCCAGCGAACGGTGGAATCCGATATGTTCAATTCTTTTGATATTTGACTGCTCGATTTGCCGTCATAATAAGTCATAGTGATAATATCCCTGTGAAGTTTTGACAGATATGAGATTTCATTTTTCATCTTCCCGATAAACACAGCGTCCTCAACTTCTTCTTGAACGTCGCAATCGTCGGAAAGGTCCATAAAATTCACATCGTCAATATTTGCGTTACGCCAATGCTTTTTATTTTTGCGGTAGAAATTCGACCAGCAATGATAACAGATTGTGTAGACAAAACTGTCCATATTTTCTATTTTGCTGTATTTGGGTATTGACGTAAACAGCGAAACCAAGATTTCCTGCGACAAATCTTCGGCGTCACATATATTGCAGGTTTTATCATAGGCGAAAGCGAGAATCTTTTTTGAATATTCATCAATAAACTGAGAATTGAATGTATCTATATTTATCACCGTTCCTTTGCATGTTATTTTTTTGAATCGATTCTATATATAAAGTAACGCGATAATAAAAACTGTTGGTGAGAAATTTAAAAATTTTTTATAATTGAAAAAGCGAAAATAATGCCGCACCAAAGCCCTCTTTAGAAAAGAGGGTGGCGCGAAGCGACGGGTGTTTTGTCAAATTTGATTTGTATGCGGAATGGGAGAACAAAACGCCCGTCACGCGGTTTTAATGTTATATTACAGGTATTTACTGACATCTCGCGTGCCACCCTCTTTGCTAAAGAGGGCTTTAGAAAAATCACTGAGTTCTTCTTATTCCAAAGCCTGATACATTGTTATAGTTTTATCTATGGATTTTCGGACTACGCTGGCTTCTGTCAGCGGATCGCCGGATATATTGAGTCCGTCGCGCACAGTATTTACAACAGATTCCCCCGATTCCCATGCGCTGTTTGCCGCGGTTGCAAATATGTCCGTCAAACTGCCGAAATTGTAAATATTCCCTATGTCGCATTGTCTGTACGAGAATATAATATCCAGCATATTGCTTGAATCAGTGTCTCTGGAAAATTTCCCCTCAAGCGTTACAGCATAATAAGCCGTCATAACATACTTTCTCGATTCTGCGCAGAGCATGTTGATTACTGTCCCGGTTCTTTCTGCATCCCCGACACTTACTGGCACGCACAGCGCAGTCGCCGACGGCATCACGGGACTGATATAAGGCGGTTGCGTTGTGTCTGACTTCGGCGGGGGAAGTATGCCGAAATCCGTATCCGAATTTCTGAAAGACTGCGCTTTCCCCAAAGCTGTGTCATAAAATAACAATCTGTTCTCTGTAAATCCAGCGTCAAAATCTTCTCCTGGGTTGCATAGATAACAAGTAGCTTTATCCCCGAACAAGTTCCCAAGTTTTTCGAGCGCGGCTGTCGCCTTGTCGTCAATACCGCCATATTGAGGATAATTTGAACTGTCTTTTGATATAATCTGAACGTTCGACGAGATAAGCCCGTTGTATAAACACTGCGCGTCTCCTGCTATGCCGTATCCGTCGGCGGAAGTCATCATTCCGTCGCCGTCTATGTCTACTGAGCAGCATTTGCTCATTTCAGCCGCCTTATCTAAAGTCCATGTGCCGTCCATGACTAAAGTGTACGGATTATCAAGTCCTAATTGGTTGAGACGTATTTTGTCGAACAGATACACGTTTGTATCGTCTTTATCTCTGACCGTAATATCGCATAAAGTCATATACAGTTTATCGCCGACCGATAATTGTATATTCGCGTTTTGACCGTACCACGGTTGTGATAAATCAAGATACGGCACTTTATTCAGGTCGCAGAAAAAACCCTGCGAACTTACGCTTGCGCAATCCGAGAGGCTGATAAATGCCGCGGAATATGCCGGATCTCCGGATTTTACAACTTTTCTTAATTCAGTCGCCGCATCGTCAAATGCCGCCGATTTTATTTTGACATTATAGTTGTCTTCGACAATCCTGTTTCGTTTGTATACGGCGTCGTTGATTGTATAACCGGTTTCCTGCTCGGCGTTGATGTCGTTCTCCTGCCACCCCTGAGAGGTTGTCAGAATTACAAAATCTAAGCCTCCATAATCTCTTTTTGAGAAATAATCCTGCGACACCTGAACTCCCCCGAAATCATAATCGCTTACATTATCCGTCGTATCTGAGTACTCATAATTATAAGTTGGAAGATAATCGCCGGAATCGTCCGATTCGACGATTTCGCTGTTGACTTCGTTTACGTCCGCCGCGCCGGTATTTGGTTTTACACCGCATGAAAACGACGAAAATACAAAGCATAAAATTAACGCAGTCAGCAAAATTTTACTTTTCATATATATTTTTACGCTCCTTTTCAAGTTTTTATCACTGTTCTGTTTTCCTTTATTTTAACATAAAGTTTTGGCGCTGTCAACAGGATGTGATATATAGGATATATGGAAAATTCACAAAAAAATATTGTATTCCTCTTGCGTATCGTGTATAATAAGTCATAAAAAGGAGTTAAAGTTAAGTATGAAGAAATGTTTAATCGTGGTTGATTATCAAAACGATTTTGTCTCCGGTGCTTTAGGATTCCCGGCGGCGGCGGAATTAGAAGAATATATTGCCGAAAAAATAAATGAGTACCGCCGTGATAACGGCACAGTGCTGTTCACATTTGATACGCACAGCGAAAATTATATAAATACGCAGGAGGGCAGAAATCTTCCTGTTGTCCATTGCCTGCATGATACGCCGGGTCATAATCTCTATGGTAAGATAGCAACTCTGCTTTTGGAATCTGATAAACGGTTTTACAAAAACACATTCGGTTCAGACGAGATGTATCAGTATCTTAAAACGGAAACGTTTGAAAGTATTGAACTTGTCGGCGTTGTTTCAAATATCTGCGTAATATCCAACGCCGTGCTCGCCAAAACGGCACAGCCGGAAACTCCTGTAATTGTCGACGCAAAATGCACCGCGAGCAACGATGCCGGTTTGAACAAAGCCGCCTTGGATGTTATGTCAAGCCTGCAGATATATGTAATCAATAGGGAGTAATTATATCAATGAAAAATATAAATTTATCTATGCTCTGTGATTTCTATGAATTTACGATGAGCAACGGTTATCTGAAAAACGGCTTTTATAAAAAGAACGTATATTTCGATATGTTCTTTCGCTCAGTACCGGATAACGGCGGCTTTGCGATTGCGGCAGGACTTCAGCAGGTAATCGAATATATACAGAATCTTCACTTTGACAGTAAAGATATTGAGTTCCTGCGGTCAAAGAAACTTTTCGACGAAAAGTTTTTGGAGTATCTGAAATCGTTTAGGTTTACCGGGGATATTTATGCGATTCCCGAAGGTACGCCGGTATTCCCCAACGAGCCGTTGATGACTGTGAAAGCCCCAGCAATAGAGGCGCAGATTATAGAAACTTTTGTGCTCCTAGCTTTGAATCATCAATCTTTAATCGCAACGAAAGCCCATCGGATCGTCAGAGCCGCCGGAGGACGCGCCGTGCTGGAATTCGGCTCCCGCAGGGCGCAGGGCGTCGACGGAGCTGTGACCGGCGCAAGAGCCGCATATATCGGCGGCTGTGCCGGAACTGCCTGCACATTGAGCGACGTTATGTATGCCGTCCCCGCAAGCGGAACAATGGCTCATTCCTGGATACAGATGTTTGATTCAGAATACGAGGCTTTCAGGACATACTGCGAATTATATCCGAATAATGCGACATTGCTGTTGGATACATATAATACGTTGAAAAGCGGCGTTCCAAACGCAATCAAAGCGTTTAATGAGGTATTGCTGCCCAAAGGAATCAGAAATTTTGCCGTCCGTCTGGATTCCGGCGATATTGCCTATCTGTCCAAAGAAACCCGCAGAATGTTCGATGAGGCAGGACTGCATGACTGCAAAATTGTGGCATCCAATTCGCTTGACGAATATTTAATCGCCGACCTGCTAATGCAGGGAGCTAAAATAGATATTTTCGGCGTGGGCGAACGGCTTATCACGGCGAAAAGCGATGCGGCATTCGGCGGAGTGTACAAGTTAGTCGCAGTGGAAGATAACTGCGGGAATATCGTTCCTAAAATAAAGGTGAGCGATAATATATCTAAAATTACGAACCCGCATTTTAAGAAACTGTATCGGTTTTTTGACAGAAAAAGCGGAAAGGCTCTTGCAGACGAGCTATGCGTATATGACGAGACAGTCGGCGAAAATTCGCCGCATACTATTTTCGACCCTGACGCCGTATGGAAAACGAAAACTCTGACGGATTTTATCGTCAAAGAACTTCAGGTTCCCATATTCAGGAATGGCGTATCGGTGTACGCGCCGCCGAACCTCGAACAAATAAAGGCATATTGCGCACAGCAAATCAATCTATTGTGGGACGAAGTAAAGCGGTTTGAGAATCCGCACACATATTATGTAGACCTTTCTAAAAATCTCTGGGATATAAAACAGCAGCTTTTAAGAGAAAATCAGCGATAAATCAATAATAAGAATTTATTAAATATTTTTAAATTTCAGGGGGGAAAGTTATAATGAAAAAATCGCGTTTAACTGCATTAATTGTCATATGCGTTATGGTATCTCAATTGTTTTTATCCTGCAACAGTGCCAATGCAGGAAAAAAAGACATTCAGACGACGACAGCCGCCGGAGATGTAAACGGCAACGCCGCATCAGAAACAGCGGCGGAATCCGATTCCGGCGAAACAGACTATGTTTATCCCAATTTGAACTGCAACGGCGAGGATTTCAATATTTTGAATACCACAACTACCTGGGGATTTTATACAGATCTTGTGCATGAATCTATGACTGGAGAGGTACTGGACGACGCTATATACACCCGGAACAGTACGATTGAGGATAAATTCAACGTAAACATAAAAGAAATACCGGAAGGCGTCGATACCAGCTCCCAGAAACTGCGCACTGCCGTGCAGGCGGGAGACAACGCATATGACGCCGCTTACGTCCCATGCAACTCGTCGATTCCGATAGGCTCGTTAGTTACAGACAATATATTGTATAACTTGAGCGATATCCCCGAATTGAACCTTGACCAGAAATGGTGGAATCAGTCGATAAAACAGGACAGCGCGCTCGGAACTTCAAAAAGCCTGTATTTTGCTTTCTGCGATATAAACATAATGCCTCTTCAATGCGCATGGTGCATATATATAAACGAAGATATGATGAAGAAATTAGGTCTCGACCTTCCGTATAGTCTTGTTAAGAGCGGCAAGTGGACGTATGATGAATTTTACAAATATATGGAAGCCGGAGCACAGCTCAACGGCGCGCAGTCATTCAAGTGGGATGATAATGCCCCGACTGTGTATGGATACACTTCTTTTGAAAACGGCACGCTGGCTTTGATTACTGCGTCGGGGGAACGCGGCGTATCTATAGACAACAGCGGTATGCCGTCTCTCGCGGTTGACAGCGAACGGTTTTTTAACGTATGCGACAAACTTTCCCAGATGCTGGCAACAAAGGATAAGGGCGAATATCTGACTGCAAACGCCAGCAATTCGCTTTTCCATTTTGAAGTTATATTCGGAAACTGCCGCGCGCTTATGATGGGCGGCGAACTTAAAGCCGCAGATTCGTTCAGAAATATGGACGACACTTTCGGTATTGTGCCGATGCCGAAATATGACGAAACCCAGGATAGATATTATACCGCTGTCACCGTGCAGACCCCGGTATTAGTCGTGCCGGTGACAAACACAAATACGTCGCGCACAGGCGTAATCCTGGACGCTATGGCATATCTGAGCAATAAAGACGTAACCCCGGTATTTTTCGATGTCACCATGTCGCAGAAAAGACTGCGCGACGATGAATCGATTAATATGCTGCAGATAGTCAAAGATTCATTGTACTTTAACGTAGGAATTGCGTACGGCTGGACGCAGAACATGATTTACGCTATACGCGATTCTCTTGACGGCGGCAAAGGCAACAATGTCGTATCTACAGTCGACAAAATGAAAGCTCAGGCGCAGGCAAGCATGGATAAGACAATGACGCTGATAGAAAGCAAGGGTTAAATATAATAATGCCAAGATAATTTATTCTATTAGATAATCCGCACTGACCGAAAAAATGGTGCAAAATGCTTTTATCTCGATATCCGTAACATATCTCGTTCCGTTTTCAATACATTTTATCGCGGATTTATCAATATCAATACCTTTTAGTTGCATCATTTCCGCGAGCATTCTTTGGGACACTTTTGACGGCAGATTTTTTCTCAGATTTTTAATTTTTTCACCGCATATATTGCGTTTCCCGTCGGCTGTTTTATGTTTGAACATTTTATTCCTCTAAAATTATATAAAATTTGAGTATTTAAAAAACTCATACTTGATTTTATATAATTATTATGGTATAATTGAGTAGTTTAAATACTCACTGTAAAAACTATAATAATATTTTAGAGGTATAAAGTATGATTACGAATGAAAATGAGCGCGAAATCTTGAAAAAACTAAATGAATTGTTGGAAATAGAAGTCCATGAACTTCAAAGATATTCGGAAACATCGACGTGCAGCAACGCAAAGCAGGGCATGGAAGATGAATATAATTATCAAAAAAATAAGGTGCGGCTCGTCTTAGATATAAAAAATATAAATTTATTTTCTTCATTAAAACAAAAAACGGAGGTATAAAATGACTTCGCGTGAAAGAGTAATGACAGCTTTATCGCATAAAGAACCCGATATTGTCCCATTTTCATTGGGATTTGGCATAAATTTCCCGGCAAAAAAAGCGTTAGCCGAGTATATGAGCCGCGATATTGGGGAAATTGATACGTTTCTTGAATCGCTGTCGGATATCCGGCATGTCGGTCCGAAATATATTGGACCGAAAAACAGAAATATCGGTATGCCGGACGGATCATATACAGATATATGGGGAGTTAAGCGCAGCCCCGTAATGAATCAAAAAGATACTTATATGGAAATAAGCGACTATCCTTTGAGCAGTCTGACGACAATAGAAGAACTTGAGAATTATATATTCCCGGATGCCGGCTGGTTCGATTTTTCGGCGATTCCCGAGCAGATTGAACAGATTAGGGCTCGCGATAAAAGCCGCGATTATGCGATTATGCTGGGAAACGGCAATATATTCGAGTCGTCATGGTATATGCGGGGGCTTGAAAACATGTTTGCCGACCTGCTTACTGAAAAAGAATATGCGCATTGGCTGTTAAATAAAGTTACAGAATTTTTCATCAGCTATTTTCACAGCGCTTTTGAAGCGGCGGACGGAAAAATCGACCTTGCGTTTACCGCCGACGACATTGGCGGACAGAACGATCTGCTGGTTTCCCTGCCGTTGTGGGAGGAAATGATAAAGCCGTATCACAAGCGGCTTAACAAAATGATTCACGAATACGGCGCGAAAATAGTCTATCACAGCGACGGCGCAGTGATGAAAGCAATAAGCGGTCTGATAGACATGGGCGTCGACGTTTTAGAGGCATTGCAATTTGACGCCATGGGAATGAATCCTGTCGAACTAAAAGAAAAAGCGGGGGACAGGCTTAGTTTCCACGGCGGTGTGAGCGTACAGTCAACCCTGCCTTTCGGCACGCCCGAAGAAGTGACGGAAGAAGTGCTGGAGCGGATAAAAGTGCTGGGAAAAAACGGCGGGTATATACTGGCTCCATCGCACGCAATTCAGGCGGGCACTCCGCCCGAAAACATATATGCGTTCTTAAAAGCGACTGGCAGATTGCATGTCTAAATATAGATAAAATCAAATAACCGAAGCTCAACATAACACTTTTTATGCGAATATGTTGAGCTTTTATTATGTTCGTCTGTTAAATTTTACGTTTTTTGTCAAAAATATAAGATGATATATAAAATTTACAGTTTTTGCAATAAGAATAAATTTTTTATTTTTTGTGCAAATTAATACAAAACACATAAAAAATAGAAAATTTTAAAAATTCAGGAATTAGAAGGTTGGGATTACATTGAAATACAAAAATATAAAACATAAAAAACGGGATTTTAATTCAAATTTAAATGCGGCAAAAATTGTGTCGGCATTTATATTGTCGCTGTTTATACTGACTGCGGGACTTTTTGGCATTATGGACTTTATCACGCCGAATCATGTCGCCGCGTTCAACATAAATGATCTCAATAAAAACGGCGTCATAATATATTCAAAAACGGACTACGGCATACTTGATCTATTTTCTTTTCTATCACACTCGTCAAACTCCGCAAATGATTCACATAATACCGAAAGTTTGAAAAATGACAACGCCGCGACGGCATTTAATAACAGCGCGCTTTCTCCGTATGTTTCCAGTTCTTCCGCGCAGACTGATAACCTGAGCATCAGTAACAGCAATAATAACGGCGAAAGCATCTATACCGCGAAATTATTTGGGATTATACCAATAAAAAAGGTTCAGGTCAGTTTGTTCCCGGAAACGGAGCTTATTCCCGGCGGCATGCCGTTCGGAGTGAAATTTTTAACGCAGGGAGTTATCGTCGTCGGACTCTCCGACATAGAGACAGAGAAAGGCACGGTTAATCCCGCGAAAAACGCCGGTATAAAAACTTCTGATATAGTTACGGAAATCAACGGGGTTACGGTAAACAGCGTTGAGGAAGCCACGAATATCATAGAGGGCAGCAACGGGGATACCATGGACCTTACTGTTACCCGCGACGGAAAAACCTACGATTTAAAACTTAAGCCCGCTTTTTCCGTATCTGACAATAAATATAAATTAGGAATATGGCTGAGGGATTCAACCGCGGGAATAGGCACCGTCACTTTTATAAACCCGTCGAACAACGCTTTCGGGGGTCTGGGTCACGGCATATGCGACGTTGACACAGGAAATCTTATGCCTCTAAGAAAAGGAACGATAGTGGATTCCGTTATCGACAGCGTCGTAAAAGGCAAATCCGAACTCCCGGGAGAACTGAAAGGCAAATTTAAAGAGAACATGGGAACCCTTCTCTCAAACACGCAGAACGGGATTTTCGGGATATTGAGCAATATGCCCGTTTCCCCCGAAGACGCCACTCCGATTCCGATAGGACTGCGTTCCGATGTAAAAGAAGGCAGAGCGACTATATACTGCACCATAGACGGAACCGGTCCGCAGGAATATGAAATAGATATATTGAAAATTTATAAAAACTCTACAGATTCAAAAAACTTTCTGATTAAAATAACCGACCCGAACCTTATCGAAGTAACCGGGGGAATCGTGCAGGGAATGAGCGGTTCGCCGATTATGCAGAACGGGAAAATAATAGGAGCCGTAACGCACGTGTTAGTCAGCGACCCGACAAAAGGCTACGGGATATTTATAGACAATATGCTGTCCGCTATGCCTGAAATATTGAAATAAACCGACTGTCAAACGCAAGGGCTTTAATTTGCAGGGGCGAGCCTGCTGAACAAAGTTCAGCCTTTCGCCCCTGCAATATATCCTCGCATTTAATAGAAAAAATTAGTTTTTTATTAATAATATAGAAATATTAGATATAATATATTATAATATAATAAAGATAATAAAAATCGTATAAAATTATGGGGGTGTTTTTATGGCTGAGATTCCTGAAAATCCTACGATTGTCTTTTCGATTAAAGACGAGATGGACAGGCAGATGAATAAAACTTTGACCGATGTCTACGATGCTCTTTTGGAAAAGGGCTATAATGCGATAGACCAGATTGTTGGCTATCTGCTTTCGGAAGATCCGACTTATATTACGAATTATAATAACGCCCGTTCCGAAATCAGGAAAATAGACAGGGACGAGCTTCTGAAAGTTATGGTTCAGCATTATTTGAAGATAAATCCCGCTATTGCGACCGGGAAAAATAAGAATAAATGACATATGGGGATATAGTTCTTGAAAAAGAAACAATAAAAGTTTCAAAACTGTGTTTCGGTTCCCTGTGTATCGGACATCTGCAGTCGGATATGGAATTAAACGACGGCGCGGAGGTTATAAAGCGCGCCTATGATTCAGGCGTGAATTTTATCGATACGGCGCAGTTATACGGGACTTATAAATACATCAGAGCCGCTTTTGACAGATATAATATAGACAAAAGCAGCGTTGTTATATCCACAAAAACATACGCATATACAAGAGAACTCGCCGAGAAGGCGTTAAACGAAGCCTTGCACGAATTAGGCAGAGATTACATAGATATATTCATGCTCCACGAACAGGAGAGCATTCACACTCTTCACGGACATATGGATGCTCTGGAATATCTGCTTGAACAGAAAGAAGCTGGAAGAATAAAAGCCGTGGGGATATCGACCCATTGCGTGGACGGGGTTCTGGGCGCAGTTGAGTTCAATTCTGAAAATAAAAATAAAAACTATAAATTAGACGTAATTCATCCGATGTATAATATGTCGGGATTGGGAATAATCGGGACGTTGGACAACATGGAGACCGCTCTGCTTAAAGCTAAACAAAGCGGTTTTTTTATTTTTTCCATGAAAGCCCTCGGGGGAGGAAATCTGTATTCAAAAGCGGGAGAAGCATTGAATTTTGTCTTGGACAAGCCGTTTATAGATTCTGTAGCCGTCGGGATGAAAAGCGTTCTCGAAGTAAATGCAAACGTAAATTTTTTCGAAACCGGCAAATTCCCCGAAGAATATTACAAACTATACAATAATACAAAAAAAAGACTGCATATCGACGACTGGTGCGCGGGCTGCGGAAACTGCGTGAAGATATGCCCCGCAAAAGCTCTTGAAATATCAGCCGGCAATCAGGCTGTCTGCAACGCGGGAAAATGCGTGCTGTGCGGATATTGTTCGTCGGTCTGCCGCGATTTCGCGATAAAAATAATATAAAATAATATATTGTTAAGTTAAAAATAAATTAAAAGTCAAGAAAGGGTAATATTTAGTATAATGAGTGCGGTTAAAGAGAACATACTGACGTATAAAGATAAGCCGCTTGTCAGAAAAGACAGAACCATATGTTACGGAAACGTTTCAGACAAGTATATCCTGATACTTACAGTATTGGAGACGAAAAAAGAAAGAGGACTTGAAATTGCCTCAAAAGTTTTTGTGCAGATTCAAAGCACGGTTAAAACTGCGGAAAATAAAGATAATGTTGTTAAATATACTGAAAAAAATTCGCTTTACGAAGCCTTTGACATAGGTGAAACATGGCTTGACAAAGCCCTGAGAGATTAATCGAAGTAAAATAATATTAAGGGGATTATATGATGTTAAAAAGATTTATAAAAATGACCGCCGTTGCCGTTTTATGCGCGGTTTTGCTGACCTCGTCAGCGTTGACTTCGTGCTCGGGCGGCGGGGGAAAGACCGCTATGTCCCTGACATATAACGGAATCACGGCTGATATTTCGTCAAATATATACAACTATTATTTGAGTTATACAAAAACGATGATGCTTTACCAGTATTATTCCGCGCAGGGTGTTACAGACACTACACAAATGAGCGACGTGCCCGGCATATGGGTTACGGCATATCCGGATAACAGCATACCCGGAGTTAAAACATACGACGATTACGCTAAACTGCAAGCCGAAACGTCTGTAGAAAATCTGCTTGCAATTATCGTGTACTGCAAAAATAACAATCTTGCGCTCTCAAAATCGCAGCTTAACACTGTTGACGTAAATATAAAAAACCTGATAAACAATAATTATAACCGCTCCGCAAGTCAGCTTGAATCTACCCTCGCACGGTTCGGCATAAATGAATCTATATACAGACAGATAAAAAGATACGAGACAATGAGCGGACTTGTTGACACATATCTTTTCGACCCGTCAACTGGGAAAACTAAAATCACGGACGACATGATAAATCAGTTTTATACGCAGAACTGCGTGAGAATCAAGCATATATTAATACTTCTGAATCCCGGGACAAAAGACGTCAACGGAAATCCGGAAAGCTATTCAGCCGACGAACTTGCGCAGAGAAATCAGAAAGCCGACGATATATATAACAGTATTGCAGGCGGCGCGGATTTTGACAGTTTTGCATCACAGTCGGAAGATCCGGGAACTGCTTCATCCCCCGACGGTTATACAATCAGCAAGAACACAAGTTTTGTACCGGAAGTTATAACCGCGGCATTTGATATGAAAATAGGCGAAGTCCGCAAAGTCCAAAGCGCGTCGTACGGATGGCATATCATTCAAAGAGTAGACCTTCTTCCGGCGGATCAAGCGGTAAATATTGATAATGGGGGCACCTGGAAAGATTATATCACCACCCAAATGAAAGCTTTAGCGTTAGATCAGGAACTCAAATCTTACACGGATAATATAAAAGTTGACACAAGTGAAACGAGTTTATTTACTATAGCGTCAAGCGATACAATGTTCGACTGTTTAGAGTTATTGCAGTAAAAAGTAAAGCGGGAGGAAAATATAAAAGGTATGAAAGCCAAGATAAATTCAATCAAGCCTATCAAATTTATTTCGTTCTTATTGATTTTTATGCTGATTTTTATCCCTGTTTCAGGTATGCTTACATCATGCAAGACAAATCAGGGAAACAATACAAATAATACAACCGGAACGGCGGCAGGTCCGACAGACGTTTCCGGGGATATTAACGCTGCTACGGAAATACAGGATTCACTGCCTGCGAATCTTGACTTCAACGGCGCGACGCTGAATTTATTCACGCGAGGCGACTGCTATGTCGATAATACTGTTCCCGAATTCGGCGTGGAAACCGAAAACGGCGATATTATAAACGACGCAATCTATAACAGGGATAAAGTCGTCGAGGACAGACTGAATATAAAATTAAACGTAATCGTCGGTTCAGGGTGGCAGAATTACGCCAACGATATGACTAAGATTCGCGCGAGCATAGCGGCGGGAGATCAGTCTTACGATTTAATCGCCGGCTGGTCCGCGTCAATACCGACGCTCTCCATCGACGGAATTCTTATGAACCTCAGCGACCTGCCCTATGTTGATTTTACTCAGCCATGGTGGAATCAGCGCATAGTAAACGACCTGACAATAGACAATAAGCTGAATTTTGCGGTCGGCGACGGCAATTTGTCTTTACTCTGCAACTGCGTGGCGATGTTCGTCAACAATACGGTGCAGCAGGCATACGGTCTGCCGAATATATACGACACTGTATTTGCCGGAAAATGGACTATCGACGCTATGGATCAATTAGCAAGGTCCGTATCCAAAGATTTGAACGGCGACGGCAAAATCGACAAAAGCGATCAGGTTGGCTGCGTAATGGACAATTATAACCCATTCGACGGATTTATGCAGGGTTCGGATATACAGATGATTACAAAAG
>WQYZ01000109.1 GCA_009780985.1 Oscillospiraceae bacterium | reverse complement strand
TCCGATATGGCTCTGGGCTTAGGAAAAATGCTCGGATTTAAATTTCTCGAAAACTTTAATTATCCGTACGTAGCGAAAAGTATAACTGATTTTTGGCGCAGATGGCATATGTCGCTCTCGACATGGTTCAGGGAATACGTCTATTTTCCTCTCGGAGGAAGCCGCTGCTCCAAATTTAAAAATTACAGGAATATATTAATAGTTTGGTTTCTGACCGGATTTTGGCATGGAGCAAGCTGGAACTTTATTTTATGGGGATTGTATTACTGCGCCCTGCTTATTATAGAAAAAGCGTTCCTGCTCAAACTGCTTCCGAAAATTCCGTCGTTTTTCCAGCATTTTTACGCTCTGTTCTTTATTTTTTTCGGATGGCTGCTGTTTGTTTTCGAAGATTTCGGAGCGGGTGCGACCTATCTGTCAAACATGTTCGGCGGCGGGGGAGTTGGGACTGCGCTGTCGCAGATTAACATATACGATATTTCACGCAATTTGCTGTTCTTTGTGATAATGATAATAGCATGCACGCCGTTGCCTAAAAAACTGTTCTATAAATTCTATGAAAAATCACAGGTATTCAAACTCGCCGCATACGCTGGCGGAGCCGTCGTACTGATTTTCAGCATAGCCTATCTTGTTGATTCATCTTACAATCCGTTCCTGTATTTCAGATTTTAACGAATTTATATAATTTATTGTAGAAACTTTATTTCATGGGAAGGATAATTAGTTATGCCGGGCACAGCGACACATCTTGCAATAGCGGATAAGATATATTTTATTTTGGGCGGCGATGTTATAAAAAATCTCCCTCTGTTTTTCGGCGGGAATATAGCTCCCGACGCTATACATGCAAAAAAAGATTATCAAAGAATAGATAAAAAACGCTCGCATTTGTGCGAGGGGATACGCTCATACGGCTACGGATATCCGGAGGTTGCGAAATTATTCCGCGACAGAGTTAATGAATTTATTGAAAATTATTATATGAACGCAAATGGGGATAAAGATTTATATTTAGGTTATATCGTCCATTTGCTCGCTGATGAACTTTATCTGCTTAATGTCTACAAACATCTTGAGGAACATTTGATAAACAACGGAGTTAACCCGAATGAACCAGATTTCCGCAAAAACTTAGCCGATTCGGTAAACAACAGCGGATATAAAGATATTTGGGGAAAGATAGGAAATGCTTATGAAATTTCGATACATGAATATCAATTTAAGCAAAATGTTGCGGATGTTCTTGAAGCGGCGCCGGATTATGAAGTAAAAAATTATATAACTATGGATGAAATAAAAACAAGCAAGCACTGGGTTATTGATACGGTTGTTAAAAACGAGCCGGCGCAAGATAATGTTATGAATCGCGACCGCGACATTGCTATAGAATTCCTTGATTTTACTGCGGAAGATATAATCGCACGACTTTCGGGTAAAGACGATATTATTAAAATTTTATAAGAGGTAAATAAATTTATGGATAACAGACCAGAGAAAAAAACCGATCAAGCCCGGCTGATTGATTTACAGATGAATGTGGCGGGAAAAGCCAAGATTTTCGACATACTTACAATCGCGACCCTGCTTATTGTAGTATTTGGGTTCGCAATCACAATGTTTATAATACCGAAAAAGACTTTTTCCGACCAGGAAAACAGGGCTTTGCAGCAATTTCCGTCAATATCGTCAAGTCCGGATAAATTTAATTTGGACAATTTGGTAAACGGCAACTTTACTGCCGGCATAGCTAAATTTTACGAAGACCAGTTTCCGTTGCGCGATACGTTTGTCGGACTTAAAGGAATAGCCGAAATCGCGCTGCAGAAAAAAGAAAACGACGGGGTTATACTCGGCAAAGACGATTATCTTATTACAAAAGACCCTTATCCCGACTTTGCCCAGGTTCAGAAGAATATAGACAATATTTCAACTTTTGCCGACACTATGTATCAGATGAAAGTGCCTGTCACTCTGGCAGTGGCTGGACGCACTGTCGATGCTATGGCGGGCGAGTTGCCCGGCGCATATCCGTTG
Organism: Oscillospiraceae bacterium; assembly: GCA_009780985.1. Classification (GTDB taxonomy): domain Bacteria; phylum Bacillota; class Clostridia; order Oscillospirales; family WRJC01; genus WRJC01. The sequence continues at coordinate 13,094 of WQYZ01000109.1, read as the reverse complement.
ACAAATTCAATAAATTTATGGAACTATTTTAATACTGTGACGGGTATGACAGCTCACGTTCAATGTCTGAATTTATTGGACCCTCTGAAAAAGATAATCGACAGCAATATCGCCAACGGCAATAAAACACAACTCTATTACAGGACAGACCACCATTGGACAACTCTCGGAGCGTATTACGCTTATTGCGAAATACTGAAATCTTTCAGGGAAGATAAATTTGACCCTCAGCCGTTGTCCGCGTTTAATATTGAAGATGCGTCAGATTCTTTTTACGGTACAACATGGTCGAAAGCCGGTATGAAATGGATAAAGCCGGATACAATCAATTATTACAGATACGCGGGCGACGAGGATTTTGTCACAACTATAGTAGATACGGGAAAAAGTTTCGACGGATTTTATGACCGCTCATATCTTGACGTGAAAGACAAGTACAGTTCATTTATTGGCGGAAATAACGCAAGAGTAGATATAACAAAAAAACCCGAGGCGCTTGCTCCCGATGAAAAACGCCCGAAATTACTGATTATAAAAGACAGTTTCGCTCACTCTGTAGCTCCGTTTCTTGCGTATCACTACGATTTAGTCATATTTGATCTGCGTTATTTCAGAGGCTCAATTGCCAAAATCGTATTTGACGAAAATATAAGCCGCGTTTTGTTTTTATATAATATGGAAAACTTTATGGGCGACAATGTATTCGAAATATTGAACTCCCAGTTGGATACAACTCTGCACGACTATATTATGGCGCAGTATCCTATCAAAAATATTTATATAAACAGCAATCCGATAAGCGATTATTCGATAGTATGCAACAGTGACGCGGATTCTACTACAGCGGCGCAGAGCTTGCAAAGCACAATTCTGGAAAAAATGGGACTTACATTAAATATCGTAACGTTAGCCGACGGCGAAGATTATTCAAGTTATACCGGTAAAGCCATAATTTTGACAGATCAGGGGCTTCCTGCTCCGGGTTTGATGGAAATAACAACAGAGGGCGACAATTTGGTGTTCAGATGTAATCTAATCGCTACGGGAGCAAGTTATTCCGTAGGACAGTTTATCGATAAATATCTGAAAAACGCAACTGGCAGTTTCAATTTCGGACCGGATTTCGTATTCAACCAGATGGTCAACAAAGACGTTGTGATTAAACCCGCTTTATAAATTATATTAAGTAATAAAAGTTGTAAAAGAGGAATTCGCATAATTAATTTTATGAATATCAGGCAAAAAAAAATAATAACCCGCACATTTTGCGCACTTCTTCTTTGTTGCTCTGCGCTTTTACCAATGTCTACGCTAGTTTCTTGCAAGACTGACAATAGTGCCGCGAATGCTTCTGAAACGTCAGCAGACGGAAACGTGCAGGATACCCAGAATAATTCTGGCAGTTCAAGCGCGACATCTGCTCCCGCTGTTATTCCTACAGAAACAACCACACAGACAGCGCAGGAAACGACGGCGAACGCCGCAAACAATGTCCCGTCGGAGGTTGTAACCGTCCAGTCCGAAACGGATATAGACTTTAATCTCTTTACAACAAAAGCTGAAACAGATACGACAGACAAAAACGTTTCCGGGCAGGAAGTGACTGCTGCGCCAATAGTCAAGGTGCATATGTACAGTTTCAACACAAGTTATTTCATCGCCGGAACATGCGAACCCGGAGCGAAAATCAAAGTTACGGGCGGAACAGAAGAATGGCTGACAAATTCTGATTTCGGGGATTTCGCCGTTGAGATTCCGTTTGCCGCAACCGGTGTATCGACGTTGAAATTAACCGCGATTACCGACGGGAAACTTCCGAGCAAGGAAACAACTTTCATAGTCAAGCCGCAAACAGACGTCACACTATTTGACGACGGCGGTTTATACGGGGATGTCGTAGGTTTTAACTATCAGTTTTTTTGCGAAGATTCTGTGACGAGTTTTGAGGGCGACGACGTGCTCAAGGACAGCGAAGTGCCGGCTATTCAAACCTACATGGAGAAGAAAATAAAGAATCTGAGGGATAAAGGGTGCAACGCGGAAATAGTATTTCTGCTGGTACCCAACCCGATGAGGGTATACCCCGAAGACGCCCCGACGCGCTACACTGAAAACACAGGCGTCACGTTGAGGCAGCAGTGGGAGGGCGCGGTCACGGCGGCAGGCGCGACGGTCGTCGATCTGACGGATTTGTTCATGCAACACAAAAACGACGATTTTAAAATGTTTCACAAGACAGACACGCACTGGACGGAGTACGGAGCGATGCTTGGGTACAACGCGCTTATGAGTTATATCGGGCAGAAGTTCCCGGACGCCGCGCCGAGACCAAGTTCGGATTTTGTTCCGTATAATAAAGAATCTAATTGGGGCGATATGTATGCCACTATCGGTTTACAGTTATCGGACTTAAAAGAGACGAGCGCGTTTGTAAAATTTAATTTCGACCCGCCCGGCAATCATCTGGATTTATATGACGGAAACAGCGTACGTTTAGTTCATGCAAGAGTACAGGATGCCCAGACGACGCATACGAATTTAACCGGAAATTTCCCGTCTGTATACATATACAGGGATTCGTTTGCAGGTCCTCTGCACGCTTTTATTACCGACCGCTTTTCAACCGCATATTTCACACCTATGTGGGACTATACCTGGAGGCTAAATGACATTGTTAAACAAAATCCAGATTACGTCTTATATATAATAAACGAAAGAAATATCCCCGCTGTTCTGTATAATTAAATTTTAAGCCGTAAATTAATATAAATAAATTAATATAGTAAAATTTAGAAAAATGGGAAAATAGAAATTATATGGTAAAAATTACAAATATTATGCAAAAAATTTCAATACGCCGAACATTAATATGCATACTTCTTCTTTGCTGTCTTTTCATACTGTCAATGTTCGGGCTGTCCTCATGCAAAACGGACGATAACACTCCTAATCCTGCTGAAACGTCAGCAGACGGAAACGTTCAGGATACGCAGAATAATTCTGGCAATTCAAGTGCGGCGCAAACAGGAGCCGGATATACGCCAAAAGAAATCGTCGACGCGATTATCGCGGCTTATCCTGCGACAGATATGCCTGAAATGCAATATTATTACAGCGGAGTTGACGAAAGCAGTCAAAATTATCTTGACCCCAATATGGCGGGTATGCTTATAAACTCAGCTTACGCTCCTGTGCCTGAATTTGATTATCTTTTAGATTACGCTTTGGATACCCCGGTCGGCAATCATGTGTTTGAAGTCGATGTACTGAGAGTAAAAGATGTAAAAGATTTAGATGCCGTAAAAGGAGTGCTCGACAGCAGGATGAAGACAAAAAACAATGGGAATATTGCGTTTTATGTTCCCGAAGAACAACCGCTCCTCGATAACGCGAAAGTTATGACAACCGGCAGTTATGCGATATTGCTTGCTACGACGGATAACAGTATAGGCGTAAAAGTTATAAATAACATGCTTAACAGCACGCTGCAAAACAGCGGCGATAATTCAGTTTTAGATAACAACGCGACCGAAAGTCTTACTGGAAATGCGCAGACAGTACAGGGAACAACGGCGAGTGCGGCAAACGTCAATATGCCGGAGCAGGTTGTAAACGTCCAATCGCAAACGGATATAGATTTTAATCTGTTTACGACAGAAGCCGCGGCAACTCAGGCATCTGCAGGTTTAGCAGTCACGGCTACGCCGATAGTCGACGTGCATATGTACAGTTTCAACACAAGTTATTTCATCGCCGGAACATGCGAACCCGGAGCGAAAATCAGAGTTACGGGCGGGACGGAAGAATGGCTGACAAATTCTAATTTCGGGAATTTTTTCGTTGAGATTCCTTTCGCCGAAACTGGCGTATCGACGTTGAAATTAACCGCGATTACCGACGGGAAACTGCCGAGCAAGGAAACAACTTTCATAGTCAAGCCCCAGAAAGACGTCACGTTGTTCGACGACGGCGGTATATACGGAAATATAGTAGGATATAATCATCAGTACTTTTGCGAAGATTCTTTAGCGAGTTTTGAGGGCGACGACGTGCTCAAGGACAGCGAAGTGCCGGCTATTCAAACCCGCATGGAGAAGAAGATAAAAGATTTGAGAGATAAAGGGTGCAACGCGGAAATAGTATTTCTGTTGGTACCCAACCCGATGAGGGTATACCCGGAAGACGCTCCGACGCGCTACACTGAAAACACAGGCACTACTTTGAGGCAGCAGTGGGAGGGCGCGGTCACGGCGGCAGGCGCGACAGTCGTCGATCTGACAGACCTGTTTATGCAGCACAAAAACGACGATTTTAAGATATTCCAACAAACGGACACGCACTGGACGGAATACGGAGCGATGCTTGGGTACAACGCGCTAATGAGTTATATCGGGCAGAAGTTCCCCGATGCGCTCCCGCGACCGAGTTCGGATTTTGAAGTATCTAATAAAGAGTTTAATTGGGGCGATATGTTTTCCCGTTTCAATTTACAGCCATCAGACTTAAAGGATACGACTGCGGTTGTCAAATTTAATTTTGACGTGCCCGGAGGTCGTGTGGATTTATATCAGGACGGAAACTGCTTAAATCTCGTACACGCGTTAGTAAGCATGGCGGAGACGCTTCATACAAATCTGACCGGGAATTTCCCGTCTGTATATATATACAGGGATTCGTTCGCAGGTCCTTTTCAAGCCTTTATCTCTGACCGTTTTTCAACCGCATACTACACACCCATGTGGGACTATACCTGGAGATTGAACGACATTGTCAAACAAAATCCCGATTATGTCTTATATATAATAAACGAAAGAAATATCCCCGCTGTTTTGTATAATTAAAAGATAAAATAAACTCATGTTTAAATTAATAAAAATAGTTCTGCTTCTGTTCGGTTCTTTAGCAATATCCGTCATATCAATGTCGCAGCTTGACTACGGCATACCTGTGCTGATGTATCATCATATTCTGCCTGTGGATGAAAATAAAAATTTTCAAAATAACGCGGCGGTTCTTAACCTTGAAGATTTTCAGCGGCAGATGCAGTATCTGTATGATAATAGATTTCATACTTTAACGACGGAAGAAGTTAAAGAAGTTTTATATGATAATAAAAAATTTGACGATAAATGCGTATGGATTACTTTTGACGACGGATATTATTCAAATCTTGTATACGCTTATCCTATATTAAAAAACTACGGTTTTTCCGCTACGGTTTTTGTTTTAACGTCGTATGTGACAGACGATATGGTTCCGTTTAACGCAGATGAGCTTATTTATTTAAATTGGCAGGAAATGAGCAATTACTGTGATGTATTTGACTTTGCGAGCCATTCGGACAATATGCACGAGGTTGAGGTAAACGGATTGACAAAACTTGAAAATTCAACGCAGGACGAAGTTATCGGCGATATAAAAAAGAGTATGTCATATGATAAAATAAATGCGAAATATGCATTTTCTTATCCTTACGGAGGATATAACGACGAAATAATAAATGATTTGAAAATATGCGGCGTAAAAATTGCTGTGACAGTAGACGAAGGCTATATAAAAAGATTTACAAATCCTTATAAAATTCCAAGATTCAACATATATCGGGGAATATCTTTTAATCGGTTTAAATCTATTGTGAAATAATGTGAAATAAAATTTACGGCATATAAAATACTGAAAAGGATTATAATCATGAAATTGGTATTGCTTCGGCATGGGGAAAGTGTTTGGAATAAAGAAAACCGGTTTACCGGATGGACAGACGTTGATTTGTCTGAAACAGGTATTTCCGAGGCTAATCAGGCAGGGGACGTTTTGTCGGCAAACGGATTTGATTTTGATATATCTTATACGTCATATTTGAAAAGGGCGATTCACACATTGAACATTGTGCTTGAATGTCTTGACCGCGAATGGCTGCCTGTTATTAAATCTTGGAAATTGAACGAACGCCACTACGGAGCGCTTCAGGGACTTAACAAATCCGAAACTGCCGCAGAATACGGCGAAGAACAAGTCAAAATCTGGCGCCGATCATTTGATATTCGACCGCCGATTTTGGACGAAACAGACGAGCGCAATCCTAAATTCAGCGTTCAGTACAGAAATGAAAATCCCGGCGATATGCCTCTTACTGAAAGCCTGAAAGATACCATCGCAAGAACCGTTCCTTATTTTAATGATTTTATAAAAAATGATATGAAACAGGGCAGACGCGTGTTAATTGCCGCACACGGAAACTCTATCCGCGCATTGGTAAAACATTTCGATTGTATTTCCGATAATGAAATCACTGATGTAAATATTCCCACAGGCGTGCCTTTAGTATATGAATTTGATGACAAATTTTCCGTAATAAATAAATATTATTTGGCGGATGAAAACGCCCTTAAAAATAAAATGGAAACTGTTGCAAATCAAGGCAAAACCAAGTAGGGGCGGTTCAAAGTCGCCTACGGAGAATTTATTGCCGCCTGCATTTTATTTAAATTGCACGTAATATTGATCCCATAAAATTATTCAAGAATTATACCGGCAGATTTACAATCAGCCGGTATGCTGATTTCTACGCCTATTTTTGTTTCGGAAAAAGTCATATTGCTTTCCGGAAGCGATTTGACCGATTTGACATTGCGGAACAACAATTTAAACCCATTATGATTTCCCTCAACTTTTAGATCGGCTGTATCTGCAAATGATTCTAATAATACTTTATACCGTTCTTTTCCGTCCCTGCCATAGATTATTGTTTCTGCTTTCTTTAATTCAAAAACATGCAAAGTCGGCGAATCTTCATAATCGTATTCTACGGTCGAGTTTTCTTTGCCCACTGCGATTATACTGTTGGGACGAACCCACATTGGCAGAGTAAAATAATCATTTAAAGCGTATGAAAATCCTCCGTTCCTTATGCGTTCATTATTAAACCAATTTGTCCAGACGCCGCCATCACAATACGGCAAATAAGTGTCGGTTTCGCCTTTGTCGTTGAATATGGGCGCGACCAATAAATTATCGCCGAGCATATATTGCTTATCCAAAAACGCGCACACAGGGTCGTCCTGAAATTCAAGAACCATTGCGCGCATTACGGGAACTCCCGTTTCATGCGCCTTAACCGCCATTGCGAACAGATACGGCATAAGCGAACACTTTTGTTTTGTGAAGAACCGCAGAACATCGACTGCTTCCTCGTCGAACAGCCACGGCACCCTGTATGAACTGCTTCCGTGCAGTCTGGAATGTGAGGACAATAGTCCGAAAGCCACCCAGCGTTTGTATAAATCCGGCGTTGCGGTGTTTTCAAATCCGCTTATATCGTGGCTCCAGAATCCGAAACCGCACATACTGAACGATAACCCGCCGCGCAATGTTTCCGCCATAGCCTCGTATGTAGCCTCGCAGTCACCGCCCCAGTGAACGGGAAAACTCTGACTTCCAGGCGTTGCGCTTCTCGCGAAAACGATTCCCTGATTTTCGCCTTTGCACTCTTTTGTCACGTCAAATACGGCTTTGTTATATAAATAAGCGTAATAATTGTGCATTTTAAACGGGTCGGAACCGTCGTAATATACGCCGTCTGTCGGGATTCTCTCGCCGAAATCGGTTTTGAAACAGTCCACGCCGCCGTCCATAAGTCTGCGCATATGGTTCTTGAACCATTCGACCGCGCCGGGATTTGTGAAATCCACGATTCCCATGCCCGGCTGCCACATATCCCACTGCCAGACGCCGCCGGTTTTATTCTTGATCAAATAGCCGTTTTGTTTCGCCTCGTCAAATAACGGAGATTTGCGCCCGATATACGGATTAATCCACACGCATATTTTAAGCCCTTTTTCTTTGAGCCTTTTGAGCATCTGCTCAGGATTATTGAATTTTTCTTCGTCCCATGTGAAATTGCACCACTCGTATTCTTTCATCCAGAAACAATCGAAGTGGAAAACGCTCAACGGTATGTCTCGTCGTTTCATTCCGTCGATAAACGACGTGACGGTTTCCTCGTCATACTGTGTTGTAAACGAAGTCGAAAGCCAGAGACCGAACGACCATGCGGGCGGGAGAGCAGGTCTGCCGGTCAAAGCGGTGTATCGCGATAATATTTCCGAAAGATTATCTCCGCCGATTACGCAGTAACTTAATTCCTCGCCTTTTACGCTGAACTGTGATTTTGAAACCGCTTCGGAGCAGATTTCATACGATACGCGTTCGGTGTGATTGACATATATTCCGTAGCCGCGATTTGACAGGTAAAACGGGATATTTTTATACGCCTGTTCAGACGCCGTGCCGCCGTCCTCGTTCCAGATGTCCACAGCCTGACCGTTTTTGACAAACGGCGTAAAATGTTCGCCGAGACCATATATATTTTCACCGACGGATATCCCAAGCCTTTCACGCATATAATTGCCGTCCGGCGCAGTCAGATAAGCGAGCTGTTTTTCATTTGATGAAGTGAGGTATTTGCCCTTGTATGTATAGACGATTTTGAAATTATTTTTATGTATTGCAGCGCTCAAATCTCCCGATGATACAGTCAGAATTTCGCAGCCGCTTTCCGTCTTTAATGCGCAATTTTCGTCGTTGTAGACATATGCCGGACTGTTTTCATCACTGTCAAAATGCTTGAATTTTACGTTTATTATTCCAACCTGCGGAGACGTCAATGTCAGAGTAAACAAAGGACCGCCGAGTGTTTGCCCTCTGTTATAAACTTTGAACGGCGCGATATACAAAACCACGTTCTTTTCATTGATTTGAACGTCCCGGACGTCAACGCAGCCGTATGCTGTGACGCCCTCTTTATATAGCCAATATCCGTTAGTAAACTTCATGAAATAACACACCTCGTTTTTTTTGTATTTTATATAAAATTAATTATCCACATCGTCGATTATGGAAATTTGTTCTTTTTCTATATCGACCGATTCAAATATACTGCCTCTCGCAGGGATTTTTGATTTTTTATATTTATCCACATGTTTATACAGCGCAGCTGGATTTTTTATGACGCTTGACAACGAGCGTCCTTTCGGGAGTTGTATCGTATCTACGCCGATTGTCGTTCTCGTGGTTTTCAGCGGCACAGCTGATGAATTTATAACTATTGCTTTGTTGTCCGACGAAATCAGCAAATATTCAGATTCGGACGATTGTGCGTCCGACGCGGTTTCGTGAAAAATCGCCACAACCGGCGACAAGACGGAAAACGCGCCTGTCAGTTTTTTTCTGTTGGTTTTTGTCGCATACGCTTCAAGGGGGATTTTAGCGGTTTTTCCGTTTGCGAAGAATATCATCAGATTGCCGGAATAGTCGCCTGTCACATTTGCGTAAATTATTTTCTCCCCATCGTCGAAAGACAATTTAGCCGGAATATAATCTCCTAAAGCGGACGCCTTTGTATTATCAAATTCATAGATTCTGGCTTTGTATACCTGTCCTTTGTCTGTGAAGAAGAGTACATCATCGGTATTCTGCCCTTCTTTTTCGAGGATAATCTCGTCGGTTTCTTTTAGTTTTTGTTCGTCGTTTCCCCGCAAAGACTGCGCCGTTATTTTCTTGAAATATCCGTCGCGGGTTAAAATCAAGTGCACCGGATAATTTTCTATTTCTTCGGTTTCTTCCACATTTTCGCTGTCGTCCGTGTAGATAATCTGCGTGAGCCGCTGTTTGCCGTATTTTTTCTTGACGTTTTCAAGCTGTTTTATTATGATTTTTTTCTGTTTGTCAGGGGACGACAAAGTTTCGCTAATATCTGCAATATCTTTTTCAAGTTCTTCGATTTCTTTTATGCGCTCCAGAATATATTCGCGGTTCAAATGCCGGAGTTTTATTTCGGCAACATACTCCGCCTGTACTTCGTCCAATTTAAATGCGGACATCAGATTCGGTACGACTTCCTGTTCTGTTTTTGTTTCACGGACTATTTTTATCACTTTATCTATATCCAATAAAATCTTTTTCAGACCGTTTAATAAATGCAGTTTCTCCTGTTTTTTATTTAGGTCAAAATATAATTCGCGTTTTACGCACTCGATTCTGAACGCAATCCATTCCGTCAGAATATCTTTTACGCCCAGAAGCCGGGGAGTTCCCGCGATAAGCACATTGAAATTGCAGGGAAAATTATCCTCAAGCTGAGTTAGTTTGAAAAGTTTTGACATGATTTTTTCGGGGTCTGTGCCGCGTTTCAAATCAATCGTGATTTTAAGCCCGCCCAAATCCGTTTCGTCGCGTATGTCGTTGATTTCTTTAATTTTACCGTCTTTGACAAGCTGCTCAACTTTTTCCTGAATAGCTTCGATTGTCGCGGTGTACGGGATTTGATATATATCTATGCAGTTTTGGGATTTGTCGTATGTATATCTCGCTCTGACTTTTATGCTTCCCTTGCCGGTGTTATATATTTCTTCAATCGCGGTTTCGTTGTAAATCAACTGTCCGCCGGTTGAAAAATCCGGGGCTTTCAATGTCTGCATAATTTCTTTTGTAGTCGTATTTTCTTTTTTTAATATCTGAATTGTCGTGTCGCAGACTTCTATAAGATTAAACGAACAGATATTGCTTGCCATACCTACGGCGAGACCCTGATTCGGCGCGACTAATATATTAGGGAAAGACGTAGGCAGTAAAACCGGCTCTTTCTGCGTATTGTCGTAATTATCAGTAAAATCCACAGCGTCCCTGTCTATGCCGTCGAACAGCTCGTTGCATATGGAATCAAGTTTGCACTCTGTATATCTCGAAGCGGCATATGCCATATCCCTCGAATACTGTTTGCCGAACGAACCTTTTGAATCTATAAGCGGGTGCAGCAATGCCTCGTTGCCTTTAGACAAGCGCACAAGAGCGTCATAAATCGCAAGTTCGCCGTGCGGATTCAATCTCATCGTCTGACCGACGACATTTGCAGATTTTGTTTTATTGGCGGAAGAGGGGAGAAGCCCCATTTTGTACATAGTATAAAGCAATTTTCTGTGCGACGGTTTTAAGCCGTCGATTTCGGGAATGGCTCTCGACATAATAACAGTCATTACATATGGCATATAGTTTGTCTCAATCGTGTCCGTGATTTTCTGGTCAACTGCCGGAGCCGGCTGTTTTTTTATAATTTTTTCGTTTTTGCTGTTATCGTTATCATAATTTTTTTGTTTTGGCATAAAATTTTCATTTCTCCTGTCATCTATAATTTATATATCCGCACTTTCGATATATCTGTATCCGTTTTCGGTGATAAATTTTTTGCGTCCAGGTAAATCGTCGCCCAGAAGCGTATCGAATATCATTTCTGTCAAATGCTCGTCGCCTTGATTTACGCAGATTAAACGCCGCGTTTCGGGCGCCATTGTCGTGAAGCTCATCATATCCGGTTCGTTTTCACCTAAACCTTTTGAACGCTGCAAAGTGTATTTTTTATCTTTCAGTTTTGATATAATATCGTTCTTTTCTTTTTCGTTGTACGCGAATTGTATTTTGTCTTTCGACGTTATTTCAAACAGCGGGGATTCCGCGATGTAGACTTTTTTTAAATTAATCAACGACGGCAAAAGCCTGTAAAACATAGTCAGAATCAACGTCCTGATGTGATAACCGTCCTCGTCCGCATCTGTGCAGATTATTATCTTGTTCCATTTTAACATATTTATGTCAAAATCCGATAAATCTTTATGCGATTTTGTTTTAATCTCAACTCCGCAGCCGATAACTTTGAGTAAATCCATTATTATTTCGTTTTTGAAAATCCTGTCATACGTCGATTTAAGGCAATTGAAAGTTTTTCCTCTGACCGGGATTATCGCCTGAAACTCTGCGTTGCGCGCAAGCTTGCATGAAGTCAGAGCGGAATCGCCCTCGACTATATATAACTCGCGGATATTCGCGTCTCTTGTGCGGCAGTTTACGAACTTTTCGACTCTGTTTCCGATTTCCATTCCTGAAGTCAGTTTCTTTTTTAAATTTAATCTCGCGCTTTCCGCACTCTCGCGCGAACGCTTGTTGATTAAAATCTGTCCTGCGATTTTTTCCGCGTCAGTAGGATTTTCCGCAAAATAGACTTCAAAATTGTGCTTCAGAAAATCAGTCATAGCTTCGGCTATAAAGGCGTTTGTTATGGCTTTTTTAGTCTGATTTGCGTAACTTACCTGAGTTGAGAGCGAATTTGTAATACACACAAGACAGTCTTCTATATCCTGAAAAACGATTTTACTCTCGTTTTTATTATATTTGTTGTTATTTTTGAGATATTTATCGATTGCCGAGACAGCCGCGCTTTTCAACGCTTTTTCAGGGGAGCCTCCGTGTTCGAGATACGATGAGTTGTGATAATACTCTATATTCGTTACAGTGTTTGAAAAACATAGCGAGATTTGCATTAAAACTTTATATTCCGGCTTGTCCTCGCGGTCGCGACCGGTTCTCTCTCCGCTCCATAAAACCGGCTTGGTTATATAATTTTCACCTACGAGTTCCTCAATATAATCCTGTATGCCGTTTTTATAGAAATATTCGGTAGCGGTAAATTCTCCGGTTTCCCTGTCCTGAAAATTTAATATAAATTTTATGCCGGCATTTACTATCGACTGTTTTTTTATCACAGTCTGAAAATATTCATAAGAAATTTTTATATCCGTGAAAACATCCAGATCGGGTTTCCAATGCTGAATTGTGCCGGTTCGTTTTAAATCCCACGGCTCTTTTATGAGTTCCGTTACGGCTTCGCCTTTTTTGAATGAGACATGGTATTTTGTTTTGTCTCTGAAAGACGTGACCTCGAAAAACTCGGAAGCGTATTGCGTCGCGCACGCGCCCAAACCGTTTAATCCGAGCGAATACTCATATAAACCGCCTTCTATGTTGTTATATTTTCCCCCTGCCCACAATTCGCAGTAGATAAGTTCCCAGTTGAATCGCTGTTCTTTTTCGTTCCAATCAAGCGGGATCCCCCTCGCGAAATCTTCGATTTTTATAGACAAGTCAGCGTACGCCGTGATTATAATTTCGTTTCCGTGACCTTCTTTTGCCTCGTCCACAGAATTTGAGAGTATCTCAAAAAAGGAATGTTCGCAGCCTTCCAAACCGTCCGAGCCGAATATAAC
>WQYZ01000108.1 GCA_009780985.1 Oscillospiraceae bacterium | reverse complement strand
TGTGTCGCTTACGAGGTATCTTGCGAACATAAACTATCTGAGTCTGAAGACGTTGGGGGACGCGATATCGAACGGCACAGGCATCTCATACTATATCACGCTGAATGTATTGGTATTACTGTTCGAAATTATGTTCCTGCTCGGCTTATTCGCCGCTGATCGCTTTAATATACGCAATGTCCACCATAACCATGATGTGAAATAAAGTTTTATCTCGCCATCTGGCGAGATAAAATCAAAACTATTTCTATTAGAAATCAAAAAAATAAACACTCAAATTCGAAACAGACGAATTTATTGGCTTGGTATTCTTTCCGCTATTGGATAAAACCAAGCATATTTGTCAAAATAGCGTCTGTTGAAGGCATTCCCATACCTATAATCAGCTTCACATCAATTTTTCGGAATAAATCGTCAACAAACGCGGCGGTCCGGTCATCGCGGACATAAAGAGAAGCAGGTCTGCCATATTTTCGGATATATCCCGCCAATATATTTATAATTGCTTCATCAACCGGTTCTCCCGGTTTAATCAGACTCTGACCGAGAGGCATACACGTTCTTTTGTCCGACAATATTACGATTTTGCCAAGATATGGGGCTTCATTTTTGTTTTCCTGAATCGGAGCCGGAAGATACGCAGCTTCTAATTCAAGAGCTGCGCTGTTTTTCTTTTGCTTTTTTAGCGCTTCAATTAATGCCCCGTCGTTTATAATTACCGCAGGGATTTTTACTTTGATGGCAACATCTTCTATTCTTGTGACGGTATTCGTCCATTTATCTTTTTCAGCCGAATAAGAACGAATCAGCGTCTCGCCGTTTTCAAAATCCACATTGACTTTTCCGTCGCGCAAATCTGTGAAAGCGGGTATAAAATTTTTTAACGTCTGTATCAGAACATCTGCTTGTTCGGAATCAATATGCCACGGATAATATCCCGGACGCATAGACCTGAAATATATCCAATCGTTGTGTCCGCGAAAACGCAGTTTCAGAGTTTTAAGTATATCGCGGTCTTTATCGTTTAATTCTTCACGGTCGCCGAAAAAACACATGAGACAATTCTGTTCAAACCCGGAGATAAACGCCGGTTCGCCGTTTAAATTACCCTCAACTATCCGCCGCAGGCTTTCTATACCTTTATAGCCGAGATATATTCCTATTGCATAGCATTCGCCGTTTCTGCCCATGACTGAACAGTAAAAAGGTTCTTTGTGTTCCGGCAGTATAACAGTAATAAGATTGCTGTCCCACATATAATCCCACGGAGCAATCTTTTTTATATTATTCGCTGTTTCATATAGTTCAGACCATTGTAAAACTGATGGTTCTTTCATTTTTCAATAGCCTCCAATCATTAATAATATATAAATTTCCCCGATAAGTTTTGACAATTTTATCACACCGTAAATATCATAACATAATTATATCCAAAAGTCAATATTGTTATTAAATATAATGAACAAACGTATAAATTTATATGATTTTATACTTTTTAAAAGTACCATTGTTATGGTATTGATTATTTCGTTGGCAGTTTTTTAGAAAAGTACGGTTCTCCTGTAAAGATAATTGAAAAGGTTGGAATGTGATTTGATCGATTATAAATTCCGTAAAATACAATGTAGGAAAACAACATTCTTCTAACACTTTTCTAACCAAATATCAAAAAGCGTTCTTTCTGGAGTATTGCATGCTATAGTCAGCTAAGGTCAAAAAAGCCTTGAAAAGTGCCGTAAATAGCAACCTTTCATAACATTATATAATACTGGATAACAATAGATAATCAATGGTAGGACTGACTGTAAATCTGTTGTCTTACGACTTCGGTGGTTCGAATCCACCCTCTCCCACCAGTCGAGATAGCGAATGGGGAACTATGTTTCCCATCGCTATCTCAGTTTTTACATCGCTTCTTCGAGCGGTGTAATTTCTCCATTTGCAAGGTTATAGGTTAAATTCACGCTCTGCCGGGTGTTAATAGTTACATCTACATTCGGTATATTCACTGTTTCCGGGATTGTGATGGAGCCTATGCAGTTGTAGTGAATGTTTAACTTCTGCGTTCTTACGCCGTTTTCCTGCTCGGCGTGGTAAACTTCGATGTAGTCTATCAATTCATTCAGAATCCGCTCGTTGAGCTTTTTCGCGCGAGTATATGACAAAAACTTTCACTCATAAATAATCAAATTTCTGATTTTGCTTTATCATCATATTTACGTACTGAAAATTATAAGCTTCCGACTTTAAAAAAGCTGGACGATATCGCCCAAGCGTTAGGGATTGAAACGTATAGGTTATTGTTTGAGGATGAATAAATAAATGAAGAAATATATATCGAAGATTAATCGCAATCGTCTTGACGAACTTGTTAGTGCTCTTGACGGTGTCGAAAATTCTGTTCCGCGGCTATTCAAACATGTTTTCAATTTTAATAGTGAGTTTCCCATCATTATAAGTAACTGCCATTTTCTATGCCCTATTCTTCCAAACAGCATATGAATAATTCAATAACTATTTCAAGGTTACGATTATAAACATCGTTCTGAGTATCCCATTAAGAATCAAGCCCGCCTATGATTACAGGCGGGCTTAAAGAAAATGATACGATTTTATAGTAGGAAAGAGGAAAGGATAATTTCCTACCGAAAAACAATTAATAGGTTATATTCTTTTTAAATTTTGTGTTAGAATACATAGTTATTTAAATTGTCAATATTGGCTTATTAATATTATCGGTAAATCATTATTTTTCTTAATATCTTTAAAATATTTTTAAACATTTAATTATTTCCTATATATCCAAATGATTTTGTGATTTTTGCGCAGATATTACTGATTCTTTCTTTTTGCTGTAGAATATCATACCAACTGCGCCGAATAACATGACTGCTCCCGCCGCTGTCAACGGTATTATTCCATTGCCGCCCATGTCGGGCAGGCGCGGTCCGCCAGTGAAGGTATTGGTGAAGCTGACATTCGATACAATAGGCGTGCTAAGTGTCGAAGCGACATCCACGTTATCGTTCTTTATCACGGCTTGATAGATAGAGGTGTTTAAAGTGACTTCAGATCCGTCGGAAATCCCTGTAACCTGCACCAGATAAACAGTTGAATCATACTTCATGTTCGCGTCGCTGCCGGTTGCTTCGATAATCTTGTAATACTTCGTCCCTATCGCGGCGGGCAGCGTAGTTGAAACAGAGCCCTTACCGCCGTACAAGATGCCGTTCAGATACAGGGTATTTGTATATCCTCCAATTACCGCATTGCCGGAGGCATCGATCTCAGTCACAATAAAGCTGAACTTGTCTGTGGTGCTGTCAGCTCCGGTGAGTGTCTTGTTGATCGTCAGCGGCGCTTTTAGATCCATGCTATAGGAATTAGTGAACTGTACCGGACCGTTTTGCTGGTTGAGCGGAGGCGTCATCGTTTGATAACCGCCGTTGCCGTCAGGAGCGTACTCCTGATAGTCGTATGTCAAAGTGGGCGGAGTAGCGTTGTCAACGCTGACTTTAACTATGGCGTAGCTTTGGTCGAACGTCCAGTAGCCGCTGCCGCTGTTGTTTTCCTCAGTGACTATATAATACGTCACGCTGCCTGGATTGAGAGCATTGATCGTGAAACTGGCACTTCCGCTCAAGTTGTTGGGGAGCGTGAGCCCCGTCACAATCTGTGTGTCGAGAGGAGCCGTCCCAATAACGGTCTGAGCGATTGGTCCTGCGAGCGGATTGTCCGTTCCGGTAATCTGCGTCAGATCGAACGTCGCGGCTGGCATATCCACAGTGGCAGAACTTGTGCCGCTGATGGTTTTCAGCACTGGGATTGTCGCGTCGGCAAGCATGTATGTGTTCGTGAAGTTCTCATACTGAATGTTGTTCGCATCAGTGTAGATGAAGCCTGCCGGATAAGTCACCGTAGAGACGGGTGGATTGTCGCCGTTTGTGGTGACAATGACAGTCTGCGCGGAGGTGTTGTTTATGTCGTATGTCCAAGCCGTATCGCTGTCTGTGACTTCTGTGATCTGGTATTTGTATGTCTCGTTTGGGCTCAGTTGCTGGAGGGTGAAACCGAAGCTGCCCTGACCGAAAGTCGTGGCGGCGGAGTTGACGATAGTGTCCGGATCAGTGCCGGCGAGAGCCGTAATCTTAAAGTTGAAAACTTTATTCGCCACGTTGGTACCGTTGACCGTCTTGTATCCGTTGATGACCGCGCTGGAGTTTTCGATCTTCGTGTTTGCCACGGAGACATTGTCGCCTACCTGGTTTACCGGTATGCCGTCTATCGGGTTCTGCGGATAATATGAGAGCAGGGTGTAATTGGACGGAGCCGTCAGCGGCGCGTAGCCGACAGGGACCTGCGTCTCAACCAGCAGATACGTCATGTCATATGACTTAGTCAGCCAGCTGTTGCTGAAAATATAGTTGCCGTTGGCATCTGTCGTCCCGTATCCTCCGGTGCCCACGTAGTAGAATTTAGTACCATCGGATAATGTAACAGAGGAAGCCACACCAGACGGCGGAGTGTTTGCGATGCTCCAGCCGGGATTAACCGTCCCGTTGCCCTTTTGACCGGCGACCGGCTCGCCGGTCATCATCGCCGCATACAGGGCAAACTGCGCGCCCGCAAGTGATGTATCTTCGCTGTCGGCGTCGTATTTGTGCACTGTCAGAGCCAATCTGCTGCCGGAGCCGCTGGCGTTGGTGTCCGTGACCTGGAAACTATTGTCGGAAGCGACGGAATAGTAGCCCACCACATCAATCCTGTTATTGATCGATGCGCTGCCCGGATCGCCTACTACCAGACAGTTATACGTAATTTTGATCGATTCCATGTCCGGAATGATAAAGTTGATCTGATTGCTCCCCATCGGCGTATAGCTCCACATCACGTCCGGCATCGTGTTTGCCGGCTGCAATACCCATTCGCCTGAACCCGGCGTGGTCTCCATGTATATCTTGATCGTGTTCAGATACGCGGAGAGGATGTCAGACATGGTGTCGGTCGCTGTCATCGGCTCGTCTTTGCCACCGTTGAACTGCTTGCCGTCCGGGTTGATGAAGATCGTCGCCGTAACGCTGTTGCCGCTCGTGCCGTTGCGATCCATCGTCTTGCTGACTTCCTTTGGAGGGGTGACTGTTGCTGTCGCGTTGGCGTTCATGTTGTACGCATTCGCGTTGTTACCGACAGTTACAGGGTCGCTGGAGCCGCCCGTGTACTTCATCTTATAGTGGATTGTAAACTGCGCGTCCGCGTCCGGATTCAAATACCAGTTTTCGGGTATTCTGGTGTCGCCGGGGGAAACATACTTGGGTCGCGAGCCGTCATTCGGCCAATCTGATCCCGGTGTTGAGCCTGGGTAATTGCTGGTATATACCAGCTTGCTGAAATCCACGGAGAAAGTCGATTTTCCCGGCGTGGCGGAAGGCAATACTTCAATCCAGTCGTCTGTGCCGAATTCGGTATAAGGAGCCATCGAAGTTCCGACATTGGTGGGAGAGACATAGAAAGTGTTTCTCACATATGTCATACCGGAGTCGAAAGTATCGGTGAAGATCTGGGCAGTTTTAGTAGACGTGAAACTGTATCCCTGCTTGGTTATAATACCATTTGAATCGGTGGACACATTCTGGGATGCGTTCATCGTTATAGTGTAGTCCACCGTCACGCCGTCTGCCTCGACGACCGCAGTCTTTTTGATCGGGGAGTAGATTTGATCCGAGGAAATCACGTAGTGCGTGCTGTCCATGTAGTATCCGGTCACTACGTTCACGAAATTCCCGGAGTCATTCATAAATCCATTAGGCGCAAGCCCCGGCGCGGTTCCTGTCAGTGCTTGCTCAATGGTCATGTTGCTACCGTCTGGGTTTTTGATGATTGCGCCACCGGTTGAATACACCACGCCGTTCAGTGGAATTTTGTATTTTACCGTAATGGTAGTGTTGCCCCGGAACGGCGACACGCTGTTGGAATTGGTAGTATTGGTAAAGAGGAACTGCCACTGGGTATTGGTGTTTTTCACTGTTTTGTAATCGGTGAATGGCGTCGTGACCCCTGTTGCGGCATCCATCGCCGTAACGGAGATGATATCCGCAGGATTTGACGGAAGGCAATAATTATATTTGCCCAAAGTGGGATCATAGTAGTAGAAGGTATTTGTGTGATCTTCAAACGATACCGACAAACCGTATAACTGTCCGGGAATATCGTATTTGATGGTAAACAGAATATATGGATCGCTGCCGTCGACGTTGTCGGACAGAATCTGACCGCCGTCTGTCTTAGAAATGGTTGGTTTGATAACTGGCTGCGTCACCGTCGCTGTGGCATCGCTGTCCCAGCCGTATATAGTTGCTGTGTTTTTGATGTCGTCATACGTGCCGGGCGCGAGGTTGTCCTTAAGCTGCATGTCGTAGTGTATAGTGTAGCAGGTCATGCCGGGACCCCACCACGTGGATTGCCCGCCAATCCTATCGGGAACGGTGCCTGGCACCCATTTTTTCGGCTGATCGCCAAAGTTAGCGGATTGCAGCACATCGAACGGAACCGCCATGGTGTTGCCGGTGATGTAGTTATTCAATTGGTCTGCGATTGCGCCGCCGACAGTGGCGAACGCGCCCATATTGTATCCTTCTACGTACCACGTGAACGGCACATAGGTCATCTGCGGGTCAAAAGTATCGTAAAAGGTGGTGTTTTCCGCAGACTGTGCGTAAAGCTCCCCGTTGGGCGTATTCCCATACTGCGTGTCGGGAAAGAGTCGAACGTTATAATGTACGATGTTTCCGGTAGCACCGCTGACGTACTTGTAAATTGGATAGTACACTCTCGCATTCTGGCTGACGCTCTGCCAGTGGTTATTGTCGTAGGAATAATATCCAGACCCTGTATTCGACACATAACCGACTTGGGATCCATCTGAACTCACAGACTTTATAGCATCGCCAAGCGTAACATCAAGCCCTGAGGCGGACGGGGTGCCGCCCGACAGGTAAGTCGAATCCAGCGGCGTTATGTAGGTGATCTTTAACGTCGTGTCGGAATCGAACGGCGACATGCTGATCTTG
The DNA here is from genome assembly GCA_009780985.1 of Oscillospiraceae bacterium. GTDB lineage: Bacteria > Bacillota > Clostridia > Oscillospirales > WRJC01 > WRJC01. The sequence goes on along the minus strand of WQYZ01000108.1, from coordinate 8,213 downwards.
TCTGCGTTATAATAAGTGCCGGAATAAGGATCATCGGGACTGAGGATTTTGTAAACACTGTTAGCCGGACCCCAGATTCCGATGCTGTCAGCCGGGGCGAATGCTATGCCCCACAGTCCGACACTGCCCGGAGTCCCATAAGCGGGAGTATAACAGTAATTGCCGGAGTCCCAGAGGTCATAACCGCCCGTGGAGTTCTCTTTGTATATCTGGAGATACGTGGGTGAATAAGTATTCGCATATACAGATGTTCCGGTTTGCAGAGCGTATTGCGCCCACGTTTTGCCGTCTACCGCGTCTGTGTTGACGGATATGCTGTCCATCAGATACGTCGGCTTTTTATATAAGCTCGTAGGTATCTGCCAGTATATTGTCCACTGGACGTATTCGTCGCCGACAGCCACTTTTAATTTCGGATCAAAGATAGTAGCGTTAATCGCGGCTGCCTCGTCTTGATCGGACACCTTCATGAGCACGCCAGTTTTAGTGAGGTTGAGACCAGAGATGTTAGGCTGAGGCGGGGAAACAGTGAAATCTTTCCCAGTACCAGTGCCGTCGCCGAAATCCACGCCGATGTGGTTTGTATATGTTTTTCCGCTGTACCAGGCAGTCGGATCTATTATCTGCGTTTTGTAGGACGCAATTTTTGCGTAATAGATATCCGAGCCTGCCGGAACATTAATCGTGAAAGAGGGCGGAACAGCCGTATTGTTCGGGGTGATGTTTTGTGTGGACGTGGGCAGAGAATTGCCGTTTTTGTCATAGAAAATGACTTGAATCGTCGGATCGTAAAATTTCAGACCGTCCGGAAGGGTATCGGTGATAGTGGCGCCGTTGAGCGGAACCGCACCGTTGCCGACATTCCAGTTGGACCATGTGATGACGCCATTGTTGCTGTCGCTGACAGTGCCGCTCTTGCTTGTGAAGGCGGATATGATGTTTCCGGTTATGCTTACGTGGGCAGTCAGCTGATTGCCGCCGGAATCATATGCGATTTCGTTTATCGTATTTGAGTAGCTGTAAGTGTAATTGTATGCGTCGTTGCCGCTTCCTGTGGGGCTGCCAATCCAGGAGGAAACGTCAACGGAATAATATACAGTAAGGCTGGTATTTGACGTAACAGTATAGCTCGGGAAGCTAAAAACCGCGTTCCCGTCTGAGGTATAGCTCACCGGCTGCATGTAAGTTATCGCGTTTGCCGGCGACGTACTGGTGACTGTAACCTTCCCGGTCTGATCAAAGGCAGTGCTATTGATTGTCATGGTGTCAGTCAATACCGGGTCGTGTACGTCGCCGCCGGTGAAAGCGTTAATTCCAACGTAGAATGACGCCGTTCCGGTCGCCGCATCGTATTTCTGAAAAGTTTTGGTTGCCGTAATCGTGGTCGGAGAGGTAGTCTTAGAAAGCGTGCCAGTTACCTGAGATGTAATCGGACCGAGGCTGTTCGCGGCGACGGTGGCATCATTCGCGGTCACATTCACGTAGTTTGTGAAGGGAATGTTATAGTTGGCCGAATCTGAAGTTTGACTCACGATGGAACTGAGATCCATGGTGTATGTTACCGTTACGCTCTCCCCCTTAGCGAGAGTGCCGGTCAGCGGTATGCTGAAATTACTGCCGTTGTAGCTGACTGTAGGCAGGGGAGAGTCGCTGATACCAGAGCCGGACGACACTGAGACGACGGTGATGTTGGCGGTGCTGGGGTTGAAGTTGACAAGTGCGCCGTTCACCGTAGCCGTGAGGTTATCGGTCAGAACGATGCTGCTGACAGGGTTGTCCGGCGCGGTAACCGTAACCTGAAATGTGGCTTTGTTTGTTGTCTGGTCAAGGTTGGTCAGTGATTTTAAAGCGGTCAGGGACACTTTGTAGGCGATCGTGTCCGTCACGGTGGCTTCCGCAGGGGATATGGCGTTGTTATCTTTGTCGGCACCGTTCGCGTCCACGGTATTGGCAGAGGGGAAGCTGTAGTTCGTCTTGTCGGCAGTCTGACTGATCCAGGACGAGAGATCAACCGTGTACGTGACGGTGACGGTTTGATTTTTTGGAAGGGCGCCGGCCGTGTTCGTGCCGGTTCCGGTCAGAGCGATATCAAAATGCTTGTTATCGATTTCGTACGCGGGAGTTGCCGCGGCTGTAAGATTCAGAGAGCTCGGGCTGACCGTGACGTCGCTGATTTTGCCGTGCGGGTCGAGGACGGCGTTGTTTGGACCGCCCTGGAGGAAATCCGTCAGGACAATATTGTTCACATCGCCGTTCATCGCAGTGAGCGTGACGATGTATTTGGCTTTGTTTGTAGCGGGATCATAGGAGTCAAGCTTCTTGCTGATTTTGAGAGTAGTGGCGTTGGGGTTTAAGACGGTGATATCCACCGTAACATCGTTGCCAAAGTCGATTGAAATGCTGCCGGGGGTTGCGTGGAGTTGAGCGCTGACAGTCAGGGTAAAGGCAGCATCGGAGTAGAAGTCGGTCCAGTTTGTACCGGTTGGCGTCGTCGCGGTTCCGTCGTTCTGCGAGATGCCAAACTTCGCCGTTATAAGACCGTCCGTGTACACGCAGTAAGTACCGATTTGAACATTGGTTAGAAGTCCGGTATCAGGATCGATGGCGAAGATGGGTTGATCATCGACTTCACTCTGCACTACTAAGGAAGCCGGCAGCCAGTAGTACAGGGTGTTATCCGTGCGGGAGTCATGCGCGGCACCGTCGTCATATGCGAACTGGAAACTTGTATTTGCAACTTCCGAGAAATTTATTGTGAAATCGTAGGTATTTCCATCTACATATGTAATCGGCTGACCGAGGTTGTTGGGGTCGGTAATGACAGGACTGCCGTCGATGAAGTTACTTAGGTTCGGGGAGCCGGCAACGCCGCTTTCTGCCGTGATCGTCTGGCTGGCATTGTTGGAAAAACTGTCCTCGTTACTGTTGAAAGATGAGGTGATGTTGAAAGCTGCGCCGACCGGTGCGGAAGCCTGCGTTATCAGTTTAATGATGGCTTGATAAGTGTAAATGGCTTCCGGAGCTAAAGTTGCCGGGAATGTATATGTAATCGTTTCGGAACCGGGCTCTCCGGTTATTTCAGGAGCGCCGAGATCTTCGAAAGTCGGGACGTCGGCTTCGTTTAATGTCGCGTATTCCGGATCATAGTAAAGATTGATTGTCCATGTCGCTCCTGTATAATCCGAATTTATGCCCGCCGCGATCATATTTGCGGCAAAATCCAATTCGTTGCCGGCTTTTACCGATGCGGACAACGGAAAAACTGTTGTCACAATATTACTTCCGCCCGCTGATAATAATTGAATTCCGGTATTATAAGTATTTACGTACGTCGGAAGGAATTGGATATTGGTATTGGTGGTATTTGTGTACACGAGCAGTTCGACGACCGGAGCGGGTGAATTGTGAAATACCATATCACTCATGGGTACATCATTCTCATGTATGCCTGTTTCCGCGGGTTCAGTATCGGAAGCTGTCGTTATGGGCTGAGTGTCTGACGGCTCGCTTGTGTTGTAGGAAGATGAATCTGCAGGTATATTATCCTCGTCTGCTGAAGTTTGAATGTCGCCGTTAGACGGCGCGGTTGTCGTCGGCTCATCTGAAAAGTTATCGGCTGCGTCGGTTCCCGGTTCGGAAGACGGCTGTACTTCGTCCGTTGAGGCTTCAGTCGAAGTATCACCGGTAGGCAGTACATCCGACGGCGTATTGTCTGGCGTCGTTATTGATGTAACGTAAGAATCAGACATGTCAGACTGGAGCGGGACGACGGTAATTGTTCCGCTTAATTTGCCGGATAGAGCGGTAATATCCTGATTTGCCGCCGCAGCCGTAATAAGTCGGACCGTCGCGGTTGCAGGCAAATCTGTATCCCACGCGAATGACAGCGTATGAGTGGCGTTATCGTACTGAACCTCGGTCATGTTCGATGGCAGCGTATCCGCGAACATCATATTTGGGTCAAACGTGATGCTTGTTCGCGCATCGCCTCCGTTTTGGCTTATTGTCAGTAAAAACGGGTGCATGGGCTCTACATTTCCGTTGATCTGCAAATAAATGCCCGCGTTCGTGTCTGCCGCCGCTTCCGGGTCTATAGTTGTTTCAACGGTTGCCGCCGGCTCTGTTATATCGTCAGCCCGTGTTGTCTTAACAGGAGACGACGGCAGAAACAGTATACTGCCGAACAACACAATCGCAAACAGAGTAGCAATTATTTTCCTGCCGTTATTTTTATAACTTTTTTCAAAATGTATCATGCTATTTCGCCTTCCTTTATTTTTTTACTTATTATAAATTCCTTTAAAATTATTTTAATATTATATAAATTATATAACATCATAGTCTCATTGCAATCACAAAACAAGCTTATTTTAATCTTTTCAGGTTTAATTCCTTGCAGCTCTACTACTATTCTTTATAATAAAAATTTATACGATGTAAGGAATTTACACGCGATACCTCGCAATATCTGTTGCAGGGCAGTTTATCATGCTTACTTTTTTACCCACTACCCTCAAAGGTATATAAATATGAAGTATTGTGCGTAAATACTCGTTTTTTATAATCATATTCTATATAATTTGTCGGCTGTAAATTAAAGTTACTTTAATGTTTCTACTTTAATATATACAGGGAAAATAATATTATTTTCCCTGTATATATTATATCTACTAAAATTCCCCAATAACTATATTAAAATTAACAGATGTAATATGATTTGCAAGCAGTGTCTGAGACTGCACAATCAAAGATTTGTACAATCATCAGACGCTTGTTTGGGGTCTGTCCGACCCCCAAACCTCTGTCGGAGAATGGGCGAAGCTTATTTTGCATAGATGCCGCCATACTTTTCTTGGCAAAGTATTTTAATATATCTGTAGATTATTTGCTCGGAGTAATAAATGATAAAATCGGTTATTATGATGAAAATTTATTTTTAAAACTGCCAAGTGATATTTCAAGCTAAGAAAAAGCTCTTATAAATAATTTCTTAAAATTTATTGTTTATCAAAGAGTGAATAAAATTGGCATACTAGTACCATGTGACAAGTAAAAGTTGACAAGGTATTGGGGTATATGATACAATAATGCAAAAGGAGAGTATCATATGGAAAATAATCTAATAATGCTGAATGAAGAGCAACGAGCATGTCTTGAAAAATTCGTCAGAAATGGAGTTCATAACGCACACTTGATAACAAGAGCAAGAGTAATATTAAGTTTAGACCGTTCCAATAAGACAGACCACTTGCGAATAACGCAAATAAGTCAACGAATCGGCATATCACGTCAGGCAATATACGACATAAGAGATGATTTTTTGGCAGCACCGAATGTGGAAGAGCTCCTGAACCGTAAAAAATGTGAAACACCGCCTGTTGAGGCAAAAATAACAGGTGAAGTGGAAGCGCATATAATAGCATTGGCGTGTAGTGAACCGCCGGAAGGCTGCGCAAGGTGGACATTAAGTCTATTGGCTGAAAAAAGTGTAGAACTTGATTTTATTGACAGTATATCATATAAATCGGTGGAGCGCGTTTAAAAAAAACGAAATACAAGCCTCATCTAAAAGAAATGTGGTATATACCGCTCAAACAAAACGCGGAATTTGTTGCTCGAATGGAAGACGTTTTGGCGGTATATTCGAGAAGCTACGATGCTGAATATCCTGTCGTCTGTATGGACGAAAACCCTTTCAGCTTTTAGACGAACGTTACGCACCGATAAAGATGAGTAAAAACAATCACAAATTAAAGTATGATTGCGAATATGAGCGAAAATGAACATGATAGAAAATTCTGACAAATTGAAAATTTGTCGAATTTTCTATTTGTTCATTATAGGCACTTGTTCCATATTCATTTTTACCGAAACTCTCGCCGGTTGGCGTCACGCTCGTGCGCTTCCCCAAAGGAAACGAACAGATTGGGCAAATCAAGTCAAATGGCTTCTTGATGAGCAATATCCAGACGCAAAGAAAATAGTTCTTGTTATGGATAATCTTAATACTCATGGAACCCATTCGCTTTATGAAACATTTCCGCCTGTGTCTGCGTAATCAAAGACATATTTTAGTCGCGGTTTACTGTCGGTCATATCGAGCAGGGCGATACCTTTTGAGCCGCGCTGTACATATCGGTTCATTGGGTGATTCCACACATGAATCGGAGCGACAGCCTGTGCGGTTGGCCGTTGGGCGTGTATCATCAGCTGTTCCTCGAACGGATATTTGTACAGCCGTCCGGCGGTTTTGAGGAAATTAGTCCAATTTTCGCGGTTTTCTGTAATCTGCTGAGCGTGCCGCTCTGCGAGAGCGGCGTAAAACTGTGCTTTCGTTGGCAATTCTGCTTACCTCCTTTAAACGCAAAAAAGACGGATTTCTCCGCCTTTTATGCTGTTTTTTATTAAGTTGTGTGGTAGTAAATTCTAATATTTATATTGTTATAAATGTTTTTCATACATATTTTTGTATTATAATTATTTTCGCTCAGTTCGCATATTTTGCAAATCTTTTCTCGATTTCTTTGAATCGTTTATCTTCTCTGCACAAATCAAACCAATTTCGTTTCATAAAATTAAGACCCCATTTACATGCGTTATCCGATGAACTTGAATATCCTTGAAATCCTCCTTCAAGCTGTGTGCGGTTAACGAGGAATGATGTTCGCTTGGAGTTGCTCTTGTCTGTGAAAAATTTTATCTCGTAATCCGCCATAATCGAGAGATTATCTATAACGCCGTCGATATTTTTGTCCGTCGCATTGAAATCCTCGTCTACCGCATCTAATATAGCAAGGTCGGCGTAGATTCTCGCCACCCGCGTATTATAGTAACCGTAGTCGCCGTCCTCAAAAAGCCATTCATAGAGCTTAAGGCGTCGTTGACACGCTTTTTTCTGCCCGTTTCTGTTAAGGTCACCATTCCACATCATTGAATATATTTCATCGTCAGCTAAGTAAACAAATTCCCTCAACAAATTAAGTTGGACAGTTTCCACCAATTTTGCACCTTTATATATTTGAGAAAGCAAATGAGCTTCAGTATTCTCTATTAACGTCGCTTTTTTGGCGTATTCCACCGCTTTTTCTTCATTTCCCAAACGTGTATATATATCGCATAACTTCGATATTACGCCGTTTCTATGGCCTGGAGATTCTTTCAATAACCGTTCTGCTATTTTTATTATTTCGTCCGCATATTCATTGGGGTTTTCGCGCGAGTTATTTTTCAGAATAAGTGCTATCATATAGTAGTACATTGCGACATAATTATTCGGGAACTCTTTAAACGCTTCAGTCCATACAGCAAGGTTGCCGTCTAAATCCCCTTTTTTCTGATAATCGTCGCCTTTTTCGTAATAATCTGCTATTTTTTCTTGTTCGCGTATCTTTCCTACACCGAGCAAGTCATCAATGCTGGTGTTGTAATATGCGGCTATTTTAGGGAGCAATGTTATATCGGGGAATGTTTCGTTTCTTTCCCATTTGCTTATTGCTTGAAATGATATATCAAGATACGCCGCTAAATCTTCCTGCGTGTTACCTTTTTTATATCTTAAATCTTTTAAATTTTCGCTTAATGTAATTTCCATAATAAAATAATCACCTTTTTATATAAAGTAAAGAGCGCTCTTTCTGTATATTATTATAATAGAAATTTACTTGCACTGTCAATAACTTATTATTTGAAATATAAGGGAAAAATTCAATCATCGGTTTAGCCGGGTAATATAGCGGTTTTATATCGCCCAATATAATTTTTCGAACGTGCAGAAAATATTTTCACTATATCATGATTACATGATATTTCACTCGAATAAAAGTGATTTTGTAACAGTTCAGTTAGGTAAATAAAAATTATGTGAGTTGTCTAAGAATCTCCAAAGAATAGCATAATAGAAATATTGTTAATTTTCATATTCGTCGAACTCGCTCGCGGGGAAAAAACTTATATCGTCGTATTATTCATCTGTAGTATGCTCCAGTTTATAAATAACGGCTGCCATAATTTCAATCAGCTCTGGGTCTAACACATCGGGCAGATTGCTTTTTATCTCGGATATTAACTTCACCCGGTTTGTGGTATCATAAAACAGTCCCGAACGATATAAATATAACTGAACCGCTTATAAAGAAACAGTATCGCGGCGGTCTTTACGCCGCATGTACAGTTCCCGCGGTTACGTATGATAATTGGAATCTGTTGAAAGAATG
>WQYZ01000107.1 GCA_009780985.1 Oscillospiraceae bacterium | reverse complement strand
TTTCAACGCCCTGACCGAATACCTCGCCGTCGCCCATAACCGCGTGAATGTCTCCGATACCCAATAACGCTCCATCGACAAAAACCGGCAGATATACTTTCACTCCCGCAGTTATGGCGTTGTTATCCATATTTCCGCCGTAATTGCCCGTTTCCACGCTGAAATGTTCGCCGCCTGAATCGACGGGAGCGGCTACGCCTATAACGCCAATCATAGGTTTTGCCGGGAATATTTTATTGTTGTACAACTCATTTTTCAATACGCGCAGATTTCCGTCCAACCGTGATTCAACTTCTACTTCCATGTACGATCCATTGTTTGGGACACTTAAAAATCCTTTGCTGAGTATTTTTATATCGTGCACCTCGACTTCGAGCGTATCGCCCGGCATTGCGCCGTTCACATATATCGGACCTGTCGCAGGATTCGGACGGTCGTAAACAAATCCTTCAAAAAACCTGCCGCCTGCAGAATCAAGCGTTTCCACCGTCATTCTGTCGCCCGACGAAATTGAAACGCACGGAGCAATTTCCGGCGCAAACTGATGGTATATTTTATCTCTGGTTATTCGCATAAATTAACAGCCCTTTCTGTAATATTTTTATACATTTAAAATTAATTCCAATTATAATGTCTGCCCCTGTACTCTTTCCAATTATCTACGCCGTGTTCTTTAATCATGGTCAGGTTAAGTTTTATATCCGGGTGAAACCGGTTCATTTTTTCTATATGTTCGCAGGAAAGATATGTATCACATTCCCAGCAGCCCTCAAATCCTTTTTCTGCTGCACAAACGCGAATTTTACAGGATGGATCGCATCCTGCTTCAGAACACGGTCCTTTATGGCAATAATTGTAACAATGCAATTTTTTAAAAGCATTCAGAACGTTGATAAATATATCATAGTCCTTAAATTCAACAACCCTGTTTGATTTGAAATCGGCGTAGTTCTTAAAACCGATATCAATAAGCAATTGATTTAATTCCGATGTCAATGAATATAGCTTTTCATTTGACGGGATACAGTCATTGCACCACAAGCCGCAAACAGCAGTTAATTCTTTATCTGTCACTTGCTACTACCCCCTTCCAACCAATTAACAATACAAGTAATCGGGTCATAGTTATCAATCCAATAATCGGGAATAAAGCCGATTCCTTCTTCAAAAATATTGGGGAACTTCGCTGTAGGTATATTAAGAAAAGTTAAAGAATTCGGCAAATAAAAATAACGTATATCGCCTGTATTCAAGCAGCCCTTTGTATTTTCGCCAGTAATAATACAGTTACTCAGATAATTTTTACATAACTTTATAAATATTTCAGCAGACGAAGCAGTTTCAGCATCTGTTAAAATTATAAATGGATTATTATATGTTCCTTTTTCAATAACGCCGTTTTCGATCGTTTCCCATTGTGATTGAATATTTGAATAACATTCTTCACGTTTAAGCTGAAGAACAGAATTTTCATAGCTATTCATGGTTAGTTCGCTCAAACGGCTTGGTAAACTATTTAATTTCTTGTATTCAAAGTTATAATCGCATATTGTATTAAGGTTTTTTATAAAATCTACTGCTATATGCGAATCGCCGCCTCCGTTCCCCCGTAAATCAAGTATTATTCCTTTAGAGTGTCTTAATTCTTCGCCATATTTGGCAAATTCCATTAATAATTTATATCCTTCATTAGTAAAATAGGTTAATCCGGTACACTTAACAACATCAAAATCTTTAACTTTGTACATAGAATATAGACTTTTATTATTTGATAAATCCTTCACTTTACATTCGTGCAATGGTATTTGTATGGGCTTATTTAATATTGTTAGAGTTATTGAATTAATCGGGATAGCACTCATTTTTCCAAGTATATATAATTTATTACCATTATTTGACAATGCAGGAAATATAAAATCACCATCAACTTCTAATTCCGTTCCATTTTCTAATTCTTCTATATTTGAATTATATACATTATATTTGCCTGTTTCCGTTTTAGTAACATAAATATCGCTGAAATATATCTGGGAATGTTGACAAAAAGTATGAACCGAGTTAAAATATGGATTTAAAAAAACAAGATGAAAATCTTTTATATCGGTTAAAGCATTAACAATTTGGTTAAAAAAATCTTTTGCATTTATTGATTCATATTTTGATATAATATTTCTTAAGTTGCCAAAACATTCCTCAATATTAAAACCTTTGTCAATTATGGTTTCCATTTCGCTGTATGCTGTTAATAATATATATTTTAAAATATCCAAATCCTCTAATGCCTGATGTTTATTAAGCTGAATATTAAAAACACCCATTTTTTCATATAGTTCATTCATTTATACTCTCCTCTCTTTCTCAAAAAATAAACTCGCCGCGATAATTCGAGTAGTTATATTCCTCATACCTTTTTCTGTGACTAAATGCCAGTTTTGACGGATTATCTTCCTGCGTGTATATATACATCATTTTTTCGTCCCAGCACAGAATTTCCTCGCGTTCGTCGCCGATTAAATCGACCGCGTCGCAGCATAATTCGGAGTGTCCGTCGTTCGGGAACATCACGACGCAATCGCCTTTGCCGTCATATAATCCGCCGTGTTCCGTACTCGCGGAGTAAAGCGCGAGTATTCTGCCGTCCGCACTCCATGATACGGGATTTATAATATTGCCGTTTGCTCCCGGTTCAAATGAGAACAGTCTTTTACCTTTGTAATCATAATATGTGATAATCCCGGTATTACGCCAAAAAGTAGTCACACATATTTCAAGTCCCGGAAGTTCGGGGCGGTAATTCGCGACGCTCACCCTCTGCGCATGTCCGGGCATATCACGTGCGATTATATTGCCGTCCTCGTCTGCGAGTATAAACCCATCCTCTCCAGAAGCGAAAGCGATTTGATATTTAGGATTATCGGGGTCAAACTTGCCTATCACTATTTCGTCGACATGACAGTCCATACCGGGAAGCTCCCAGATTAATTCACCGTCTGCGCTGATTAACGAATGTCCCGCGATAAGCTCGTCTCTGCCGTCGCCGTTTATGTCAAACGCATACGGAAAATGTCCGCAGTTTACATGTCTGTGCCATAATAATTTTAATCGGGGCATCGGCATATTGTTATCAAACTCATATACCCAGATATTATTATACCTGTCTTTGACTAATATATCAGACGGGCGTTCTTTTCCTGAAAAATTGCATATTCTTATACTGTCTACAACGATTCTTTCAAGAATTATATTCTGATATATTTTGTATTTATCGTGTTTTATTGATTCCGGAGTCCAAACCATAAATTTTGTTTTACCCGTTGCGGCGTCCGCTACAATCAGACTGAAATCTTTAGCGTATATAATTTCGTTTTTGCCGTCGCCGTCAATATCGTAAACCTGCACCGGCAAATCGCATGTCGCCATATATGCGTTTCGGGCAGGTTCGCCTATCTGCCATAGAATATTACCGGACAAATCGACAGCAGTCATACAGCTTATCATCATTTCATCCTCGCTGTTTAACATCTTCATGCTCTGTATGAATATCAGTTCTTTCACGCCATCGCCGTTCAGATCGGCGCACCTGTAATTTCTCGCCGAACCGAAATTTTTTAAATTGATCGTTTTCCATAATTTCATTGCTGGATATGAGACTTTTTTTGCTTGCAGTTCAGCATTTTTTTGTTTTTTAATATTGAGCAGCAAATCCCGTTCTTCCTTAGGTATATCGGCTTTTACATAGTAAAATCGACTTGGACACCGAGAAGCGATTCCCACATAGCCTGATTCATAAGAATTGTTGTTCAACTGCAACATCAATTTATCGTTTATATAACAGCTTATAGAATCTACGATTGCTTCTACAACGAGAATGCTTCTTGAATCAATATCATAGCAGTATTCGCACGACGCAAGCAAAATCAGCGTTTCTTCGTCTTTTTTGTAAAGTGTGGCGGCTGTGTCGTTTTCGAGCGCGAACCAATAAAAATGTCTGCTGTCCGTATATCTGAAAACAATGCCGCACCTGTCCGAAGCCGCAAGCGTCCGGATTTCCGTTTCAACTCGTACTGTGCGCCATTGTTTGTCGCCTGCAACAAGCATAGGGACAGTGTCTCCCCACGGAATATTTCTTTTATCCAACTGCTGTTCGATAAAACGCCGTCTATCCATTGATTTAATCATCCAGCAGTTCTGACCCTGCCAGCCTGTGCATTTATTAGGCTCGTACCATATGCCCGTATATCCGGGTTTAAAGTAGTGATACTCCCCGATTGCTGATATATCCGACGGAAAATACCCTGTTTTAAACGATGTAAAATCTTCATTTATTACATTACACTCAAAATAATCAGTTTTTTCCGTTTGTTCCATAAATTTTCCCAGCTTTCTGTTATTTCCTAAATTATATCATAAAAAACTATTTTTGTCCAGTATCGGCAAAACTTTATTTAGCACAATAATCCCAGATTTTTAATAATATAAATAATAGGAATTATATTATTAAAGGCGGAAGTTAGGGTGTCAAAATTTAAATACTTATTAAAATTTATCGGACCCGCGTTTATTATCAGTGTCGCATATATTGACCCCGGCAATTTCGCGACAAATATAAGCGGCGGGTCAACTTTTAATTACAGCTTAGTCTGGGTCATACTGTGGAGCAATTTGATGGCAATTTTTCTGCAGATTATGTCTGCTAAATTGGGAATAGCCACGGGACATAATTTACCGGAAATGTGCGGGAAAATATTTAAGAGAAGAACAAACTGGATTTTACTTATAATTGCCGAATTGGCGGCAATAGCCACCGATTTGGCAGAATTTCTGGGCGGGACGCTCGGATTTTATCTGCTGTTTGGAATACCGATGATATGGGCGGGACTGCTTACCGGATTAATTACATTCGGAATTGTTTATATGCAAAAATATGGTCAGCGTATCGTTGAAATACTGATAATCATACTTGTCTCAATAATCTGCATATCATACGGCGTAGAGTTGTTTTTAGCAAAACCGGATTGGATAAATATTAGCCTACATACGCTACTTCCTTCGCTTCCAAATGGAAAAGCCGTGTTTATTGCCGTAGGAATGTTGGGAGCGACAGTTATGCCCCATGTAATATATCTGCATTCCCAATTAGTACAGCACAGAAACGGGGATAAAACCTTTGAGAAAAAGAAGAAACATCTGAAAATGGAAAAAATAGATATAGCTATTGCCATGAATATTGCGTTTATCGTCAATGCGGCAATGGTTATCGTATCGGCGGCGGTTTTTTATAAAAACGGGATGATCGTAGATACAATCGAACAGGCGCATATATCATTGCAGCCGCTTCTGGGGAAACTGTCCAGCACAGCGTTCGGCATTGCGCTCCTCGCTTCAGGATTATCGTCTTCAGCAGTCGGAACAATGGCGGGAGCGACCGTTATGAAAGGTTTTGTGGGATTGAATATCCCGGTGAATATAAGAAGAATCATAACAATGATACCTGCAATGGCGATTATCTGTTTGGGGATTAATCCGATGAGCGCGTTAATATTCAGCCAGGTATTTTTGAGTTTTGCACTGCCTTTAGCAATCATTCCAATGCTTATAATATGCAATAAAAAAGATATTATGGGAGGTTTTGTAAACACTAAAAAAATAAATATATTGGGGTGGATAATATCCTCGGTGATTATCACGTTAAATATTATTTTATTATATCTGACATTTACAGGAAAAGTATGAAAAACGGGCGGATATGCCGGGCGCGCCCGGCATATCCGCCCTTGAAAATTTCAAATTACAATATTACATTTTACCCGTCGCCTTTGTTAATCTGGGTAATTATATCATCTATAGCTTTCTGCCATACGCCGGTGCTTTTATCAATGGTCGAGACAATATTCATAGATTTGTTCGTTGACATATTATACCCGAACGTGCCAAGGATACCGCCGAAGTTGTACATATTACCTATATCGTAGGATAAATTCCCGAAAATATCGTCAATCATTGCCACTGAATCTTCGTCCCGGGCTGTTTTTGTTTTAAGAAGGCTGTCATAATATGCGGGAGTAATTGACTGCTTACCCTCGTAAGAGAGAGCTTCCAGAATTATGCTTGTATCATCAAGGTCGGCGTTGGTTTTCGGTATGCTTAGAACGGGGTAAAAGTCGCCCGCCGTACACGGTATATAATTATTCTGAGCCGCATCCCATTTGGGATACGGAATTATCCCGAAGTCTACTGTCATTGTGCGCAATGCCGGTATTTGATGAGTTGCGGTAGCTAAAAATAAACAGCGGCTGTCTGCGAAAATATCGGTGTCGGTGAGTCCCGTCAATCCGCCGCCGACTTTGAAGAGAGTGTCTATGCTGAATGTGCTGTCTCTCATTTCTGTGTATATTTTCTGCATTTTATCTAAGTTTACTTGAGTTCCAATGGTTATCTGAGGGATACCCTGAGAATCAAGCTCCGCTATTTTTGCCCCGCAGCTGTTGATTATACCCATGATTGTGTCTCCGGTGTAGTTTAACCCCCATAGATCGTCGGTTAAAGTCATTTTTCCGTCGCCGTTTAAGTCTTTGGCGACTGTGCGTCCCATCTCGTCCATTTTGTCAAATGTCCACTGACCGTTTGTAACCAAATCATACGGCGATTCAAGATTATTGGCTACTATCATGGATTTGTTGAAACACATAATCCATACGCATTGCAGCCTTCTTTTTGATATGTCGCCGTTCGCGGCAAAATGTTTGCCCATTATCGCCATGGAGTCATAGAAATTTTTATCCCAATACGGCTTATCCATATCTATATACGTCAGATTTGAAAAGTCGGTTAAAAAACTTCCTGTAAGCAGGGAGGCGAAGTTTGTGCACGTCGTAATTGCAAAATCATATGTTGCGTCGCCCGCAAGTATGGCAGTCTGGAGTTTTGTGACAGCATCGTTGGGGTCGGCTACATTAAACTGAGCAAGCTTGCAGTTATACTGCTGTTCTATTTTAGCTTGTCTTTCATAAGCGGCGTCGTTAATCGGGTCTCCGGTTTCTGATTCAACCACAAGATCGTTTATCAGTATCTGGCTGTCTGCGGTGTCGCCTCCCCAGCCTGCTGTAAAGGCAGTGAATGTTTTTCCGCCCATATCGGTTTGGGGTAAATCGGGTTGATTGGGATCCGCCGTCGTTGAAGTAACACCGCTTGAATTGCCTGCAGCGTTTGTAGTATTGTTATTTGTTTGCCCGCCGTTATTTTTTGAACACGCAATAACCGGAAATACCATAGTTAAGCATAGCAGTACGGCAATGACAATTTTAAATTTTTTCATAAAATACACGCTCCTTATTTAACATGAAATCGATTTTGTACAAAATTACTATATTTATTATATAACATAAAACCGGATTTGTAAAGTATTTATAAAATAAATTTAGATTTTATTAATAAAAACGTAAATACAAATTCAGCAAATATAATCATAGTTAAAGATAAACACAGATAAAGAGAGCTAATGTAAAAATTTTTATATTTTTTCGAAAATCATCTTGACAAGACAGTAAAAATTTTATATAATATAATAAGTTAAAAATCAGTATCAAAGTTATATTGTAATTTATAAATTTGGAGGAGAATTAGATGTCTATTTCAACAACCACATTCATGGCAAAAAAAGAAACATTAGAACGAAAATGGTATGTGATTGATGCCGCCGGAGTACCCTTGGGAAAAACCGCCGTCAAAGCAGCCACAATATTAAGAGGCAAACACCGCCCGGAATTTACCCCGCACGTAGACTGCGGCGAGTTTGTTATTATAATCAATGCCGAGAAAGCGATTTTGACCGGCAATAAATTAATTCAGAAAGTTTACCAATATCATACGGGCTATGTCGGCGGACTTAAAACCGAAAGCTATAAAGATATAATGAAACTGCATCCGGAAAAAGCGATGCGGCTTGCAGTCAAAGGTATGCTGCCTCACAACTCTATAGGGGATCTGAGCATAAACCGCCTTAAAGTTTACAGAGGTCCGGAGCATAAACAGACGGCTCAAAAACCGATTCCGCTTTCAGAATAAAATAATTAAAAAATACTTTTATAATTTTTAGGAGGATTATAATAATGGTAACACCGGTAAAACCTTATTTTTACGGTACAGGCAGAAGAAAGAAATCAATAGCCCGCGTGCGCTTGCTTCCCGGAAGCGGCGCGGTTAAAATAAATAAGAGAGATATAGACGATTATTTCGGTCTTGGAACGCTGAAACTTATTGTAAACCAACCTTTCGGAGTTACAAATACGACAGGCAAATTCGACGTGTTCTGCACAGTCGTAGGCGGCGGCGTATCCGGTCAGGCAGGCGCGATAAGACACGGCGTTGCAAGAGCGTTGCTGCAGTCTGACGGAGATTTCAGAAGCCCTCTTAAAAGAGCGGGATTCTTAACCCGCGACCCGCGTATGAAAGAAAGAAAGAAATACGGACTCAAAGCCGCAAGAAGGGCTCCGCAGTTCTCAAAGAGATAATATTTTATATAATAAAAATTTTTCAGGGGTGACTGGTGAATTGGTCACCCTTAAAAGATTTTTTGATACAAAAAACAAAAATAAAAAGGTGAGGTATATTGATTTATGAAAATATTGAAATTTATAGCGTTCATGCTGTCGTTTATTACATTTGTCCACGTTGTGCGCGATATAATCCCGATATGTACAAGGACAAGGAAATGTTTCTCAAAAGACGATATTCATAAAGTGGTAAAAGATTGCTGTTTGTTTGCAATATCTACTATTGTATGCGTTTTATTGCACAGAAAATCAGGCAAAGACAGTATGGAAGAGATTTGTAATAAAAAATGAGTAACGAAAAAAACAGTAAAAAAATAAATTTTAATAATTCGAAATTGACAATAAGCGCGGGATTTATAAGTCAAGTCCCGAAAGATAAGACGCACATTGTTTTTTCCGGACGCTCCAATGTAGGTAAATCCACGCTTATAAACAAGCTTGTCAATCAGAATAAACTCGCGCGCACTTCGTCGTCACCGGGCAAAACAATAACGATAAACTTTTTTGAAACGGACAAAAGTTTTTATATCGTAGATTTGCCCGGTTACGGTTATGCAAAAAGGTCGGATTCGGATATAAAAAAATGGTCGGATTTAGTCGAGGGATATTTTAAAGAATGCGCGAAAAGTAATATAAAATTAATAATCCAGCTTGTCGATTTAAAAGTCGGCGCGACAGACGACGATATATCTATGATTGAATATATGAATGGCAGTCAAATCCCGTATATTATAGTCGCGACAAAATCGGACAAGCTCAATAAAACGCAGAGAGGGGAAAGCCTGAACAAGCTCACAAGCAAAAATCCCGGATGTGTAATTATTCCGTTTTCGTCGCTGTCCGGCGAGGGTGTAAACGACATTAGAAGTTATATTGCGGGAAAAGTTAAATGAAAGAATGTGATTATATATGAAATTGGCAGTTATGTCTGATATTCATGGCAATCTGCCTGCTCTTAAATTAGTGATAGAAGATATTGTTAAACAAAAAGCAGACGAAATATATTCGTTAGGCGACCAGGTGGGTCTTTTTCCGCGTTTGGGTGAAGTACTTGATTTATTAGATGAACATGGCGTGACATGTTTATCGGGCAACTTTGAGGAATCGAATTTTGACCAGACCGACGACAGATTTTTACGCTGGATAGCAGAACAAAAAGGCGACAGAGATTTTGGCATTTTGCCCTGTGTGCTTCGTATTGAAAGAGAAGGCGTGCAAATCGTAATGACCCATAAAGAGGAAGATGCGGAATGTCCCGAAGGCGGACTGCATTTATTTGGGCATACTCACAAAGATTTTTATGAACGCGGAAAAAGTAAAATCCTCTTGAATCCCGGCTCGGTTGGCACTCCAAGAGGCATAATAAATCTGCCGGAAGCCCGTTATGCGCTGCTTGAAATAAACGACGGTATTATACAAATAACACATCGTTCGCTTACATATTCGGCAGAACCGATATGGCGGGATTTTATCGATTCCGGCTGTTATGAAGTAAATCCGTTTTTATCCCGCCTTATTATGGAAATGATATGCACCGGCGAATCCAACGCTTTAATCGGGCGTTTTTTCAGACACGCAAAAAGTATGATTTCGGCAGATGGAACGGACAACGCAGATATACCTGCATATCCGCATAATATCTGGGAAAAAGCCGCTGAAAGTTTTTCTTGGATGTTGCCGAATAAGTTTGAGGATTTGTTAAATCACGGAGGTAAATTATTTTAAAAATAAATTATGATACATTGTTGTTAGTTTTGAATAAAAAGTTCGGCAAAAATATAATTAACGCAGATTATCGGGTCAAACAATTATACAAAGTAGAAAGCGGCGATGTGAGACTTATCTCAGGGATTGCCAAAACTTCCGGCGGTGAAAGACTAACTTATAAAGTCGTTGTGAAAATGCAACCAAAAGGCGAAATTCCCGGCGAAAGTCTTTGCAGAGAATACGATCTTTTTATGTCGGATTTTGACAAGGTATTTAATAATACACTACGGTGGGCTGAATATTATCATTTCGAGATAGAGAGCGACGCAATACAGATATGGATGGAATATATCGACGGCATATCAGGTAATGCGCTTACAATCGAAATGCTTGAATATATAGCGGAAGAACTCGGACGTTTTCAAGGCAGGTTATACAAAACGCCGGGAATATTAAAAAATATTGGATGTTTTTCAGATGTAGGGTTGATAAAAAGAAGATATTTGCAATGGAATCCGGAAACATCGGAATATCAGTATATCCGTTCAGAAAATTGTGAAATACCTGAACATTTAACGCAAATGCTTATTGATATGGATAACAACATTGAAAATATATTTACAAATATAACAAAACTGCCGGTTGTATTATGTCACCGTGATTTTTGGATAGATAATATATTTTATGTTGACGGAAAGATTGTTTTAATCGACTGGGACTGCATCGGCTGGGGTTATATGGGCGAAGATATGGCGGGTTTAATTGCAGACGATATAACAGATATGAAATATTTGGACGAATATTATCACAGGTTTATTCCGGCGTATTACAAGGGCATTTCGGAATATATGGATATTTCGGCGATTGACGATAATTATATATGGGAAATGATACTTATAGAATTCGGATATAGATATGTGCAAAGATATATGTTCGCGGAATCGACTGAATATAAAAATCAGCAAATAACTGCATTGCAAAAATTATATGAAATAAAGAGGTTGTAAAGAATGATACTGTACGATAATTTTCAAGTCAATTCAAAAGGACATCTCACAATAGGAGGGTGCGACGCAGTCGGACTTGCGGAACAATATGACACGCCTTTATATGTTGTGGACGAAAATCAGGTGAGAAAAAACTGCCGCGCATATAAAAACGCCGTAAAAAAGTATTTCGGCGAAAATGGCGGGGAAGTCGCATTTGCGAGCAAAGCGTTGTCGTTTAAAGGCATATACAGAATAATCGCCGACGAGGGATTATGGACGGATATTGTATCAGTTGGCGAAATGGAAACGGTAAAAGCGGCGGGATTCCCATTAGAGAAAACGTATTTTCATGGCAACAACAAGACAGATTACGACATAGAAACGGGATTAAAGAATAATATCGGCGTATTTGTCGTAGATAATCTTGAAGAAATCGACGCTTTAAACAGATTATGCGAAAAGTACGGCAGAACGCAGAAAGTTTTACTGCGCGTCGCGCCGGGTATTGACGCGCATACTCACGCAAAAATCACGACGGCGAAAATTGATTCAAAATTCGGCATAGCAATCGGCACAGGTCAGGCGATTGAAGCAGTGGGGTATATTCTAAAACAAAAAAATCTCGAATTTATCGGTATACACTGTCATATCGGCTCGCAAATTCTTGAAATACAGCCGTTTTTGGACGCCGATATTATGATTACATTTGCGTTGGATATAAAAAATAAATACGGTTATGAAATATCAACCGTCAATTTCGGCGGCGGGTTCGGCATAAAATATTTGCCGGAGCAGGAAGAAATAAATATTGATTTCGGTATAAAAACTATCGCTGAGTATATAAATAAAAAGTGCGATGATTTGAAGATGAAAGTCCCGAAAATAATCTTTGAGCCGGGACGTTCTATCGTCGCAAATGCAGGCGCAACTTTATACACAGTCGGGAGTAATAAAAAAATTACGGGATATAAAAACTATATTTCTGTTGACGGCAGCATGGCGGATAATCCGAGATACGCATTATACGGTGCGCCGTATACAGTCGTCGCGGCAAACCGCATGAACGACCCATGCGAAATCACGGCAACGATTGCGGGGCGTTGCTGTGAGGAAGGAGATTTTATTCAGGAAAACGTGAAACTCCCCGATTTGAAAAGGGGCGATATACTGGCTGTGCTTATCACGGGCGCGTATAATTATTCAATGGCGTCGAATTATAACCGGTTGCCGAGACCCGCGATGGTTTTCGTCAAAGACGGAGAGGGTAGAATCGCGGTAAAACGCGAAACATACGAAGATTTGATGCGAAATGAGATATAGGTGTTGATGGAGAAAATAAAATGGATAAAATATGGTTGGATTGGGTAATTGAACTGCAGGCAATAGCACAAGCGGGATTGTATTATTCAAAAGATGTTTACGATTTAGAGCGGTTTGAACGGATAAGAGAAATTACAGCCGAAATGATGAGCGTGAAGTCAGGGTTATCCATAGAAACCGTGAAAGATTTATTCTGTAACGAAATGGGGTATCAAACTCCAAAAATGGATACGAGGGCGGCAATGTTTCAAGACGATAAAATTTTGTTGGTAAAAGAAAAAACGACAGATACATGGTCTTTGCCGGGCGGCTGGGTTGATGTAAACGAATCTGTGAAATCAAACACAATAAAAGAAGTCAGGGAAGAAGCCGGTCTTGAAGTCGAAACCATTAAACTGATTGCCGTACAGGACAGAAATAAACATAACAAACCGAAATACGCTTATGGGATATGTAGAATTTTTGTATTATGCAAAATAATATCGGGAAGTTTTAAGGAAAATTCGGAAACGTCCGATAGCGGTTTTTTCGCCGTTGACAATTTGCCGATGCTGTCTGAAGCAAGAAATACGACTGAACAAATAAATATGTGCTTTAACGCATATTACGATAATAATTGGACGGTTCAGTTTGACTAAATAATCAAATAAGAAAGGTAAATGGTATAGAAAAATGATAACAAATCGTATAGAGAATATTCAGCGGGTGCTGAAGCAAAAAGAAGAACCGACCGCGTTTATTGTCACGTCGGAGTGCAACAGACGCTACATGACAGGTATTGAAACGTCAAGCGGGTATGTTATAATCACGCCGGAAAACAAATATTTCTTCACGGATTCAAGATACATAGAGTTTGCGAAAAACAGTTGCGGGGATATATACACGGTCGAACTATTCCCAAAAGAAGAAGCGAAAAAGTATTACAGCGATTTGTTGAGAAAAGAAAACATAAAAAATATAATGTACGAAGAAAATTATATTTTATTGAGAAGCAAAAAGCATTTTGACACACTATTTGAGGGATATACTCTTAGTGAAAGCGGCATGGCAATAGAAAAAATGCGGCGTATAAAAGACGCCGACGAAATAGAAAATATTACAAAAGCGCAGATTATCACAGATAAAGCGTTTGAGCATATTCTGAAAGTAATATCGCAGAATTTAAATACAGTCACAGAAGTTGATATTGCCGCAGAATTAGAATATTTTATGCGCAAAAACGGCGCGGACGGCATAGCGTTTGACACTATTGCGGTATCTGGCAAAAAATCGTCGTACCCGCACGGGGAACCCGGAAATATAAAACTGTCGAAAGGGTTTTTGACAATGGATTTTGGTGCGACATATAACGGCTATTGCGCGGATATGACGAGGACAGTCTGTATCGGCAAACCTGACGACAAAATGCTCGCGGTGTACAATATTGTCAAATCCGCGCAGCTTGCGGCGTTGGACGAAATAAAAACGGGGGTTGAGGGGTTAGTAGTCGATACAGCTGCGAGGGATATAATCAGAGGCGCGGGATACGGCGAGAATTTCGGTCATGGTTTAGGACATTCAGTCGGACTTGAAATACATGAAGAACCAAGTTTCCCAAGGTCTGAACCCGAAGAAGAAAAACAAAGGCGTCTTGAACATGAAGAAAAAGCAAAAATCGAAAATCCCGAAAAATACAAAGAAGCTCAGGAGAAAAAAGAAAAGAATAAATTTATATTGGCGGAGAATATCGTTATAACCGTCGAACCGGGAATATATATTGAAAACGAATTCGGAGTAAGAATAGAGGATTTAGTCGTCGTAAAAAAAGGCGGCTGTTCGAATTTAACAAAAAGCAGTAAGAATTTGATTGAATTATAAATTTATCTTATGTTTAACATAAGATAAATTTATAACAGAATTTTGTTTAAACCTATTGCATATTTATGCAATATAATGTATAATAATACAAAATCGATTTTTAAATATTAAACTGAGGTTATTTTAATATTACAGAAAGCAGGGGATAAATACTACATATGGCAGATATTAATATCACAGAAAAAAATCAGGAGTTAATAAATTTTCACGACGAATATATAATGGGGACATATGCAAGATACCCCGTTGTATTGGTTGAGGGAAAAGGCGCGACATTAAAAGACGCGGACGGTAAAAAATATATAGATTTCACAAGCGGAATCGGCGTAAATTCTCTCGGCGCAGCTAATGAAAACTGGATTTCTGCGGTAAACAAACAGCTTCACAGAATTCAGCATGTGTCGAATTATTATTATTCGGATATGGACGCAGAATTGGCTGAAAAATTAGTCAAGCTCGCAAAGATGAAAAAAGTTTTTTTCGCAAATTCAGGCGCAGAGGCAAACGAGGGAGCTATAAAACTTGCGAGAAAATACAGTTTTGACAAGTACGGAAAGGGCAGGGGAGTTATAATAACCCTGAAAGATTCTTTTCACGGCAGAACTCTGACAACTCTTGCGGCTACGGGTCAGGATGTTTTCCACAATTATTTTTTCCCGTTCCCTGAAGGATTCAGGTTTGTCGAGAGAAACAATATCGACGAGTTTAAAAAAGAAGTCGAGAATAATTCCGATGTATGCGCATTTTTAGTCGAACCGATACAGGGCGAGGGCGGCGTTAATTTTATAAATCAGGATTATATAAAACAAGCGTATGATATATGCGAAGAAAAAGATATTTTGTTGATTTTCGACGAGGTTCAGACAGGTATCGCAAGAACGGGAAAAGTATTCGCGCA
>WQYZ01000106.1 GCA_009780985.1 Oscillospiraceae bacterium | reverse complement strand
GCGGAGAATGACGACGAGTACTGTATAATTCAGATACCCTGGGAAATTATGTGCGCGTATTTCAACGGAGAGAGCGACTATCTGCCCAAGCTGATTCCGCGAACGAAGTGCAGGAGGTTCAGGAAAGAGCGGGCAATTTCGCGCGAGACGAGAGAGAAAACGTCGGTGCGGCGTTACTGAACAAAGTTCAGTAACGCCGCCTTTATGTTATTTTCAATATTTCAATTTGAAGAACAGGTCTGTTCCATCCCGTTTTGACTCAAATAAATCTAATGATTCTATAAATTGAAAAAATCTTCTATGCCCAAAATTACGCACATCAAAATCAGGAAATTGTTTATTTATTAAATTCCCCAATTTCGAAGAATTAATCCACCCGTCGTCATCTGCGTTTTCTTCTGTCAGCTGCTGTAAAGACAGTTTTATTCGCTGGATATTCGATCCTGTCTTTTCCTCGGCGGCTGTATCTTCTTTTGATTGTTTTATTTGTACTTTTGACTGTTTTTTTTCGGCGCTGACTTTTTCGATTATAGAATTTTTTTGCACTTCTTCTTCTGTAATTTTCTGGCTTGTGGAATATAAGATATCAAGATACAAAAATTTATTACAAGCAGATATAAAAGAACGCGGCGTTTTCTGCTCTCCCATACCCAACACATACATCTCGGATTCCCTCAGACGCGCAGCCAGCCTCGTAAAATCGCTGTCAGAAGACACAATACAAAAAGCGTTAAGCCTTCCGCTGTATAAAAGATCCATGGTATCAATTATAAGAGATGAATCTGTGGAATTTTTGCCGGTCGTATTACTGTATTGCTGAATAGGCTGAATAGAATTGTCCAATATTACGTCTTTCCATGAACTCATATTCTGCATTGTCCAGTTCCCGTATATCCGCTTATAAATCACATTGCCGAGAACATTTGCTTCGCTCAGTATTACTTCTATATATTTACTCGAAATATTCTCTGAGTCAATTAATACGGCTACCCTCATTTCTTTTTCCATTTTGCACGCTCCTTATCATGTTTTTTATGTTGAATTAATCTTTAAATTCCATTATTTCGACAGTATTGTTTTATCGGCACGAAAATAAAATATTCTTATCAACAATAATACAAAAAATATATGAACAAATCAATGAAAATAAATTTTTTAACGGTTGAACCTTTTCTGTAAAAATTACGACTAAATAAATGAAAAGCGTTTTAAAGGATGTGATATATAATGTTTTGATACTGAAAAAGAAAACGATTTAATACAGAGAACTTTATCCGGCGACGAATATGCGTTTAAAGAACTTACCGAACCTTATATGCCGATGTTATATAACTATATAAAAATCAAGGTGGCGCGAAATGCGGATGTTGAAGATATTCTGCAGGATATTATGCTTGCCGTTTGGCAAAATCTTGCCGCATATTCCGCGCAGAGTTCATTTAAAACATGGACGTTTTCTATCGCAAAACGGAAAATTGCAGACTTTTACCGTGAGCGGCGGGCAGAAAGAAACTCAAATACCGAAATGTCAGACAATATTGCGGAAATTGCGGGAAATGATGTTTTTACGGATATAGACGACAAATTGGATTTATACGCTGCCCTGTCAAAAATGCCTGAAGAAAATAGGGAATTGATTTATTTAGTCTTTAACGCCGGATTGACTTATGAAGAAATACAAGATATGACGGGAATTAAAACAGGAACAATAAAAAGCAGAGTATATTATATCAAAAAAACGCTTTATTCTATGTTAAAGGAGGGGAACGTCGATGAATGACGTTTGCGGGGAAATTCAAGAACTGATGATACCGTATCTCAATCATATTACAACGAAAGACGAAACGGGCAGATTAGTGACGCATCTCGCGGAATGCGGGGTATGCAGAAAAGAAATGACGGAAAATATAAAGCTGCACAGCAAAATAAAAATAACTTTCAGTCAGATTCCGCCCGATATTAAAATACGCGCATACGATAAAATAGATTTTCCGAAAAAAGAGCAGTCAATCATGGAATTAATCGCAGACGATATAATAATAGCGGCAAACGCTCCCGCATTGGAATTATATTCAAAACTTATATACACTTTGATAAACAGTCCTATAAAAAGAGCCGTAAATTATACTTTTTCGCGCATTGACACAATAACTAAAGAAATATAATAAAAATTTGAAAGGGGTCATTTATAATGTCAGAAGATATACAAGAAGTAAGTGAAATTTTAGACACAGTTTCAACAAAAATCCCCAAATTAATCACAGGTTTGATAGATACTCTCTATTCTCCCGAAGCGGGTAAAAAAATGGGGCAGTCAGTCGGCGCAATGTATAAAGAATTAGTCGATTCCGGCATACCCGCAGAAGACGCTCTCGCCATGGCAAAAGAATATATGATTTCAATGAAATCGGTAATGTCAAACGTGAAAATGTAAATACGAAATAAAAAACAATCAGTTAAGGAGACATAAGATATGTTAAAATCTATCTTTCGCTGGGTAAAAGTAATAATAAAAATATTACTCCTGATTATTTGCACGCCGTTTATTCTATTATACTTTTGGCTTAAAATCAGCATTTACCGGTTTGTTGTCAAGCACGAATTCCGCAAATACAAATTGTCTAAACATCAAATAAAAAGTCTTATGTCCGGCGCTATGAAATTATCAGACGGATTGGTTTTTCTCAAAAATTAAAAATTAAAAGCGGCGATTCTTACAGGGAAATCGCCGCTTTTTTTCCAACGCCAATTACTATTATATTCCTTCCTCGTCATATCTTTTGTAAAGTTTATTATTGTATTCCACATTCGGCGGATAATTCACGCTCTTTAATATACTGGGCGTGATATTCTTCTCCATCAGTTTTTCCACAAGCTCCGCGCATACAGCCCAGCATATATATGCCGCCGCAAGCCCCGAAGCCGGTATGAACGGGGCTTCAATTCCGTCGATATCGAGCATTGCGTCCCCGAAAGGCGCGCAGTTGTCAATAGTCACGTCGGCTAACTCGAAAAGCCTTTTACCGCACGAATGTCCCGTTTCGAGAGTTTTTGAATATTCTATAGACGTTATGCCGACGACTTTAACCTCCAATTTTTTACATTCCACAGCCAAGTCTATGACGTTGAGTGTTTTGCCCGATACCGAGCCGATTACCATGACGTCGCCCGGCAATACGTTCGCGTTTCTCAACGCATATTCCGCAAGTCCTTCCATAGACGTATTTTTGTCTTTCATAGGGCGTTTCCATCCGGACGATTCCACTCCGTTATTATACCTGAAACGGCGCAGTAAAACAAGCCCTCCCGCGCGGTTTAAGAGTTCTGAGTCGATTATATGCCCCGTATCGAACATATGTATACAGCCGCCGTTTGCGACGCTGTCCGCCATCATTTGCCCCGCGGCTTCGATATTTGTTTTCTGCGAATTGCGGATTTTCTCAAAAAGTCCCGCCGACGCATCGTAAAACCGTTCTTTTAACATAATTTTTTCACCTTACCTTTCCGATTTTGTTTGTATGTATATTTTATTTTATTACTGAATATAATGTTTATTATCTAATTTATTGCTGTGTGTTTGCGTAATTCATTCCTTATTTCCTCAAGCTCCGCAGCGGGTAAAATCGAATCAAGTTCGCGGCTTCTTTCAAGCAACAGCTCTGTCATGGTAATTTGTGAATGGACCGAATTAAATGGGAAGTTAACTCCCCTAAACAGCAGGCTGGTATATTCCTTGCTTACAGGGGGTAGTACATTAAGCGAATCATGAATGACGGCGTATTTAGCGGCAAGTCTAAAATGATTCAAAGTAGAAGCGGCGTCACTTTTCTTAGCATAAAGGAAAGTAAGGCTAACGTGAGCGTTCGCAAGGTCTAAATTAAAATCGCCAAAATTGCCATCTTCTATAAGAATATTTACTATATCAATAATCTTGTGATTCAACTCTATGCACTCATCAGGATTGTACGGCGCGGTTCCGTCGTCAAGGGAAACATAGGGGTTGACCATTAAAAGTCCAATAGAATTCAATACGCCATTAAATGCGCTATGTGCAATCTCTGTTTGCATATGGTTATATTTTTTCGTACCTTTGAGCGTTTCGGTAATCAGATTCCTTTGCGTTGTATCCGGCATTTTTTTCGCAAAAGACATGGCTTTTGCGGTTTCGCCCATAGAAGCGTATGTCTTGCACAAGTGCGTTATCGACCAGTATCTTAAATTATCGTCCGTACATTCCGCAAGAATTTTTTCGCCGAGAGTAATAATTTCTTCCCAAATTATTTTTACCTCTTCTTCAGATATTTTTTTCTCTTTTTCAAATCTTTTTTTCACTTCTTCATTCCAATTTACGTCGTAGTTGCCCACATTTAAAGAAAGAACATATGCAAGCCAATTCATTAATTTGTAGCTGTTTGGATATTCTTTCAGCGCGTTGCGAAGCAATTTTTCGGCTTCATCGTCCTGTATTTTCCAGCTGTAATTTTGCGCTTCTTTTACAATCGCGTCAATACGCTTTTCTTTCGCGTCAATGTCAATGCCGAGAAGCGTGTCCGATGATACGTCAAATATATTCGCGAGCATGGGTACAAGCGTTATATCCGGCAGTGTAGAGTTGATTTCCCATCTTGAAATCGCTTGCGGCGATATATTAAGATACTCTGCGAGCTGTTCCTGCGTCATATCTTTTTGCTTGCGCAATTTTTTTATTGTTTCTCCGATATTCATATAAATTCTCCTGTTATAAATTATTCAAAAACGTTTTTGTGAAACTGAACTTGTTCGGTATTATTATAACAGAGAATTTTTATTTATACAATGGCTTGTTATTTGATATGAATTCAAACGCAGGTTGAATTTTGCAAACGTAAAGAAAAAAATAAAACTGCCTGATAATATAAATAACCTGCGTTTACAAATACTTTATCCTGCTTCTGTACTTTTGCATAAGCAACGCATTCTTTTCGTCGCCGCCGTCAATATTTGCACTGATGAATACTGGAGGGACTATGCCGCGCTCCATAAATATGCCCGCCGCTTCCGCAGTAACCGCGTTTATTATCGCCGCTCCCGTAACAGTCGAGGTCGGCGACGTTTTCTGCTCGAATCCGTCGATTTCAACAGACGCGTCGCCGATTTCGCCGCAGTTGTCTATCATCAAATCCGCGACTTCATACAAATTTTTGCCGCTCTTTGACCGTGATTGCGACGCTTTTGAATATTCAAGCGACGTTATCGCTATGACATACGCGCCGAGTTCCCGCGCGCGTATCGCCATATCCACAGGCACGGCGTTCCGTCCCGACACCGAATGAATGATAAGCAAATCGTCTTTTTTGATATTATACTCGTCCGCTATTACAGCCCCGTAGCCGTCTATGCGCTCAAGCTTGCTCGTCAAAGTCGAGGGCGTAATATCGCACATCAGCCCGGGAGGAAAAATAGGATTTATCACCGCAAGCCCTCCTGTTCTGTAAAACGCTTCCTGCGCGATTATTCCCGCGTGAGTACAGCCGAATATGTATATCATGTTATCGTCGCCGCTTGTGACCGTATCGACAATTTTCTCCGCCGTTTTCCGCATATTTTCGCATTGTTCCTCAAATAAACGTTTTAATATGACGCTTATTTTTTCGTAGTATTGCATAATATACTTCATAAAATTATCACCTTGCCTTTCATGATTAATGGTTAAAAATCATCAAACTTAAATAAATAATCCTTGAATTCTATTTTTAAATGTTCTTCATATTGTGCTGAAATCGTATATTCCTCGGTTTTATCAAAAATAAACTTGATCACTCCTCCCATCACAGGGTCAAAAAGCCCGTGCGCGCAGATTGCGCCGCGATAAACACCGCATATTGTTTCCGTCATCGCTTCAAGCATATATGGCGTACCTTTCCATGCTCCGCCGCTCGCGTATATTACAGGATTTTTTGTCCCGTCATTTATCATTTTTTTGCTTTCGGCTCTTTTCAATACGCTTATCATCTGAAGTCCCATATCCCTGCCTGCCGAATATATTATATCTTTCGCAAGTTTATCCCCCGTTCTTTCGCATTCGGCGACATAGGGACAAAATCCCGCAAACAGAATACGCTGGTTTACATCTTTGCCGTATAACTTATTTGTGATTAAATCCGGCGTTTTAATATTTAAATATTTATACAGCTTCTCAGTCAGTAATGTCTTTTCGCCCCAACCGGATATATATTTTACAGCTGCGGACATTCCCTGTATGCCTATCCACGCCCCGCTGCCCTCGTCTCCCACCGGTATGCCGTAACCGCCTATATGAATCATCCCGCCCTTATTGCAGTATATAGCTCCAGAACCTGTCCCCGCAAGAGCTACGCCGCCTTTATTCCTCAATGACGCGGCATAAAGATGGCTGTGTCCTTCGCTTATGACGTGAAATATTGCGTCTTTTGTAAGTCCGCCGGATTCCCGCGTCAAAGTTTCGTTGAAAAAATTAACCGAACCGACTATTGTTTCGTATATGTTCTTTATTTTGAAATCCCTGTTTAAATTTTTTAGCAGTAGGTTTACTGCCTCCGATATATTTTCGCCGATTTTTTTGCCGCTCTCAAAATTCGGATTTACAGAACCTGATTTACTTTGAGCTGTAAGATTCAAGCCGTCGTCAAACGCAATAATCCTTAAACTTGTTCCGCCGCCGTCAACAGATAAATTTATGTTTTTCATTGTTTGCAAGCTCCTTTTAACTCTTGACACTACGGTTATTAGATAATATACATAATATCAAAATATTATTTCATAAACAAAAATAATATTACTGTTTTTATAAAATTTTTTTGACTTATTTCAATATTTGTGATATAATTTTTAAGCAGAGGTAAATAAGTAATATGAAATTGTATAATATAAAAAATGCTGCAGAATCAGCCGCGAACAATTATTTAAGATTTAATGACGAAAATTTGCACAATATACCGTATTTTTATGCCTTTTTTGGCTCTGGCGGAGCGGTTGCGCACCACGACCAGTGGGATTTCGGCGACGCAACAGGCAGGTATCTTGACGCTCTTGTTCTGTGCAGAAAAGCCATGGGTGAAAATACACCTTGTGAAACAGAAGACAAATATTACAGAGCTTTGAAATGGATGATTTCGCTCGGAAAAAATGGTTTATGCTATCGTCCCGACGGGTATGACTTCGTAAGCGGCGGCGTCAATACGTTCGATATAAGAAGCGCATTGCTAGGATTAATCACGTATTACAACAGCGTAAAAAACGGCGAAGTACTGGAAGTCATAAAAACCATGATACGCGGGCTTGTATCAATAGGAATTGATATCGACGATTATTTTTATATTCCCGTCGCATATTATGACCCCCATATGGTTATCGAACACAGACATTACGATATAGTGTCAAATAAAGCCGACCCGTGCCATTACGGCGGGGGTGTGCATATATTTCCGCTGATGATGTGCTACGAAATATTAAAAGACGATAAAATACTGGTTCTTTGCGGTAAGTTAGTAAATTTCATCATCAAATATTCGGGGGCGTTTGAAGAAGACGGCAGTTTTTTCGTCACAGGGCATTTCGCGGGAGAAGACGGACATTTTCATTCCAGAATGTCAACAGTTCTCGGCATATTATGTTACGCAGTGAAAACCGACGACAAAGATATGGCTGCGTGGTGTGAAAAAGCGTACAGATTCGCTAAGTCGCAGGGGACGAGTTACGGTTTTTTCCCCGAAGGGCTGGGTAAGAAACCATTGCACAACGTTCCCGGAGAATATCCGGACGTTGCTCGGCATACGGAGATATGCTGTACCGCCGATATGATAAATATCGCAATCCTGCTCTCCGAAAATGGTTACGATTATTATAACGACGCCGAAAGATTCGCAAATCAGTTGTTCAAGAGTCAGCTTAATGATATATCAGATATTAATTATTTTAAAGACATATCGCGGAAAAAAGACGATACGGCAAGCTGTTCATATAAAAATGTGGCGGAACGGTACAGCGGAGCTTTTCTGGGCAGGACAATGGCAAACGATCTGCTGAATAACGGAAGATATGACAATATGGGGTGTTGTGCCGCCGCAGGCGGGCGCGGGATCTGGACTTTATGGAATTACGCGCTAACGCAGAAAGACGGCACGGCGTTTCTGAATTTGTGGTTTGACGTTGAAAACGATACGGGGACTGTCAAAATTACGGAGAATGACGGACTGTTCACGCTGACTGTTTTATTAAAAACAAAAACAGATTACGAACTTAAAATAAGAATACCCGAACGCATTGATATAAAAAGTATAATATTCAATAAAAATACTGCTGAAATCACGTATGAGATGAAAAACGAAGTAACGACGGAAATGTTGTGCGGCGAGCCGCTCACAGTTACATGGCGGGGAAATTATGTTGTGGACATTTCGCCGAAAGGGATTATCCCGTTATATGATAATACAAATAAAAGCAAAGGAGCATTATAATCATGGATATCGTACAAAGACCGGAAACATATTTTTTGCAGGAAGCGGTAAACAGAGGGCTTGACGCGATTGTCGCCCGATTAGACCGTGAAAAGGGTTATTTACCGTACTTTGCTTTACACGTATTACCTGAACTTTATTTGGCACACGATATTTGGGACAACGGCGATATGTGCGCTCGGTATACCGACGCATTCATTCTCGGCAGGCAGGTCACTGGAAATACCGGCTATCAGGATGAAGAACTGGCTTTGAATAATCTGCTTCATCAGTGCGATCCATATCAACATCCGTTTATGGTTACAAGAGTGCTGATAACATTAGTGGACGAATATCTTAAAGAGCCGGACGAAAAGCATAAAAAGCGGCTTGACAGTTTAATTATGACCGTCAGAGGTAATATGAAATATGAAAAAGACTACGCATATTACTTCAAGTCCGCGGAAGGTTGGTCGTCATTGAAAGATCCGGTTTTCGGCGATTTCTCGATATTCCCGACTTACCCGTTAGGAGGTATAATACTTGCTCTGACAAGATACATAGAAGCCGTTTATTCTGAAGAAATCAATGAATTTATAGGCAAATTGGTGAAATTCATAACCGATTACAGCGGAACTTTTGACAAAGACGGGCATTATTTCGGTCACACACATTCAGGTGGAATATTGACGGCGGCGGCTGGAATAATCAGATGGGCTTTCTACAAAAAAGATACAAGACTGATTAATATGATGAAAGGCGCTTTTGGCTGGACGATGAAGTATTCGAGCAGCTGGGGGTGGGTGCCGGACGGCTTGGGAGAACCGTCCGGGTCATGCGAGACATGTTCTATCACTGACGCATTGCATTTTATTATGCTTATGGCGAGATATGCAGACCCGGCATATTATGAAACACTGGAACGCTACGCAAGAAATCAGCTGCTCGAAAATCAATTTAAAAATACGGATATTTTGTGGAAGCAAGGTAATTCGCAGCAGAATGAAGCCGCTAAAAACGCGGCGAAAGCATTGCATGGCAGTTGGGCTTCATGGTCTCTGCCCAACTGTTTGGATAACGGATTGAATATGGTTGAGGGATGCTGTTTAGGGTCGGGTATTCGCGGGTGCTAC
This sequence comes from Oscillospiraceae bacterium, assembly GCA_009780985.1. Taxonomy (GTDB): domain Bacteria; phylum Bacillota; class Clostridia; order Oscillospirales; family WRJC01; genus WRJC01. Next base: position 5,773 of record WQYZ01000106.1, on the reverse strand, counting down.
CTCGTATGGAATGGCGCGGTCGAGAAAAAAGGCGGCACGGTTTATGTGAATATGGCGTTCAGCAGGAACTCGTCTTGGGTTGAAATCATTAGCTATCAACCATATGAAGGACGGGTAGATATTATTGTTCATGATGCGGAAAAAGCAGCGGTGCGTATTCCATCCTGGGTAAATAAAAAAGACGTCCGAATAAGCGTTAATAATATGCCTGTACATGCGGAGTATGCGAATCAGCTATATGTAAAAGTGTCTGGTTTGCATAAAGACGACCATATTAAAATACAATATCCGTTAAGATGTCATACTGCGGTTGAGTCAGTAAACGGGGCAGAATATTCGGTGGAATGGAAAGGCGATACCATTGTCGGGATAACTCCCAAAGGCAGCGTTTATCCGTTGTTTAAAAGAAACCATATGAAAGAAAATACCGCTCCTATGGTCAGCGGACAGCCCTATAAATATCAAATCGGTGGGTCGGTAGTCTGGTAGATGCAGGCGGAAATAAAGAATAACCTAAATCTATTAGATTTATAAAAACACAATATAAGCGACAGTGTCGATTTAATCAGGACTGCCGCTTATATAAGAACCAACTTTGTTTTTATCTATATATTATTCACAAAGTCAGGATATTAAAGAAGATATTATGAAACAAACCAGCATAAAGTTATATTAATAGAATTTAAGGATATATAAATAATAACGAATAATATGGGTTATATTTTAAATAAAAAAGAATAAAAAAATACAAAAATGTAAATAATATAGCACTGTATAGGGATTTATATGTTTAAAATAGAAATAAAAGAGTAGATATAACAAAATAAATAAAAAAGAAAATGAAAGATAAAGGAGAAAAATAATGAAAGCAACAGGAATAGTGAGAAGGATAGACGATCTTGGCAGAGTGGTGATACCTAAGGAAATACGCCGCACTATGAGAATCCGCGAGGGCGATACACCGCTGACGACATTGACAAATATAAATTCATTTGATTTATTTTGTGCGGCTATGCTGGACTTCGGGGAATTAATATTCGGTTATTCTCAATAAGAAAATACATAAAACGGATAGGAATAACCTATCCGTAAATTTTTATAAATAAACGCGATTTGCTTGACATTATCATATATTTATGTTAATATAAATTTACATTTTAGATTTTATAATGCGAGGTGATGTTATGTTTGACCGGAATGAATTGAGCTGGCATGAGTTAAATCCAGTCAGCGCAGACGCGCTGAAAATGTATAAAGACAGTTATTCAGCAAAATATTTAAACCGGGTTTATTATCCTGACTTTAAATTGAGGGTTAGGGAAAAAAACAAACCTGAAATTAATTTATATGACAGCGTCCCTATAAAGTTTATTAAACATGACTTAGGAAGGGAGTGGATTTTTTAGTGGCAGAAGATTTTATTGAGTTTAGAAATGAACTATTGAAAAGTTTTAATAAGTATGAAGTTCCTTATAAATTATTTGGCGGTGCGGTAGTTTGCATATTAAATAATAAAAGAGAAACTTTAGATTTAGATATAATGCTGAAAGCAACTGATGATTCGCTGGAAAAATTTTGCAAAGCGTTAGATTCCATCGGTTTTGATAATTATGATAATTTAAAAAACCAGATTTATGACGGGTTGAATAACGGTTATAAACTCTATCCTGTAAAAGGAGATTGGAAAAAATATCATATTGATTTGCTTTTCGATTTATCAATATTCGATTATAATAATTTATTATCGCAACAGATAGAAGATAACGGAATAACTATTAATGCAGTAACATATGGCGAAATTATCAGAATGAAGAATAGAGTTAATCCTGTAACTGACGAATATGGAAATACGCATTATGAACCTCGCGATAAAGATAAAGATGATATAAATTTTATATCAGAAAGATTAAATTTAGATCCTGTAACAGGTAAACCGTTAAATGAGCATGGCGGTGATAACATTGATTAACTGGAACTCTTTTAATACGCCGGTTGAAGTATTGCAGGAAATATCAAAAAGACTATGGGATTTGGACTATAGGATTACCGGATTAACCGCCGTGAATTTATACGGTTACGGAATCAGCACCGATGTATTTGATATAGCGGTAAAATCTGATGAAGATGTCGTTGAGGCGTGTAAGCTTTTAGAATTGGAGTATGACGGCGACCCCGACCCGTATCTTTATTACAGCGGCGAATTTTATATCAGGGTTCAAGGAGATATAATGGGCGAGCCTTTTATGCACCCGTTAGGATTAAAACTTCAAAGTAAGGAGTTATTAATCAGACGGCTTGAGATTTACAGTAAATATGATGTGCGGACGTTGCAGGCGTGCGCATGGATAGCTTTGACAAAAGATGATGAAACTGCGCTGAAATATAAGGAATATTGGAATCAATTATAATGGGAGGAATTGAAATGAGGCAGCTTGCGACAATACAGCAGGTTAAAGAAGTGACAGCTATCGAAAGTTCTGATTTTATTGAATTGGCTCATGTGATGGGCTGGCAATGCGTAATCAAAAAAGGCGAGTTCAAACCCGGAGATTTGGGCGTTTATTTTGAAATCGACAGCTTTCTGCCGATTGTCGAACGGTATGAATTCCTGAGAGACAAGAGTTACAGAAAGAACGACTTTATGGGCGAAGGGTTCAGAATAAAGACAATGCGTTTCAGGGGTGAAATATCGCAGGGTTTGTTTTTGCCATTAACAGCGTTTCCTGAAATAATAAATGTATCAATAGGCGACGACGTAACAGAATTGTTGAGTGTACGCAAATGGGAAATGCCTGAAGTGGTGGGAGCTGGTTCGGATACGCGCAAGGGCGATAAACCGTATGGCATACCCACGACAGATGAAACTCGGATTCAGTCTGAAGAAAGATATCTGGAATTGCTGAAAGGTAATGCGTATTATATCACCACGAAAATGGACGGCACAAGTTGCACTATATATTATAAAGACGGCAACTGCGGCGTATGCGGGCGGAATTATGAATATGTTGACGACGAGAACAGTGCAATGTGGAAATACGCGCATAAGTATAACATACATGAGAATATGAGAACTCTGGGGCGTAATATAGCGATACAAGGCGAATTCTGCGGCGGAGGCATACAGAAGAATCGATTAAAATTGAAAGAACCCGAGCTTTATGTATTCGATATAGTGGATTTAGCCACGCTGAAATATCTCCCGTTAGATAAAATAATTGAAATAACTGACTATTTGGGATTAAAGAGAGTGCCTCTTGAAGAAAAAGGCGACAACTTCGATTATGACTTAAAGCAACTTCTGGAAAAAGCGTGCGGAAACTATCCAAGCGGAAACCGCAAAGAAGGGATTGTTGTCAGGTCAAAAAAGAATATAGGGAATTTTAACAATCGGATTTCTTTTAAGGTATTGAATAATGATTTTCTTTTAAAGGAAGAAGAATAAAAAAGTATTTAACGGATAGGAAAAGCCCTATCCGTTATATTTTATAAAATGAAAGAAAAAGTCAACCGGCTAATCAAAAAAAGATTGACAAATTATTTAAATTGATTTACAATATAATCGTGATTAAGTTAATCACGATTATATTGTATTGAAAAGAAGTGTTTGAAATGTTTATAGACAGAACCGAAGAACTGGCAAGTTTGAACGAACGGTATAATAGCGGAAAATATGAATGCGCTATTATCTGGGGCAGAAGAAGAGTCGGTAAAACAGAACTTATAACTGAATTTGTAAGAAATAAAAAGCATATTTATTTTACTGCGGTAGAAAGAACTGAACAAAAAAATTTGGATATATTAAGCAAAGCGATTTTTAACGGTATTCAGGGTAATATAAGTATGAGTGTCCCCGTTTTTAAAAGTTTTACTGATTGCCTTGATTATATATATAAATGCAAAAGACGAAAAACTAATATTTGTTATTGATGAATACCTGTATTTCGCCGAAAGTGAAAAATCCGTTTCATCTATTTTACAGCAATATATTGACCATAAATTTCAGCATATAAATTTTATGCTTGTTCTTTGCGGCTCGTCCATGTCATTTATGGAAAAGCAAGTCATGGGGAATAAGAGTCCGTTATACGGCAGGAGAACCTGCCAATATAAAATTTTGCCGTTTGATTTCAAAACTTCAACATTATTTCATAAAAATTTTAACAAACAGGAACAAGCTGTGATATATGGCATAACCGGGGGCATACCGAAATATTTACTGCAGATTGACGATAAAATAGATTTAAAAACCAATATAATCAAAAATTTTTTTTCGCCTGATAGTTTGTTGTTTGAAGAACCTAATAATTTATTAAAACAAGAACTGCGGGAACCTGCGGTTTATAATTCTATTATCACAGCTATTGCAACAGGAAGCAGCAAACTAAACGAGATTGCGACTAAATCACATATTACTACTTCAGCTTGCAGTATATACCTGAATTCGCTGCTTTCATTAAATATTGTAAAAAAAGAACTGCCCATATTATCTAAATCAAACTCCCGAAACACTATATACCGGCTCAATGACGGCATGTTTAGGTTTTGGTATAAATTTGTATATGATAACATATCCGAAATAAATATGCGGCAGGGCGCAGTCATTTATGACGAAATAGAGGAGCAGATTTCAGATTTTATGGGTGAAACCTTTGAAGATATATGCAAACAATATTTATGGCAGGAAAATATATCGGGACGATTGCCGTTCCGTTTCAAAGACTGCGGGCGATGGTGGGGGGCTAATCCCGTAAAAAAAGAAGATCAGGAAATAGATTTGCTGGCGTATTCAAAAACTGACAAGGTCTTATTTGCAGAGTGCAAATGGACGAATAAAAAAGTGGATAGTCAAATACTAAATAATCTGATAGAAAAAGCGGCAATGTTCAATTATGAGGATAAGTATTATATATTATTTTCAAAATCGGGGTTTACGGAAGACGTAAAAAAAAGAGCGGGAGATAACGTTATATTAGTAGAATTCAAAAATATGTAAATAATACGAAAGGGATGAAAAAATATGACAGAACTTGATAAATTAAAAAGAGCTCAAATGTATGTAGAACAACTTGCCAATGGAAAAGAGCCGATAACCGGCATAGATATGCCGCAAGATACTGTTCTGAATAATGAACGTTTGGCAAAATGTTTCTCGTATGTCTCATATGTATTGCAAAAAGTTATTGAAAACGGCGGCGAAGTCGCCAAAAAGCCGGAAAATGAAAAACTTCCGTTTGAAATTACGGAACAAGAGAAATCGCGGATTATTATATCCGAAATTCCAATTTCCATAACTGTAGTATGCGATAATATAAGCAATGCGGTAGATTTGACAGTTTTCAAAAAACTGTCAGCCGTAAAAGTGAACGACTGGTTTACAGAGAAAGGACTTTTAAAGGAAATCGAAAGCGCAGGCGGCAAAAGCAAACGTAAAACGCTGACTGACAAATCCGCATTAATAGGAATATCGCAGGAGGAAAGGGTATCGCAATACGGCAAGGCATATACGGCGAATTTATATAACAGGGAAGCGCAGAAATTTATAATCGACCATCTTGATGAAATTTTAGCGAAATCAAAGTTATTGCGAGGTGAATAAATATATTAAGAGTAATAGAGTATATAAAGAACAATTCGAACTGGCGGGATATTTTGGCGGAACCCCCATATAATATAGCTATAAAAGACGACGGCGGATTTACGCTGTTGAAATACTCGCAAATCGATTCTGATTTCAATAATGAAATTGTACGCGAGTGCCGCGGTTTGATTATAG
>WQYZ01000105.1 GCA_009780985.1 Oscillospiraceae bacterium | reverse complement strand
CGGGCAAGCGATAACAAGAACAGAGACAAATACCGTCAGCGCAAATTTTAAATCGCCGCCTGTGCCTATAACCCACGCTATACCGGATAAGAGCGCAATAACGCTGACTATCGGCACAAAATAGCCGGAAATAGTATCGGCTAATTTTGCAATCGGAGCTTTTGCACTCTGTGAGTCCTCGACCAACCTGACAATCTGCGCAAGAGCCGTATCGCTCCCAATTTTCTCGGCTCTGAACCGGATTGTCCCAGTTGTGTTGAGCGAGGCGGCGCAGACAAAATCACCAGCTTTTTTATCGACAGGCATACTCTCTCCTGTAAGCATGGATTCGTCTATTGCCGTTTGCCCATCCGTAACCGTTCCGTCAACAGGAAGTTTTGCGCCGGGTTTGACGACGATAATATCGCCGATTTCAACTTCGCCAACAGGGATTTCTTTTTCTGTATTATCCTGTATAATTACGGCGGTTTTAGGAGTAAGTCCCATGAGTTTTTTTATCGCTTCGCCTGTTCTGCCTTTTGACACGGCTTCAAGCGATTTGCCGAGTAAAATTAAAGTTATAATCATACCCGCAGTTTCGAAATACAGCGATTCCACAGCCATATGATTGCCCCAAGCGATTTGAAACACATTATAGCCGCTGTAAATAACCGCCGCGCTTGTTCCCATTGCAACGAGCGAATCCATATTCGGGCTTAGCATAATCAGGGCTTTAAACCCTGTTGCATAAAATTTATAACCTGCGGCGATAACCGGAATAACAAGAATAATTTCAGTCAGGGCGTAAGTCAGAGGATATTGCATAGGAGAAATAGGTGCTGGAAACGGCAGCTGTACAAATTTAATCATCGGAGCCATTGCGGTATATAACAGAGGTACGGCGAAAACCGCCGAAATTATAAATTTCGTCCAATAGGTTCTGATTTCTTTTTGCTTTCTTATTCTGTCCTCATCAAAATTGGAACGGCTGTTGTCAATAACTTTATAGCCGGCTTTCTCCACCGTTTCGCGAATAGATGACAACCTGATTTTCTGCGGATCGTATACAACTGCGGCTTTTTCCGTCGCCAAATTCACCGACGCGCTTTCCACTCCGTCTAATTTATTTATAGCCTTTTCAACCCTCTGCGCGCAGGCGGCGCATGTCATTCCGCCGATGCCGATTATCTGATTTGCTTTTTTTGTCTGATTATCAGTATTGTCTATTGAGCCTCACCTCGATTATATAATATATACATAAAATAATAAATTTAAAAACATTTTTTTGGCTTGATACAATCAGAAAGTTTTACAATAGCGTAATTCGCCTGATTTAAAATGCGGGTATAATATAGTATTGTTTTCTGCAAATCCCAATCCAACCGAAAGGCTAAAAAATTGATGAACACAAAAAACAACTTTGCAAACGATTTAACCGGCGGAAGCGTCGTCAAAAACCTTATAAAATTCAGCCTGCCGTTTCTTTTATCCAACTTTATTCAGGCAATGTACAGCGTTTCCGATATGATTATAGTAAGCTGGTTCTCCGGACCGGCTTCGGTTTCTGGCGTTTCAAACGGCGGACAGGTCACTGTAATCGTTATAAATTTTATAGTCGGTCTCACAATGAGCGGAACCGTTTTAATCGGGCAATATTATGGGGCAAAACGGTATGAAGACATAAAAAAGACAACAGGAACAATGTTCAGTATGCTTGTTATTATGGCTGTTGTTCTGACCATCGTTATGATTCTTGTCTGCGACCCGATTCTGCGGCTTATACAAGTGCCTCAGGACGCTTTCAGCGAAGCGAAAAGATTTTACAACATATGTATGACGGGCACAATCTTTATATTCGGATATAACGCGGTAAGCGCGATTTTGAGAGGTATGGGGGATTCAAAACGTCCTCTTTACTTTGTGTCCATTGCGTGCGGACTCAACGTAATTCTTGATCTGATAACTGTCGGAATATTCAAATTAGGCGCGGCGGGAGCGGCGCTTTCGACGGTTACCGCGCAGGCGTTTTCGCTTATCATATCCATTATATATCTTGTAAAAAACGATTTTATGTTTGACTTTAAACCGAGCAGTTTTAAAATCGATTTTCAGAAAGTAAAAATGATTCTCTCTATCGGAATACCGAGTTCTCTGCAGAATACGATTGTGGGTATTTCGTTCTTAGTCATGATGGCTTTAGTCAACGGCTATGGTACGGCGGCTTCGGCGGCTATGGGAATCGTGGGCAAATTCAACGGGTTTGCGATACTCCCCGGAATTGCGATGTCTGCCGCCATATCGTCCATGTCCGCGCAGAATATCGGCGCGGGATTCCCCGACAGGGCAAGGCAGACAATGATTACCGGGTTTAAAATCGTATATCCTATATGTATACTGTTTTTCATGCTGGCGTTTATATTCCCCAAATCCGTCATGTATATTTTTACAACAGACACGGATGTTATCGCGCAGGGCGTGAAATACATAAAATCTTTTTGCTTCGATTATTTAGTCGCCCCGATTACTTTCTGCATGAACGGGCTTTTTACAGGCGCGGGAAAAACGATGTTCATTATGGTGAACGGAATTTCGACTTCTATCATATTCAGAATCCCTATAGCATTATTATTCGGCGAAGTGTTACATCTCGGTCTCACGGGAATAGGGATAGCGGCTCCCGCGGCGTCATTCTGCGCTTTGATTTCATGCTCCGTGTATCTGATGTTGGGTCACTGGAAAAAGAGCGTGATAAAAACGGACGGAAATGAAAACGCGAAAATCCCCGAACAGGATTGATGCGGAAAATATACGGCAATCTCGCCATAGCCTCCCTCCGTGAGGGAGGTGGCACGCGAGATACTGTTCGGGTATGTAAGTTTGCGTTCGACCGCGTGACGGAGGGAGTTGGATTTTTTACATTGTTCTGATTCGAACTCCCTCCGTCAAACGCAATTCGCAACTTCGTTGCGGCGTTTGCCACCTCCCTCGCGGAGGGAGGCTTTTGGCGCGTTTACGCCAGCACAACAAATGCGGTAGGATGCTCGTTATCCGCAACCCGTCGCAGCGTGTCGTTGTCTACCATTATTTTGATAGTCACAACAGAAAAATCACGCGCTTTTATCCAGCCGCTATTTTCGGCTTCTTTTTTCAACGAAGCCGGCGTGTGCTGCACCAAAATATCCGTGGCAATATTAACGGTCTCGCGCATTTTTTCTATAACAATAATTATTACATCTTCAAACAGGATTTTTATTTTTTCAAATTGCTCCGCCGTAAACACCGGAAGTTTTAAACTCAACTTGTCGCCTGATTTTCCTGCATATCCGCGTTTTATAAACTCTGCAATTTCACTCTTGTCGTTTTCGCTGAATCTCTCGTTTTTCTCTTTCGCAATGTCAAGCGCGATGTTGACGCGGTTGGGATGTAAGTTGAAATAAAAACAATCCGGTTCGCCGTTTATGGAAAAATCACCAAACTTCATATAATCGCCGTTCGCGTTATTCAGTATCATATTTGTGAAAAAACCGGATTCGTTCGTATAACGTTCTATGCCCGTTGCTAACGCTTTAATTCCCGCGTGTTTTACAGGTATTACATAATTCAGGCTTTTATAGTACCTTTCGCCTGATTCGCTTAATATTATATGCGTTACAAGCCATTTCAACAAGCTATCATTATCAACGCCCCTGTAAAATCCGATTGCTTTTATATCGTCAAGACGTTCATTGATTCGCTTGCCGAGGATCTCCGCAACTTCGCGTTGAATCGGCAGCGTCTTTTCGCCCGATTCCTGTAAGAATTCTTTGGTGAAAATTACAATATTCGTCTCATATTTTCCGCCTTTTTGGATCAATAGATTTTTCTCACACAGACCTGTCAAATCTTTTTCAAGATATGGAATCGCGACCCCGATTTGCAGACTGATTTCCTCGGCGGTGCAGCGGTCATTATAACAGGCAAATAAAATATTTTGCGCTATCATATTTCCGTTGACTAAATTCTGTATTGAACGACGAATTTCCTTTTGCTGTAAATCATCGGGAATAATATCTATCAATAATGATAAACTCATTTTCCCCGGGTTAAAACTTAAATTCCCGTTTGTTTTTTCCATGTTCATGCCCTCTTTCAATATTTTTCTTGATTTAAAGAGCAGAAACTTTACCATGCTTTCGGATATGTCCATAGATTTTGAAATATCTGGAACTTTGCAGTTGTTGAAATAGTATTGGATTACGACTTTTCTGTACTGCTCTGTCAGTAACCCAAGTTCGCGGTATAACAGCCGTAAATCCGATTCTTTTTCAAGAAGTTCAGCCAACGGAACACTTTCGTCAGAAATGTTTTCGTCAAGCTCGCACTCGACTCGTTTTTTGCGCTTTTTGCACCAGTCTTTGTAAACATTGCCGGCAACAGTCCACATAAAACCGTAAAACGCCTTGTCGTCGCGCAAGGTTTCCCGATTTTTCAATAGTTTCAGTAGAATATCCTGCGACAAACCTTCGGCGTCTTCTTTTGAGTTGGTACGGGTGCGGCAATATGAAAACAACGTTTTCGCCGCGTCCGCTATTAACTTGTCAGACTGTTCTTTTTCCAAAATCTCACGCCTCCAACCGTAATAAACTTTTTCTGCCCTCATATAAATAGACGAAGAAAAGCATATTCGGTTAGTAAATTTTTTTGATTTTATTATATAAAATTAATTGCTTGACTGAATTGCCTGTATCGTTTTATCAATCGCCGCAGTCCACTTCGGCTCCGCTTTTTCATACTGCGATGCGAAATCCATTGTTTTTCTTGTTGAAAATCCGGTGAAAAAGTCGTACATTCCCGCCCAGTTGAAGAACATTCCCTGGTCTATGACGCGGGTCGAAAATATCAGGTCGAGCATATCCGACGATTCGTCGTCCCTCGTATATTTGCCTTTTAATGTTATATCGTAATACGCTTTTGTAAGAGTATCTATAGATTCAGCCGCCCACGATTCCAAAACCGCGCCTGTACGCTCCAGATTCGTCGCGGTTACGGGAACGCACATAACCGTCCCGTTATTATACTGCAAAGTGCTGTAATACTGCGGCTGCGTCTCGTCGTATTTAGGTAGGGGCAATATGCCGAAGTTCGCTTCCATACTGCGCAGACTTTTAACCATGTCGAAATTGGTAATCTCATATAAAGACCTGCTGTCGGCAAATACTTTTGTGGTTATTTCATCCCATACATTAGTATATTTTGCCGTATTTTTAGCGTCGTCCGCTTTTATCTGCGCGGTGTCGTCGGACATGAAATTTATAACTTTAGTAAGAACGGCGGTTGTCCTGTCGTTGTTAAGGGCAAGAATAGGCAAATCGTCTGCGTCTTTTTCGATGATTTTCTGCCCTGACGCCGCAAATAAAGAGTACGCGCATTCGTGCTGTTCTATTGTGCCCCATTGGTCCGTCGCGTCCAAAACTCCGTCGCCGTTCAAATCTTTTGTTACGGCTTTGCTGTTCGCGTATAAAACATCGAGAGTCCATTTGCCGTCTTTGACTATTTGATACGGGTCGGGGAGACTGTAACTCTGAAGTAAATCTTTATTGAACAGAACAGCCCATGTCGCGTCGTTAGTCGTAGTAGTTATGCTGCCCGCCGCTCCGTACAGCTTTTTTGCGACAGTCATAGAATCGTTTGACACTTTATCCCACCAGGGCTTGTCAAATTCAAAATACGGCATATCGTATAAATTGGCAAGCTGCCCTTTTTGAATCATAGTGCCCGCCTGTTGCATAGTGGGAACAAAGAAGTCGAAATCGTCGGTTCCCGCCTGAATACTTTTCTGTATGAACGGCAGAATGTCAGTATCCGACTTTCTTATCTCCGATATGTTAATATTAAACTTATCCTCGACAATTCTGTTTCTTGTGTATACCGCGTCATTAATAGGCTCGCCGTTTTCCGCTTCAGCGTACATATCCACGGTTATCCAGTACATGCCTAAATATCCGTCTCTGTCAACCACTCTGAAATTATATCCGCCATAGTCCGTGGCGGGGACATCGTCTTTAATCTCCTCCGTCGTGGTTTCAGCGGAATTATCCTGCACGCTGGCGTTTGCCGAATTATCCTGATTATTTGTGTTGTTTTGGCTGTTCGAATTATTTGCGCTGCACGAAAATAAAAAAGCCGATAAAATCATAGTTATAACGAGAATAAGCGATACTAATTTAAACAGGTGTTTCATGATTTAATACTCCTTTATAAATTTTCAATATAAATATTATTTTTCTACTCTTATTATTCTCATATCTGTGAAAATATCGGACTCGTCGCGGCTTTTTGTGGAAAATTCGCTGATTACCGCGCCGTCTCTGCCGCTTTTAAACCAGTGTTTTGTATTTGGATACATAGTGTACTGCTCTCCCGGATTAAGCTCTATTTCATGAAAAACAGTATAGCTTTCCGCCGGAGATTCCGGAGGATTTGTCTTGCAGTTTTTTGTTTCTTCACCCTCGACGTAAAGATATACTTTGCCGTATCTGCATCTGAAAGTTTCTTCTTTACCCGGTTCTCCGTCGATTGACGGGTGCCTGTGTTCCGGGCATGTCTGATTCGGCAGCAACACCATTTCTTTTGCGCATACCCTGTCCGTGTTCACGTAAACCAGAATTTCAAGTCCGGTGATTTCTATTTCGTTCAATCCGAAGTCCGCAATTTCTATATTATTTTTTTCTTCGTCCGTTATTATAATATTTGCTTTTTTAAAATATCCGAGCGACTTTTCAATCACTTCCTGTTTTTTCTCTTTTGAAATCACATTAATTCACCCCTCATTTTTCTATTATATTTTTAGCCATGTAAATAAATTTTTTTCTTTGCCCTCTTTTGTAAAGAGGGTGCCGACCGCAGTCGGCAGGTGTTTTGTCGAATTTGATGTGCGCACAGGGAGTCGAAAACACCCGTCACGCGGTATGATGTTGTGTTCCAATTCCTGCTGACATCTCGCGTGCCACCCTCTTTACAAAAGAGGGCTTTGGTGCGCAATTATTTTCATAAAAATTATATTATGTCCACAGCGAAGTAAGAAACATCGGAGTATCATCTGTACCGGTTTTGAATCCGCATTTTTCATAAAATCCGATTGCTTTATCATATGCAATCAGAACAATCCGCTTTACGGATAAAAATAAATCCTGTAATTCTTGAGCGTTAAAATCTTTTGTATCTTTGTAAATTACATCACTCATGCAAATACCTCTTGTTTTCCCGCATAAACTCTTGAATCTGCCCGAACGGCACAATTCCGGCGGTCGCGCCCGTTTTCATGACGCAGTGACTTCCGACGGCGTTGCCAATCCTACAGCATTCGTCAAGAGAATATCCCCGCGAAAGCCCGAACAAAAATCCCGCGCAGAAACTGTCCCCCGCTCCCGTTGTGTCCGCAGGTTTGACGTTGCCATATGTCGGGAAGTATCTCCCCTCCCCCGCTTTCGTCTCCCTGAGATAACAGCCGTTTTTGCCGAGTTTTATCACGACATGTTTTACTCCCATGTCAAAAAATATGTCCGCAATTTTCTTATGTTCCGTTTCGCCGGATAATTTTTCCGCTTCCTCAACGCTCGGCATAAAGAAATCTATATACTGCATACATGGCTCAAGTTTTTTCATCCACCGGTTTGTTGAATCCCACGCCGTATCAAGCGCGGTGATTTTGCCCATCTCGCGGCTTTTTTTTAAAACGTCCGCGCACGGTTTACCATCAAATCCCGGCATTATCAGCATACCCGCAGTAAACACTATTTTGCTGTTTCCGACAATATCCCAGTCGATGTCGTTATCCGTAAAATACGCATTCGAGCCTGGGCAGTGTAAAAATGTCCTCTCAGAATTTGAATCGATAAGCGCAACCGACGCAGATGTCGGATATTCCGAGATTTTAAGCCCGGTTATATCGACGCTGTTTTTAACAAGAACATTCTTCAGAAATTCGCCGAATGAATCTCCCCCGATTTTTGCTATAATCGCGCTTTTTGCGCCGAGTATCGCCAAATCGACCGAACTCGACATCGCGCATCCGCCGCTGTATAAATCTATGCTGTCTTTGTAGATAAGCGTACCTTTCGGCGGCAAACTATCCACCGTTCTGACAATGACGTCTGCGACTATATTACCCACGCATACCACATCAAATAAATTTGATGAATCAAACATCTGTTTATCCTCCCTATCCGAAATATTTTATACTCAATATATTTTTGTTTTCTTTATTATAACATAAATATATATATAAATCTTTTCTTTTGAGCTTTCTCAGTTTTGTCGGAAGAATTCTTTTAAAGTAAACGTCGCCGAGATAATTTTTCTGCCTGACTTCGTTTGTGACGGAAAAAGTCGTCATTCCCTCCGTGAGACCTTTGCCGGTATATTTTATATAAGCCTCTTTTTTCGTCCAGATTTTGAAAAAATTGTTTATATAAGCCTCCGAATTGGCAAAATCATCGGAATCGTCGGCATCATACAAATCATCCGAGCCGTCTGAATTATATAAATCAATAGACTCCAAAAACATATTTTCTGTTGACGAATAAAATCTCTTCGCGATTTTTCTGCACTGCGCTTCATTTTTGACATTTTTCATCTGGCAGTCCGCGCCGACGTTAAAACAAGCGACCGCGCAGATAATCATATTTTCACTGTGAGACAGCGAAAAAAACAGTGAAAAGTCAATTTTAATCCTGTCGTTTTCTCTTATTTTATACAAGCTGTCAATATACGGTTTGCCGTAATCATTTTTCGCAAACGTAATATCAATATTGTCCTCTTTTTCACATATGAAATCGCATATGCATTTTTTTATAAACGCCCGCGAGATTTTTTGCTCATCCGGAATATTTTTACGCCACTTGGCGTTTTTCACATCTTCACATATATAAAGTTTCATAAAATGCCCCCAATGCACAATCATTTTTCAATAAATCCTATAAATAGATATACTATATATAATTTTACCAAATAAAATCAATTATTTCAACTGTTTCATGTATTATTTTATAAATTTTTTTATTTTTCGGAAAAATCTTTTCTACAGAAAATGTGACGGCAAAAAAGTCCCGCAAGGCTTTTTGTAAGCCTTGCGGGTGGGGAGTTATAATAATATAAAAACTTATTTTGCTTCATTTATGGTAAATTCAACATTACCAGTTACTGTAATAGGATTGCTGCCTACAAGAGCTGTTCCGGGAATTGTTATTGTAATCGGTGTAATTGAATCTCCAGAAGCCGTTGTAGGTGTGCCAGTTATTGTAATCGTAACTGAGGTGGCATTTGCCGCAACATTAGCTTTAGCTGCTGCTGACAGACCATCGGGCAAACCAGTGATCCACGCCGCTACATCGGCGCTTCCTTTAGCTATAGCAGTTTTTATTTTATCATTAGATATTGTTATCACTAAATCTGTTGACGTAATTGCTGTATCTACTGTGCCAGTGACACTAACGTCGGATGTAAGTTTTGCAGAAGGTGCCGGTGCAGCTATAGCAAAAGCAGAACCTACACTATTGTCCACTGTAATAGGACTGCCGGCTGTAAGAGCGGACCCTGGAATTGTTATTGTCATTGGAGTAGATTCAACCGCAGCAGCCGGAGTGCCGGCGATTGCGATAGAAACTATTGTAGCGGTTGCGTCATCGTTTGTCGATACATCTGTAACTGTAACTGTCAAACCTTTTGGAAGATTTGTAATCCATGCCGCTACATTAGCATTTTCTTTTACTACAGTACTTTTGAAAGTATCACCGGTTAATTCTATTGCCATATTATATGCGTTTTCAATTTTTGCGCCAGTTACAGCATTGACAACAACGGGGTCGGTTCCAATAACTGTTGCCGTGATAGATTGCGGGTCAACTACCGGTATAGATGTTACTGCAGAATTGGGTTTGCTGTTATCATAAGTAGTGTTATTGCTCTTATCAGTTTTTGATACTGTTCCGGAAGTTCTGAAGTAAATTGTTTTATCTGCTGTTAAAGTCAATACTAATGTACTTACAATATTTACCCCTGTACTACCTTTTCCACCATTAACTTGATTTGTTTTATCTGCGTCATTTAATTTTACAACTTTATCTGCCGGAATATCAGTCCACACAGTCCCGTCTACAGAATACTGCATCTTGGCAGTGAAACCTTTATATACTGTAACTTTTTCAGATACTTTAGTAGTTGGATTTTGAGATACAATATTAGCAGAGGTTAATTTAGGGGCTGCCGGAGCCGCCGGAATTTTTACTTTTATGGAAGCGGAAGCAAACTGTTTATTATCTTGATTTGCCGCCCATTTAACTTCAGCCGTATCGCCGGTCGGGAATGAAGAGCTGAGAATATCTAAAGCTGATTTTGCCGGAATGGTCATCCAACCTGCGTTAAGCCCCACTTTTACAGCAACGTCTAATTTATCACTTGTATTTTTTAATGAACCGTTCGCCAATAAAACTGGGTTTGTCGGTGTTGTATAATCGTTGCCGTTATTATAAATTACTAAAGATTTTAAATCGTTATCGTTTATCGGCGTTTTACCGTCTTCTCCGCCTTTATATGCTTTTTCCGAAGGTCTCGCAGGAATCGGTATCGTACCTCTTGTTATATAACCCGGAACCTGTGTTGTTACAGCATCAATATTATTTTCGGTATCTGCCGGAGTTACTGTTACTGTCACATTCCCGACAGGGTCACTGGCAAGTCTGTATGCTATGTAGTAATTGTCTTTATCCGTAGAGTTAGCTTTGAATTTTGGTATGTATTTTGATATATCTATTGAACCTGTTCCTACATTTTTTGTACTATCAACAGTAATATAAACCGGATACCATTTTTCGCTTGTGTATTTGTAAGTTTTTGTAAGTGATTCGTTCGGCACTGCTTTCAGTGCATATAGCACATAGAACCCGTCTTTGTCTGGCACATTATCGGTTGTATATGCGACTGTAAAATTCAATGTTTCGTTTACGAAATCTATACTTGCGGTAACAGTTGTCGGGTCCAAACTTGCCGCACTTACCGCTAAACCCATAAATGCCGACATGGTCATAATCATTGCGATAACGAGTACCAAGCTCAGAATTTTTGATAATTTTGTTTTTTGCATAAAAATAAATCCTCCTTGATTTTTAACAAACAGGGAATCCTTCCCTGCGTTTTTAAATTTTTTATTTTTTACTTCCTTTATTTTGTAACTGAATCCTTCACAATTCAGCTGCTTGTTTTCAGTATAACACATATTAAAAAATTTGTCAAGCGATTATTTAAAAAAATCTTAAAAATTTTTCAGGAAAATATTTTTGAAAAAATAATTTTATTTATGCTTTACATTATTGAATTATTTTGTTATAATATATCTTACATATATTTTACTTTATTTTTACCTTGATTTTAAATAAAACAGAAAAACCAAAAGGAGGAAAATAATTTGACAGAGTTAAAATACAGAAACGAATACAAACATATAATCAACAAAGCGCAGGCTGTCATAATAAAAAGCAAACTGAAAGTCCTGCTTAAATCCGACGAATTCGCGGACAAAAACGGCGAGTATTTTATAAGAAGCCTGTATTTCGACACATACGACAATAAAGCACTCGCAGAAAAGTTGGACGGCGTCCCGTTAAGATACAAATACAGAATCCGATTCTATAATCACGATACTAATTTGATTAAACTCGAAAACAAAGTCAAGCATTTTAATTCATCTGTGAAATTTTTCTGCACTGTAACAAAACAGGAAGCCGAAAAAATATTAAACGGCGATTATGATTTTCTGAAAAATTCCGAAGAACCGTTAAAAAGAAATGTTTATCAGGAATTTACAGGCGGAGGACTTGTCCCGAAAACTGTCGTCGATTACATAAGAACGCCATTCGTATATCCTCACGGAAATGTAAGAATAACAATAGATTCCGACATACGGAGCCTTTTCAGCCAGAGCGGGCAGGCGGATATTTTCAATCCTAATATTCCGACAGTGAGCGTTTTCCCTGATGAAAGGTGCGTTTTAGAAGTAAAATACGACGAATATATCCCGGAATTTATTCATAAAGTAATCCAGACCGAAAACTCAATAACATCGTCAATGTCAAAATACGCCGCCTGCCGCAGGTTTATATAGATTTGCACAGTAATTATATATAAAAACAAAAAATAATTAATATATTTAAGGAGATTTAAACAAAAATGGTGACTTTTAATGATGTTATAAAACAAAAATTTATCGACGCATTCAACACCGTCACAAATCCCTCGTTTAACATATGGACAATGTTAATAGCGCTTCTCATAGCATTGGCGCTTGGGGTAGGTATTTTCTTTGTTTACAAATACACTTTCGGCGGAGTTATGTATTCCCGCACTTTCAATGTCTCTTTGTTAGGATTGACTGTTGTGACTGCTTTTGTTATTTTAGCCGTATCGTCAAACGTCGTGCTTTCTTTAGGAATGGTTGGCGCGCTGTCGATTGTGAGATTCAGAACGGCTATAAAAGACCCGATGGATTTGATATTTTTATTCTGGGCAATCGGCGTGGGAATTGTCACCGGCGCGCAGCTTTATATATTAGCTATTGTGGGCAGTATTATTGTCGCTGCGATAATATATGTATCAAGCCAGAGACTTTCGTTTGATTCTCCGTATTTAGTAATAATAAACTGCGACAGCCAGACGTCTGAAGATGAGTGCGTGAAAATAATAAATTCATATTCAAAAAAAGCTCGCCTCAAATCAAAGATTGTATCTGCGGGAAAAGGCACTGAATTTATTTACGAAATCCGCAGCAAGGGCGAAAACACAGGTTTTGTGAACGATCTTTCCGCAGTTTCGGGAGTTCAGAATGCGTCTCTCGTAAGTTATAACGGCGAATTTTTGGATTAATAAAAAAATCTACATATATTAGATCTGTCTGGAAACTGTAGGGGACGATGGTAATCGTCCCGTAAAATCACGGGCGGATTACCATCCGCCCCTACGTAAATCAGGGTTTCCGGACACATATATTACAATGAGATAAGAGACAAAACACCCGGCTCTGCGGAGCCGAGTGTTTTGTTTTTTCTTCTCAAAATTTTATATAAAAATTTCATTAACCTCTTGACAAAAACAAAAAATTGGATTACAATAATAACAGAGAAATAATAAAATGCAATGCAAGCAACCGCAGGGAGTGCGGCAAACACCCCTACGGTCTATATAAGGTGAGAGCGCACCATATACAACGGAATTATTCCGCACTTGCACAATCATATTATACATCATTTAACGGAGTTCGTCAAGAGTTTTTTTGGTTATGCTTATGTTTGATTTTACTGTCCGTGTATGGGTTCACCATGCACGGCGTTTGTTATTTCTCGGCGGAATTACCTTAGGGTGGGTGGCGAAGTCTCCGGCGTCGCGGCTTCGTTCACCCGAGGGTAACCCGCTGGGAATACAGAAATTCAATACAAAAATGGAGGTAATTCCAATGAAAAAGATAATATGCAACAAGTGCGAGTACTACCTAAAATACGATGGGGAGGATGAGGCGGAGTACTGCACGACTCAGGAGAATCTGTCAATGTTATATGCGTATGAACACGGGCAGAGCGACTATGACCCCAGATTAATTCCGCAATCGAAATGCAAAGATTTCAGGAAAAAACCGGCAAATTCACGCATAAAGAAAAATAAATAGAATGTAAAGGCGGGAGACTTAACCCCGCCTTAATTTTATTTTGCCTATTAATAATTATTGACCGTTTCCATCGCAATTTGCGCCCACTTTAACAAATGATCCGGTTTTCCCGCGACTGTTGATATATCTTTGAGCACTATATCGCATGAGCAATTATTTCGCTTTACAGCATCGACTATCGTCTTTAGTTCTTTTCTTATAACGTCTTCGTCGAATCCCGTGCCGACATTTGCCGGATTGGGTTTTGACGCTACTACAAACTCGCTGCCCATAACCTCTGCTGCAAGATTTATATCCGCCCACGGCGTAATTGAAATTTTGCGCAGATTTTTTATCTTTTTCAATATATCTATTTTTTTGTCCAACGGTTCGCAGCAGCCGTAATACGTCATGCCGAACTGCTTCATAGATTCCACTGCGTATGTTATGTCAAACTCGTCGTGCATGGCTTTTGACACTGAACCAAAAATCTGCGCAACTGCGCGTCCCCACATATTATGAGGCTTGATATGGTCGAAATCGTCCGGACGCTCCAAATCGTCCGTCAGCGCGGGAGTACAGTGAATATATGTCTGGTCTACTCCGAGAAGATTCTGTTCTTCCAGCTGGCGCAGTTTATCCAAGAAAATATCTGTGAGTTTTCTCGCTATTTTGTGCATAAATTCCGGTCGTTCAGCCAAATCCGTCAAAAGGCTTTCCACGCCTTTTAACGTTGACACCGTGTCCCATATCCCGTGCCCCAAACCGTAATCGGACGACAATCCGCCTATTTTTACAGGCATAATATCCCCGATTATATCCGAAACATATTCAAAATATTTTTTTGTCCCTTCTTCGTTGTAAGTCACGGTTTCGTTGTGAAGTTTTTCTAGATCTTCTTCCGTCTGCAATTTGTCGGCATACTGATGCGCGACAATCCCGTTTCTTTCGTCAGTCTTTAAGATTTTTTCTTCGCTCCACATGCCGATTCCCGAAAATTTCACATTTTTCGCGACCGTAAACACGGGATTGAGATATAAATCGCAGCCGAAATATTTGTGTCTTGCCAGCCAGTATCTGAAATGCCATTCAAGCCCTCTTAATCCCTGATCTTCGCAGACGCAGTCGAGACAGTTGTCGATATTCAGTTCAAACCACGGCAGTTCGTCGATAAGCACGACCGGGCGTATCATTTTTCTGTCGTTTACCGCCCTGAATAAACGGGCTTTTTCAATATTTTCGCCGCTCATCGCGATATTGTGATATTTCGCGGCAAGTTCCCTGACGATTTTGCGGTCTTTTTGATTATGTATGATATTAGCGTTTCCGTTTTCCATCATAAATTACCTCTCTATTTTTCTATACTTTTTATTCTGCCAGCCCTAAAGCAGTAAGCGCTTTGTCGATAGCTTTAGTAATTACAGGTTCGACTTTTTCCATATTAGAAGTCAGATTACGGTCATTCTTTTGGAACATCTTAACAAATATGCCGTCCCGCAGTATACTGCACCATATAGAATCGCCGAGGTCGCATACGCGGTGACTGAAAATTATATCAAGCATTTCGGCGGATTCATCGTCCCTGGCATACTTGGTTTTTAAACTTACGTCATAATATGCAGGTATAACGTCGTTCAGAGTTTCACATGCCATAGCTTCTATTACCGCGCCTGTTTTTTCGGGGTCGGGTACGGTTACCGGTATAATAAACGGAAAACAT
>WQYZ01000104.1 GCA_009780985.1 Oscillospiraceae bacterium | reverse complement strand
TGAGATTATACTCTTTGATTAGCGTATTGAACGAACACCGCCCGCGACGATGACTGTACTTACAGCCCGGTATATCAAACGGCGTACCCCAATCCTCTTTAATTTCCTCGTCGTAATCCACAAAATCAAATACAGCATCGCTGTCTATATATCTTTTTATCAGCCATGAGCAAGCTATCCTGTCTATGCCTACATTTTTTCGCGTTATCCATTTCATCGGCTATTCACTCTCCCCGTTAAATTTAGCTTCGTTTAGTTGTTTTTGTTCGCACATTATTATTTCATCAATTCTATCACTCAAATCGGATTTGAAGTAATCGTAATACTTTATATCCATATACTCGTTTATGATATTCCGCAGCAGATTTTCTCTTTTGTTAATATCCACAACATCAATAATTTTATTTAATTTCTGAATAATACCCTCATATTGTGTATTTACATTTTCCGTGAATTTTTGTATCAATGCTTTTTCTTGTGAATTGGTGGTAGCGTAACTTTCCCAAACTGCGGCTTCTCCGTCCATTTCTACTATTTCAGCCGCGAGCCATTGAAATTGTTCAAAAGTTTTTTCTGAGTATGGTAATACAAAAATTGCGTCCTGCAATGTAACAGCTTCGAGTTTTTTTAGCTTTCTCCAGACATATACTCTTTTGCTCGACGGCTCGTACGGTACTTTATATATCAAAAAAATCCACTTAATCTTTTTCATATTATTTTAGATACCTCTTTAAATTATCTGCTCTAAAAATTTTTATCAAATTTATAATGTTAAAACGGATTGCATATTGACAAAAAATATATAACGTGGTATAATGTAACTAAAGTTACAATAAATGCAAAATGATTCCGATTATTAGTTACTGCAACTTTAGTTTTAGTAACTACAGTTACATTATATAGTGACTTTTTGGAGATTAAAATGATTTATTGTGTCTTTTTTGTAAACTGTATAAATTATAAACTCTAAAAACGAACCAACGAAAATTATGAAAATCGAGGCAGAAAATGATCTCATTGCAAAATGTCAGTAAGCAGTATAAGGGTATTACCACCAATAAAGACAGTGGTATTGCTCTTTGGATTAAAAACATAGCAAACTTAACAGGCAATAAAGCAACAACTATAACGGCTGTCAGCAATATATCTTTCACGGTGGGTAAAAGCGAAATTTTCGGCATTTACGGCGCGAACGGCGCGGGGAAAACTACGTTAATCAAACTTTTGTCAGGGCTGATTGCCCCAACCTCCGGCATAGTGGAAATCGACGGGCACACCGATATACGGCGGATTAAAGATACTGTCAGTTACATAAGCACCAACGGATGGATGGGATTGGAATGGCAACTTACCGCCCGCGAAAACCTGATGTTGTACGGCAATATATTCGGTCTATCCGGCAAAACGCTTGAACGCAAGTGCGACAATGTATTGCGGGTTTTAGGCATGGACGAAGCGAAAAACAAATATATAAGCGAATTGTCGGCGGGAATGCGTCAGAAAATCACCATTGCGCGTGGGTTGATTTTAGACAGACCGATTATATTCTACGACGAGCCGTCAGTCAGTCTTGATATTCCATCAGCACGGAATCTGCGAGAGTTGATAAAGACCGATGCGGAAGAAAATCACCGCACCGCAATCATCGCCAGTCATAACCCGGAGGATTTAGCTGTCTGCGGGCGGATTATGCTATTAGCCAGCGGAGAAATAATCGGCATAGGTTCTATGGACGAATTGACAGCACCGTTTTCCGATATCCAGACCATAGAGATTAGCTGCCTGAATACCGAAAAAGAAATCTTGCTCAAAGACGAACCGGGCGTTATAGGCATCACCTACGAAAATATTGAAGGAAAGCACGACGTTCTCGGCATAAAAATAATCGTCCGCAGAAACGAGTTTTCTTTCGACCGTCTTGTCGATTTATTTATTGACCTCGAAATTCCGGTGATTAGTATAAAACAAAAAGAAATCACCATTCAGGAAATATACAATTACTATTTGGAGCAGAAATGGGGTGAAGCAAATGCGAACGCGGTTTCGTGAGTGGGACGCATTAGTGATGTTCAGCAAACGCGAGTTCATTATATGGTGGTCATATAAGATGAACGCTTTGATGTGGGTTTTAGGCACTCTATTTAACACAGTTATATTTTTTATGCTCAGTCTTGTTACAAGGGACAGCAATATAAATTTTTTCCCGTATGGCGGCAATTATGTATCATTTATCGTGCTGGGTTTGTTCGTGAACTATATCAGCTATACGAATTTAGGAGATACATATCCACGTCTGGCGCGTATTTACTGGGGCGGGACTATGGATTTATATTTGCTTTCGCCGCTGTCCTATTTCACGCCTATGTTCGGTGTTATGTTCCGCGGTGTTATAGACGATTACCCGCGCAGTGTCTTGACAATGCTGTTCGGCTGCCTGTTTTTCGGAGCGGTATTCATATTCAACCAACCCTTGCTTCTGATATTAATCCTGATTCTTATTTTGGTTTCGACGCTCGGTATCGGAATGGTAAGCGCAAGTTCGTTTTATTTATTTAATTTCAAGCAGCAGACCGAACCGGTGCGTTTTATTTTTCAGGATATTATCATTGCGCTGACGGCAGGTTATTACTATCCGATTACTGTTCTGCCATATCCGTTGCAGATATTAGGCAGTTTTATTCCTCATACATATGCGCTGGATGCACTTAGACGGCTTATGATTCCGGGCGGTGAACTGTCAACTCCAGTTCTGCCTTTACAGCTTGCGTTATCCGGTATAAATCCCGTTGCGCTCGATATAATCGCACTGACTGTCATCGCCGTTGTATTCATGCCGCTTGGCTGTTATATGTATATCATGGGAATTAAAAAAGCAAGAAAGGACGGTACGTTGACAAGATGGCAGTAGAAACAGAAAACGTAATAGATATGCGGAATATCGTTAAAAAGTATAAAATCACAAAAAGAAAAGAGCGGTTTACCGCCCTTGATGATGTGAGCCTTTCTATTCGAAAGGGTGAAATTTTCGGTCTTCTGGGCAGCAACGGTGCAGGCAAAACCACGCTCATAAAAGTTATGGCAGGTTTATTAGAGGCTGACGGCGGAACAGGCGAAGTTCTTGGCTATGATATTTATAAAGACCATAAATCTATAAGGTCAAAAGTAAGTCTCGTCGCACCTACGGCTGATGTCGGAACGGATAATAACCTAACTGTCCGGCAGAATCTTGAATTCTGGGCAGTAGTGTATAACCTTGAAAAATCTCAGAGGAAAGACCGCATTGACGAAATGCTGGATTTTTTGAACCTACGTCAGTTTGAGCATCACTGGCCGATGAGCATTTCGGCTGGCAATCGGCAGAAACTCGCTATAGCCCGGTCGCTTTTAGTGAAAAATCCCGTGCTGTTTTTGGACGAGCCGACCGTGAAATTAGACGCCAAAGGCGCGGAGACCGTCCGCGAACTTGTCACGAAAATAAACAGGGATTACGGAATCACGGTTATTCTCACCACGCATTACATTTTTGAAGCGGAAGAACTGTGCGAGCGCGTCGCAATAATGCACAACGGCAAGATAATAAGCTGCGATACCGTGGCGAACCTGCGCCGAAACTTGCAGAGGTATGATGAACTTGTAGTGACTTGCCATGAAATCATACCCGAAGCTATAGAGGCAGTAAAATCGCTTCTATTTGTTATATCCTGTCATTGCGTTGGAAATAAAATGACAATCCAAATGGAAAATATCCGTGAAAATCTGATTGCGGTGTTAAAAACCCTGCGTGGGCATGGGGTCGGATTCATTGAAATTTCCACTAATGAACCCACTTTGGAAGATATTTTTGTAGATACAATAAGCGCGGGAGGGAATGTATAGTTATGATGTTTTTAAAATCCACGCTGTCATTCGCCAAACTTGAATACCGAGCGTTCCGATTCTATCCATCAAGTTTTATACTGGCTGTCATACAGAGTTTCGTAACTGCCGGAATGTGGTTTTTCGTCTCATTATTTCTGAAAGACTATGCCGCCGCGTCCCTGACAGGCTACGGCGGGGATTTCGTGTCATATATGGTTATCGGCGTCGTGTTTTTTCAGAACTCATCTGCCGTTCTGAACCTGCCTTTCGGCAGTTTAAACGCCGCTTTCTGGGATAAACGCTTGGAGGTTTACAACTCGTCGTCATATGGCATATGGGCTTTCATCACGGGCAGGTTCATCTGGACGTTTTTCTATCAGCTTGTCATTCAGGCTGGGGTATTGATTGCCGCCGTATTGTTCGCTGGAGTAAAAATAAATACGGCGCTTCCGGTTTTGCCGCTCATCATGTTCTATCTCTGTTTTATACTGATATGCTTCGGGTTCGGACTTATCGGAGCCAGCAATTTTTTCAATCTTGAAGTGAAACAGGGGTCAGAACCTTTCACATGGTTTGTGGACGTATTGGCGCGGATATTTTCAGGCATATATTACCCGCTCGCTATTCTGCCGCTTGGGATACGGTTTGTTTCGCGGCTTATCCCTCACACTTATGCGATGGAAGGTCTGCGGCTTATCATGCTTGAAGGCTACGATTTTGAAAACACGGTTGTTATGAACGATATGCTTGTGCTTTTTGGTTTTGCCGCAGTATCTATGATTTTGGGTATCTTTTTGCTGAAACGGTCTCTTGACAAGGCTTCCAGAGGCAACGGTGTTGGCATAGTAGTGTAATAAATTATTTTCACACAATTCTTAATTTTTCTATACATATAAATTGCGAAAAAACTCTCGGAATAATATCTTCCGAGAGTTTTATGTTACATATTAGAGACATCTTGGTTGTTTCAATGGTTTTACTATATTTGAAATCAGGGCAATATAACTTTATAAAAAATGTTAATAATGGGTATAATATACAAGAACAAATCATCATGTAAAAAATTTTAAGATTTTTTTAAATTTTCCCTTGACAAATAGAAAATTATATAGTATAATACAATTATCAATCACGCCGTTTGGCGTGATACATCAAGAAAGGTGGTGAATATATGCAAGATAAACGTACTCGTTTCGGTGATTTTATCAAGAAAAAACGCCTGAGTGACCCTCGCGAACTTACACAGTCTGATGTGGCAAAAGAACTGGGATTTTCGGTCGGCTTATACGGCGACATTGAAAACCGCCGCCGCCGTCCGTTCGACCCGGAAAAAATGGAGAAGTTTGCTCGGTTTCTCAATCTGACAGAAGATGAAAAAGCGCGAATGTACGACTTAGCCAGCCATGAAAACCGCGAAATACCGGCAGACATCGAGGATATACTGATGTATGAGGAAGTCGGAGAGCTGGCTCGGTTCGCACTGCGGCAATCAAAAGCGGGCAATGCAACGGAAGAAGACTGGAAACAATTTATACGCAAGATTGAAAAAAACAAGGAACGGCGCGAAGGAGGCGCAAAAAATGATAATGATGAGAATAAACAGGATTGATTACAGTAATGAAAACACGCCAATATTATACGACCGCGAAATTGACGAATTCGCCCGTGATGTCCTTGCGGATTACAAACCTAATCTGCTTCGTGAGCCAGGTGCTATTCGATTTGAGCATTTTTTGGAATCGTATCTCGGCGTAACGATTATGTGCAAAGATATATACAACGAAGACCCGGAACGTCCGATTTTTGGCATGACTGTATTTCGTAATGGTACAGTTAAAGTGTTTGACCGTGAAAATAATCGCGTTCGGAATATTATAGTGCGGGCAAATACGGTTATTCTCGATAATTTCGTGATGGAACCGGGCAGAGAAGGGCTTGCACTGTTTACCGGATTACACGAGGGCGGGCACATCCTCATACATTCGGGAGTATATGATACATTCAGAGTGGGGCAAATATGCTGCCGCCGAGAAAACGTCGAAAATAACGGTGGGAAATGGCAACAGAGAACCGCTTTCGATTGGCGCGAACATCAAGCCGACTATTTCGCCGCCGCTCTCGCTATGCCTAATGCAACGTTCATGCCGTTCGTCAATCATTTTCTGAGGGAGAATGGCATATGGAAAAACTGTATTGTGTTAGGATATGACGACGATATGGATATATTCGCTCAAGAACTCCTACCTGAGCGTATATCCGAAGTGTACGGCGTTTCAAAACGAGCCGCGTCGATTAAGCTGAAAAAAAGCGGTTTTGTCTCAGATATGCAACCATATCAAAAGTGGGAAAAAAATAAATTTTCTAATGAATTTAACGTATATTAATTATATCAGGAGTTTAGAATGAATACAAATAACTGTGAAAAAGACATATATGCTTTTATGATACACGACTATATACCGGACGTTTTACGCGGTACGGCATTCCGCAGAGCCAGACGTTTCAACGACGAAAGACAAAAAATCATCAAATGTCCACGTTGCGGCAAACAACTCACTGCCATAAATCCCGCAACGAAAGTTATACTGCACAAATATTCAAAAAAGACTGATGTACTCTGTCATGAGTACCGCAAATGCAGTTCATGTAACGAAACTATAGGATTTATCTTCACTTTAGGATAAATGAAAATATAAAAATAAATAAAATATGTGTATAGACCTACCGCTCATGGAGCGGTTAAGCGAAGGTTTCACGGAATCTGAAACAAGCGTCTGGAATGCTGACGCCCCGCCAACGGCTGCGAATTCGCGGATACAGGTCATACCGCTTAGTAATCATTCCGATGCAGGCGGACAGGTATCATCTCAAATGGTGTTGTAAAAAGCGTACATTATGTGTATGTACACCCGTACCGAGTCCGCACAGTCGTCATAGACGGCTATAATGCTTACGAGTCTGGCAAGCGGCAACTTTGTGTTGCTGTTTGCCGGACTCTTTTTTTGTCGCTTTTTAGCCTACATATCAAGGTTGCCGCTTGAAGCGGACTCCCCCGAAAGGAGTTCCAATGATAGCGGCAACCTTTTTTTACATACAGCCACACTGCCGTTCGCCGCCTGGTTTCTGGTTTTTAAATTCACAAACAGATTTAAAAAATCAGAAAATCGGGAGGAAACGAAATTGAAAAATTACATAGACAGCGACTACGCGCTGAACAAATACAGCGAGGGTATAGTGTACCGTTTTGCTGACAGAATCGTAGAAATTACGCTCGAAGACTATATTGCTGAGAATCCGGACAAAACTGCGAAGGATTTTCTTAAGCTCAAAAAATTTTCGGACAATGACTATTTTGAGCAGGACCGTGCAGAAAACGCGCAGACAAAAAAGAATACAGATTTATATGAATTAGAAGGAGTTTCAGTGAAATCTCCGGAGGAATCTTTTATTGACGAGATTGACGAACTGGAAGAAGCGGAACAAAAGGCAAAACAAATAATTCTGGCTGAAAAAGTGTTAAGTAAGCTTACTGACGTTCAGCGAAAACGATATTTGCTATATGCCGTAGAAAGTTTTTCGACACGGCAAATTGCCGATTTAGAGGGAGCAAACCATAAGAGTGTTTACGAAAGTTTACAAAGTGCTAAAAAGAAAATAAAAAAATTTTTAGCAGACGGGCAAAAAATACCCCCACAAAACACATAAAAAAGTGCGTTATGTGAGAGCGCAACAAACTCTCGCTGAACGTTGACAACTGAATATAACGAAACATCAGGTACGGTAACCGATGTGCTGTGTGCGAAGACCGCCTATAATTGGCGCGAGCGTCCCTTTCTCCGTTTACGGAATGGGCAGACAAAAGGCACATCGGTGATAATGGCACTCCTCCGGGGAAAGCGGAGCCGAAGCGCGTGAGAGGCGCGAAGCGGGGAAGCATCGTGCAGGTTGGGATAGACCTGCGGGAGCTTTCGTGTGTGAAAAGTCAGTTTATCTGACTACTCACAGTCTGTTGTTTCACAAAACAAAAAAAATCTCTTATAAAAATCAAACCGCTTGACGGTTCTGATACTGCCGACAGATTTTTATACTCTGCCGGCATCACAAAGCCGTTAAGCCAAAACAGAAAGGAACTTTTCACAATGAAAAACATTCAGCGCGAAATATCGCGAAACATACCAAATCATCTCCCAAAAAACCTTGTAGAATTAGGCGAAGCAATCTTTACAGCCTACGGTTGTGCTATGTTAGAGCGTGACACAGACAAAGAATATATTTATACAGCAGTGAATCTCGAAA
Source organism: Oscillospiraceae bacterium (assembly GCA_009780985.1). Taxonomy (GTDB): domain Bacteria; phylum Bacillota; class Clostridia; order Oscillospirales; family WRJC01; genus WRJC01. The sequence goes on along the minus strand of WQYZ01000104.1, from coordinate 7,222 downwards.
CCGGCAAACGCAAAATGATAAGCCGTCAAAAAATGCCGCTCACTACTTCCGGTGTAGAAGCTATGGCTGAAAGTATACGTCTGTCAAAAGTGGCTGGGTTCGGCAGACTTGAGGCGGACAGACCATTCGGCAACAAGATAGCGTTGGAAAAATGCCGCGAAACACTCAACACGATTTTCAGGGAGATATTGCCGGAGTACGGATATAAAATCCGCAGAGAACAAATATCACTCGCAGAGCATATTCTAAACGCACTCGACAGGCGTTCGGTATCACTCGCAGAAGCCGAAGTCGGCACGGGAAAAACACTCGCATATCTCGTTCCGGCGGTTCTTGCCAAACGCGGGCGGCTCAACGGTTACTGGAATATGAGTTTTTACACAGGCACCCCGTATGCCGATACAGCGCATATGCCCATAGTTATCGCCACTTCAAGCATTGCGCTCCAAAAAGCACTAATAACGGATTATATCCCTGAATTATCGCGTATTCTATTGGAAAATGAAATAATCAAAACTCCGCTGACCGCCGTATTACGCAAAGGACGCGAGCATTATGTCTGCGAACGTAATCTGCGGAGACACGTTCTGTTCGAACATAATATTAAGATGAAAGAAATCCTTGAAGAACTACTCAAACCGGACGCAGTTATCGACCTCGCCGAGATAGACGGATTGACCGCACATGTCAAAAGTATAATTTCAGTCCCAGACAGATGTGACGAACATTGTCCGCACCGAGAGCATTGTCAATATCTCAAATTCCGCGAGTATGCGCAATCTGCCGAAATTGATATTCAGGTATGCAATCACAATTATCTTCTCGCAGATATATTTCGCCGCTGCGACGAGCAACGTCCGCTTATCCCAAATTACCAGAGCATTATTATAGACGAAGCGCACAAATTTTTACAGGCGGCACGGTCTATGTACGGCGTTGAATTTTCGAGCGATACTCTGGCAGGAATAAAAGACAGCATTTACAACAATTTGAATCTCAAATATGAGGACGCGAAAAAAGTCGTCAAAAAATTGGCGAAAAAATTATCAAGCGAAAGCAACCGTTTATTTCGCAGGTTATCAGAAAACGCCGAGAATGAAGATATAAACGAAGAAACAGATCGTTTTACCGCAGTAATAGATGAAGAAGCGCACCGTCATATCCGTAACATACATAATATATCTGAGGGATTGATTGAACTCTTGAGGCCTGAACCTGTCGTCGGAAAAAGCGATGGACGTAAAAAACAAATCCTTTGGGAGTTGGAGCAAGTCCGTGAACAAACCGGAATACTCATTCAGTATGATAAACTCATTTACTGGCTTGAAAAAGGTGATGATGAGAATAAGCTGTGCGCTATACCGCGAGACCTCGACAAACGGTTATTTGACGATATTTGGAGCAGAGGCATACCGACAGTCCTCACTTCCGGCACATTGTCGGCGGCAGGTGACTTCTCACACACAAAACGAACTCTCGGTCTGCATCGTCTCGGAGGTAAACTGAATGAAACGAGTAAACCGTCGCCGTTCGATTATTATAAAAACACTCTACTCTATATCCCCGAAAATATGCCGTTTCCCAATCAGCTTAATAAGATATATATCAATGCAATCGCCAACGAAACAGAACGGCTGATAACCGCTTCACACGGTCATTCCGCAGTATTATTTACGAGTTATAAAGCTATGGATATGGTGTGGGAGCAACTCTCGAAGCGTGGTATTCCGTTTCCGATGTTCCGTCTCGACAAAGGCGGCGTAAGAGAGATTGAGCGTTTCAAGCAGTCGAAAAACGGTGTGTTGTTCGCGAGCGGCGCACTTTGGGAAGGTATCGATATTCCCGGCGACGCATTATCAATGCTTATAATCGTAAAGCTGCCGTTTGCCGTACCTGACCCTATTGGCGAATACGAACAGACATTATATGAAGATATGGACGAATATAAACGTAAAGTCGTCGTACCGGAAATGTTGATTAAACTGAAACAGGGTTTCGGACGGCTGATCCGTACAGAATCCGACACTGGAGTTGTGGCAATTCTTGATTGCCGTGTTAATAAAAACGGTACGTACCGTGAACGGGTGCTTAACGCTCTGCCGGATTGTTTTGTGACAAACGATATTGATGATGTCGAGGAATTTATTCATAATAAAAAACCAGCAGATTATTTTATATAAAATTATCTCTCAAAGATATTCCCAAGTTGGGAATATCTTTGAGAGTGTTGACATATAAAAATAACAATTAGTATAAAGGCATAAGGAAATATACAAGAACATATTTATATTATATAAGCAAATTTGAATGGAGTGATTTAATGACGCAATTTACATATCCTGATTTAAAAGCAATGCGTAATATTGATATTCAACATATTAACCCCGATACTATGCCTGACATTCGGGATATTAATGTTGATAATGAGAAATCTTTACTGGACCGCACACTGGATTATATTAATAAAATAAAAAATCCTTATTGTATTCGCTGCGGTAAGATAATTGTAAAAATAGAGTACGCTGAAACGGAAACAACAATAGAGGATTGTATGGAGGGATATTTTCGTTCATTGATATAATAGTATTGACAGCATTGACAATAAAACTATGTCATGTTATATTAGACGCAGGACTGAATCAACAAAATCCCTTTATATAATCAACTTCGCTCAGTTCCGTTACACGGAACAAGCAGAAGTTGGTTCGTTTGGCGTTAATTTAGCAAAATTCGCAGAATTTAAAAACAGGAGGATTTGTTATGCAGTCTTATTTTAATGCGGCTGCCTACGCTCGTGCAAGCAAAGATGACGCAGACAGCAGCACAATAGAAAATCAATTGGATTTAATCAAAGGTTACGCAAAATCGACGCAGGATATTAAAATAGTATCCGAGCGTTCTGATAACGGATTCAGCGGCATTGATTTTTTACGTCCCTCGTTTACCGAAATGATTAAAGACGCTGAAGAAGGTAAGATAAATTGTATCATCGTGAAAGATTTATCGAGGCTTGGACGTAATTATATTGAAGTCGGCGAATTAATGAAGGATATTTTGCCAAAACTAAAAGTACGTCTCATTTCTGTAAATGACCGCTATGACAGCAGTACCCCAAAGAACGACTCGGACGATATTATTATTCCGTTCAAAAACCTCTTAAACGAACAGTATTTGAGGGATATTTCAATCAAGATACGGAGCAATTTGAATGTAAAAAGAAAAAACGGCGATTTTGTGGCTCCTCACGTTCCATACGGTTATATGCGTGATGAATCTAATAAGCATAGGCTCGTTATAGATGAACGCGCCGCCAAAATCGTTCGAGATATTTTTAGTTTAAAACTACAGGGAATGAGCCAGCAGAAAATAGCAGACCGATTAAACGACATAGGCGAACCTGCTCCTTTGGAGTATAAAAGGAAGCAAGGGATAAATTTCAGTACCTCGTTCCAAAGAAACGATAGAGCTTTATGGTCGGCGGTCGCTGTGAAAAGAATTTTAAGTAATCCGGTTTATGTTGGCACGTTGGTACAGGGTAAAGAAACAACCCCGAACTATAAGGTAAAAAAGCGTATTATGAAACCGGACGATGAATGGAATATCATAGAGAATACCCACGAGTCAATAATAAGAAAGACAGATTTTGAAACTGTAAGCGGGCTTTTACATCAGGATACGCGGACGCCGCCGAAACAGGATATAGTTTTTCCGTTATCCGGCATGATGTTCTGCGGCGACTGCGGCAATAACATTGTCCGTAAAAAAGTCGGCAAATATTATTACTATGTTTGCGCTACAAACAAGACCGGAAAGGGCTGCACTTCTCACAGTTTCGCGGCTAACGAACTTGAAACAGCAATCATGGAGACAATAGCACAACAAATTGCCACTATTCTCGATTTAGAGAAATGTTTAGATTATATAAAAAATTTGCCTTATCAACAATTAAATATGCAAAAGATAAACGAGCAAATAATCGACCGTGAAAAAGAAATAAAAGATTGTGAAAGATATAAACGTTCACTATATGAGGATTATAAAAACGGTGAATTATCAAAAGAGGATTTTATCGCATTTGGCAAGGATTATACTGATAGGATAGATGAATTAACACAGGCAACAAAAATACTAAAACAAGAATCGGAGCTGTTATTTAACGAAAATAACGCTATTAATAAATGGATTGAACATTTCAAGAGATATAAAAATGTATCGGATCTTTCGCGGCAGCTTGCGGTAAGTTTAATTAAACGTGTAGATGTGTTTGAAAAAAAACAAATTACCGTTGTGTTCCGGTATCAGGATAAATTTGAAACGATTCAAAAATTATTGCAGGATTTGAAAATGGGGGATTAGATAATGGCACGTAAAACAAGAAAGGAATTAACTGTTGACAATGCGGTTAATAGTTCACTTATATCCGAAAAAGTATATAAAACGGCTGTCTATGTAAGGTTATCTGTTGAGGATATTCGAAAGAAGATAAGTGATTCGATAGGGACTCAAAAAGCCATGCTACTTCAATATATCCAAACACAGTCTGATTTGCAGTTATACAAAATATATGAAGATATAAACTACACGGGAACAAATTTTAATCGTCCCGGATTTACTAAAATGATTGAGGATGTACAATCAGGCGCAATAGATTGCGTGGTCATAAAAGATTTATCGCGGTTTGGCAGAAATTTCGAGGAAACAGGGCATTATTTAGAGCAAGTATTTCCGTTTTTACAAATTCGTTTAGTTTCTGTAAACGACAATTATGATTCACTCACGGCGACATTAGATGAAACTACGTTAATTGTGCCGTTAAAAAACCTGATAAACGAAGTGTATGCCCGCGATATATCAAAAAAAGTGCAATCAGGTTTTAAACAAAAACAAAACCGTGGTGAATTTTGCGGTTCTTTTGCACCTTACGGATATATTAAAAACGGCGATTCTTTCATAGTTGACGAAGAAACCGCACCTGTTGTAAAACAGATATTTACATGGGTAACAGAAAAGTACAGCGATATAGCAATAGCACAAAAACTAAATGGATTAAAAATAACACCGCCGAGCCGTTACCGTTTTGAAAAAGGCATTACAAAAGCGAAAAAGCATGAAGATACAAAGTTTTGGTATAAATCAGCAATTAAGCGTATCACAGAAAATCCGGCATATACAGGAATTTTAGCGCAAGGCAAATACCAATCAAACTTTCTTAACGGAAATGGTCGGATCGAAAAGAACCGCGATGAATGGATTATTCGCGAAAATGCTCATACAGCCATAATTGAAAAGGAAATTTTTGATACTGTACAGAAAATCCGCTTACAACGAAAAGAAAGCGTAAAAAATAACAAATCAAATAGTAATAATGAAAATATATTTAAAGGATTAATTTTTTGCGCCGACTGTAAAAAGAATATGTACAGACACAAAAGTCGCCGGGCTGATGGGAGTATTGACTACAGTTTTTTATGTAATGTGTATGAACAAGTCGATAAAAATGCCTGCACAAAAAAGCAGATAAAAGAAACTGATTTAAGGGAAGCACTATATTATTATATTGATAGGCAAATAAAACTTGTCGTAGATATAAGCCATATTATTCAAAATATTAAAAAAGAACATACCTATAAAGAACAAAATGATACGTTTGACAAGCAAATTAATGAATTAAAACAAGAATTGCAGCAAAATCAACGATACAGAGGTTCTTTAAGAGAAGATTATGTTGATGGCGTTATAAACGAACAGGATTATATCAATATGAAATCCGAATACGAGGAAGAAAAAAACACTTTGCAAAACGAGCTCGACTTATTGGTATCTAATAAATTTCAACATGATGCTATGCTATCAGGAGAAAATAAATGTATTAACGAATTTAGAAAATTTGAAAACGAGCGTAATTTATCTGCTCAAATGGTATCGGCTTTAATTGAAAGAATTGAAGTAATGGACTATAATCGAGTTAAAGTCTATTTTAAATATCGCGACGAATTAAATTATATATTATCTTATATTGGCAATAAAGAACAGGAGGCAGCAAATGCAACACACGAATAAATATTTAGCTTATTATTTACGTTTATCATTAGATGACGGCAATATAGGCGATAGTAACAGCATTGCCAGCCAACGCCAGCTTATAAAGGAATATATATATTCGTCTGATGAATTTGTCGAAATGCAAACGCTTGAATATGTTGACGACGGTTACAGCGGAACTAATTTTAACAGACCAGGAATAAAACGGTTATTAGAAGCGATCAAAAAAGGAGAAATCGGTTGTATAATAGTAAAAGATTTTTCCCGTTTTGGCAGAAACTATCTTGAGGTAAGTAAGTATATAGAACAACTTTTCCCGTATATTGGCGTCAGATTTATTTCTATAAACGACTATTACGACAGCAACACTCATAAAGGTACAACAGCAGAAATAGACGTGCCTGTACGAAATTTAATTAACGAATTATATAGCATAGATATTTCTAAAAAAGTTAAATCCGCTAAACGAACAAAAATTAAACAAGGATTATGTGCAAATGCTTATGTTATATACGGTTATAGAAAAGATAGAGTTGATAAAGGGCAGCTTCTCATTGACGAACCCGCTGCTATTATTGTCAGGCAAATATTTCAACTCGCGCTTGATGGTAAAACGGCTTTCCAAATAGCGGAAAGATTAAATAATGAGCGTATTCCCACTCCGTCTGTTTATAAAAATCAAACCGGCGAAAAAAGAGAGTGGAATACTGTAGATTCGGATAAAATCATTTGGACAAAGGCATCTATATTACGTATATTACATGATGAGCGTTATACAGGCACATTTATTGGCGGTATGTGGGAATCCGGCAAATTAGGGTGTAATGAATATATAAGAATACCTAAAGAAGAATGGGTGCGAATATCAAATTCGCACCCGGCTATAATAACTCAGGACCAGTTTGATACAATAAACGAAATGATATGCGGGCAGCCAAGTAACAAAACAAAAAAAAATTCAAACTGCCCGCTTTATAAAAAAGTCTGGTGCGGAAAGTGCGGTCATATGTTACGGTACAGAGGCGATACAAGCTACCCTTTCTATACTTGCGACACGGCAAGATATTCGGACGAACACGGCTGTATACGCAGTAAAATACGCGAAAAGGAATTAAATGAAACAGTTACAGTTACTCTCCTATCGCAAATAAATATTTTCATAGATAATGTAAAGCTATTA
>WQYZ01000103.1 GCA_009780985.1 Oscillospiraceae bacterium | reverse complement strand
TTATTGCAGAGTTCTCCCATATCTTTTATTATTTCTTCCGCTTCTCTGTCCGCTTTTGTGGGAACGCTCCCTTTTTTAACTATTTTGTAATTTTCGTCAACTATTCCCGCCGCAATATTCGTCCCGCCAAGATCTATGCCTATTCTGTACATAATTTTTTTACCCTCTTTTCATACTTTTTTATATATTTATAAATTATTATATATACTGCTATATTCCATAAAGTTCTAAATATTGAGAAGATGCAAAAGAATCAGACATTCCAGCGATATAATCAAAAATTACGCGAATCAGAACTGGAAATATTTTTTCATATATTTTTTTATTTTCCCCAATTATTTTTAAAGCTTCCCTACATATGTAGTCAGGCCATGAAAGAGTATTTTCTGCAACATCAGTAGATAAAGTAGATAATCGACTTTTTATTTCGTCAATTACTCTTTTATATTCATGTTGCCCTAAAAAGCGTTCCAATTCAATTTTAATAAGTCGGTTAATATATTGATTTGGCAATTGTTGTGGATTAGAAATATATGCCCGCATTAATTTTCTGACTATATAAGCGCCTTTGCCGTCCATTCTTTGTATTTGATATGAATCAATTATACTTTGTTTAAGAGATTTACCTAATGTATTATCAACCGAATATATTCTACTTGATAAAAATTTAAATGTATTTTTAATATCTTTTTCATTTACGTCTGTATATAAAATATTAAAATCCTCTTTGCTATGTATGTCGCCATCGTCACAAAACCGTTCAAGACTCTTTCTGAACTCAGTTATAATCTGAGTAACATAAGCATCAATTAAAAAACTGGATAAAGTTTTTACAAAATAATCTTTCTCTTTATTAGAACTTAAAATCTCGGCTACATCTACTTTTAATTGATTATATTTACTTACTATATCATTTTCTTCTACACAATCTGATAGAGGTGCCATCATTTTTACAATATCATTTGGAGGAATAATTTTTTGAATGAAAGCGTCTTCCATATCATGGTGGCGTTGTGCTATTTCATCAGCCCAAGCCACAATAAAAGACTCAAATGACCACGCCGGAATAATTTTTTTTATTTGTGTTTTTTTATCTTCATATTCATATGAGCAAAACTTATCGTAATTTGAATAAAAAGCAGTATCATTTTGCCTTTCCCAATATGTTTTACTATGTTCACGAACACCATACATTACATAATTTGAAAAATAATCATTAGCCGAATAATCAGCAAGAACTCTCAATGTTTGCAAATTGTGTTTGAACCCGTAAAAATTTTCGGGAACTTCATATAAATAATCCTTTTCTTTTTTGCCCATTTCCCCATTTATGCCTTGTGAAAAACCATTAAGCGTTCTTTCTCCGACATGTCCAAAAGGAGTATGTCCCAAATCATGTGCAAGAGCAATAGCTTCTGTTAAATCTGTATCAAAGCCAAGATTATTTGAAATAGTTCTGGCAATCTGAGAAACTTCAAGAGTATGCGTAAGTCTATTCCTCAAACTATCAGTCAAAGAAGAATTAAAAACTTGCGTTTTTGAACTAAGCCGCCTGAATGCAGCACTATGCATAATTCTATCTCTATCACGAGCAAACAAAGATCGATAAGCATGTCCTTTTGGCGTATAAATTGATGGTTCAGATTTTCCATCTTCATGATGCCAATATTGCGCATATTCTAATTGAGCTTTTAAAAAGCCCCAGTTGCCGTCCTCCATCATTTTATATTAAACCTCCATATATTAAAATAATTTTATTTACTGCGTTTAAAATTTAATCTAAATATATTACGTCTCATTCTTCCGTCATCTGACCCATCAACTTTTTACCAAACTCCGCCGCCGTATCATAACCCATTTTTTTCTGCTTATTATTCATTGCCGCAACTTCGAGTATAATCGCGAGATTGCGTCCCGGTTTAATCGGCACGGTAAGCGACGGAATTTTTATTCCCATAATTTCCGTATAATTATTATCAAGACCTAATCGTTCATACTGCATATCCTGAACCCATTCCTGAAGTTTTATTATCAAATCCACTCTTTCGGTCACTTTCACCGCACCCATGCCGAACAGACGCCTTATGTCTATTATTCCGACCCCGCGCAGTTCTATATAATGCCGTATAATTTCGGGAGCGGAACCGAGCAACGTTATCGACGAAACTTTTTTTATCTCGACTGCGTCGTCGGCAATAAGGCGGTGTCCCCTTTTGACAAGCTCAATCGCCGTTTCGCTCTTCCCTATCCCGCTTTCGCCGATTATCAGCACACCTTCGCCGTATATCTCGACGAAAACGCCGTGCCTCGTCATCCTCGGCGCAAGCTCTAAATTCAGCTTGGAAATCAACGCCGCCATAAAAGCCGAAGTCTGCTCGGAAGTCGCAAGTATCGGCACGTTATTTTCTTTAGCGCACCTTATAGAATCTTCAAAAACATGCAGGTTTCTTGTAATAACCGTACAAACCGGCTTTCTTGAAAAAAATGCCTCTATACTTTTTACTCTTTCTTCATCGCTAAGACTTGTCAGATATTTATGCTCCGCGTTTCCTATTATCTGTATTCTTTCTTCTTCAAATCCCCCGAAAAATCCGGTTAAAGCAAGTCCGGGACGGTTTACGTCCCTGCGCGTTATCAAAATATCGCGGCTGGTTTTTCCCTCCGGTATATATATTTCGGAAAGGCGCAGATGTTTTATTAAAACGTCGAGACTGACCGAATATTCTTCTTCAAGAAATTCGTCGGTTTCGCTCTGCTCGTCCACTTTATCAATTCTGCCCACTTTTTCTCTGCTGTTTTTCTCTGTATCGCCAATATTATCCATATTTAATCCGAACCTTTCTCCGTTATTTTTATTTATCCATGTATATGTTTATTATATAAATATAATATATTTTTGAATTTTTTGCAAGAGATTTTTTGTGAAATCTGAAAATTATTTCAACTCTATTACTGTCACGCCCGAATCCCCCTCGCCGTACTGCCCCAATCTGAAAGACGCTATTCTTTTATCCCCGTTGAAATATCTCCATAAAGCCGTTCTCAACGCTCCGGTACCTTTGCCGTGAATAATCCTGATACTTTCTATGCCGACTAATTTTGAGTCGTCCAGGAATTTATCGATTTTGAACCACGCATCTTCGCCGTTCTGCCCTCTGACGTCGATTTCGTTAGATACTCTTTTGATTTCGCGGTCGGCGGATTTTTTTGAATTTGAGTTGAAATTGCGGATTTTCTCTTTCGATTTATTTATCCTCTCCGCAGACTTTTCGTCTAACAGTCTTATATTCGATATATCTGTCTTTAAATTTATTATCCCAGCTTTGATTTGTATATTCCCGTCTTTATCAGGGATTTCATTCTCCACTGTTCCGGTGAGATTGGAATCTTTTATAATCACATTGTCGCCTTTTTTCAATTCTCTCGGCAGAACATAATCTTCTTCAAACTCATCTTCGACATCGTTTTCGCTTGCATAAGAATAAATTTCGTTTTCGGCTTGTTTTATATTATTTTTCAGCGACACCCTCATCTCTGTCAAAGTGCGCCGGAAATCTTCTTCGTCTTTTCGTTTCTGCAATTTTTCAAGCTCTGCGAAAATATAATTGCTGGAAGATTTCGACGATGCAATAAGCCGCCTTGATTCTTCTCTAGCTTTGTCAAGATTTTTTTCGGCTTCCTGAAGTTTTTTCTTCAAAAGATTTTCCGTCTCGGCATTTTTGATTTCAAGTTCCCGGCGTATCTGCGCCGCGCGGACTTTTTCTTTTTCCAAAGTTACCCTGTCTTCTTCGAGTTTTGATAAAACATTTTCGAATTTTTTGTTCTCGCTCCTGACTAAGAGTTTTGCCAGCTCTATAACATCTTCGGACATGCCGAGTCTCTGCGAAATTGCGAAAGCGTTTGACCGTCCGGGCGTGCCGATTGTTAATCTGTATGTGGGCTTGAGCGTTTCAATATCAAATTCGCACGAGGCGTTTCTGGCGTATTCCGTTTCAAGGGCATAGACTTTAAGCTCGGCATAGTGCGTTGTAGCCGCGCACAACGCGCCCGACGCGTGCACTTTCTCAAGAATCGCCGTCGCAAGTGCCGCGCCTTCCACAGGATCGGTGCCAGAGCCGAGTTCGTCAAATAATACAACGGAATTCGGCGAGATATTATTTAATATTTTTATGATATTAACCATATGCGCCGAAAAAGTTGACAGCGACTGCTCTATGCTCTGCTCGTCGCCTATATCGGCTAAAACGTCCTCGAATACGCTCATGTACGACTCTTTTTCGTCGCACGGAGTATGTATCCCCGTCTGCGCCATCATGATTAACAAACCTAATGTTTTCAAAGAGACTGTTTTGCCTCCGGTATTCGGTCCGGTGATTACAAGAGTGTCGTATGAGGATTTGCCCTCAATATTTACGCCTATACCTATATCGACCGGCACGACCGTTGATTTATCCAGAAGCGGGTGACGCGCTTTCATGAAAAATACGCTTTTGTTATCGACTATTTTAGGGCATACCCCGTCTATTTTAAACGAATATTCGCACTTTGCGAATATTACGGCAAGCTCCGTTATATTGTCGTAATTTAAATGAATCTCGTCCGCATAATCCGCGCAGTTTGCCGATAATTCGGATAGTATGCGCTCTATTTCAATTTTTTCGTTTTTTTCAAGTATTTTTATCTCGTTGTTTATTTCAACTACAGCGAGAGGCTCGATAAACAAAGTCGCGCCGGAACTCGATGTGTCATGAACAAGCCCTTTTATTTCGTTTTTATATTCTGTTTTGACCGGAATAACATATCTTCCGTTTCTCAATGTGACTATATTTTCCTGGAGATATTTGAAATACGCGTCGCCGCTTGTATATTTTTGCAGTTGTTCGCGGACTTTTGCGTTCGCGATTTTTATTTTGCGCCGTATATCCGCAAGCGCCGCGCTCGCTTCGTCTGCTATCATATCCTCTGAAATAATCGTCCTTGTGATTTTATCTTCCAACATACGGTTAGTGAAAAGTCGCTCGAAAATAACGTCGATAGACGTGTCAAATCTTTTGTCAGTCCTGTTGTAATTTAACAGACTGCGGGCGGTTCTGTAAACCAGCGCTATATTCAAAAGCTCAATCGGCGCGAGCGTCGCTCCTTTGACCGCTCTCTCAACACAATCACCAACGTATTTTATATTAGTGAACGGCGGGGAACCTTTAACCGACGCAAGTCTTTTCGCGTCCGTCGTCTGCTGCAAAAGTTTTACAACAAACTCGGGATATATTGCCGGGCTTAAATTTTTTATTTTTTCTTTTGCGCCGTCTGTGTGGGCCAGTTCGGCTATCTGAAATAATATTTTGTCATATTCCAGTGTTGTGATAGACTTCTGTAAATCTGTCATATTTTTTATACCTTTTTATCATTAACTGTTATTAAAATTGTTTATTATTTCCCAGCGAAGAATATTTCCGTTCCTACTTCCATTAAACCTGCCGAAACTGCGGCTTTACGCGAAGCAGTATTGTCAAAATCCGTTATGTATCGCACTTCTTTATACAAATTCATATTTAAAACATATTCAGCTAAGGTTACAACATTTGAGACCGAATAGCCTTTATTTCTGTAATTTTCATTTGTTATTACGCTGATTTCAATAACATTATCAGAAATATTTGTATGAGAACTACTCGCACATGATATTATTTTATTGTCGATTATCGTGGAATAACTGAAATTTGGATAATATTCCCAGCCCAACATATTACGGAAATCAAAATCATATGTTTCAAAATCTTTTTTATCAAGAAATCTTGATGTATCCTGTTTTTTCGATAAGTTTAATTTATTTTTATTTGCTTCATCTAATCCGTAACAAATCTTACTGCTGTTGAATAATGTCATATTTGTACCTTTGATTTTATTCTCGCCTAAATACTCCCTTAAATATTTTATCGCCGTATCCGAAGATAAAGCGTCTGTAAACCTTTTTACAAAATCAACAGCAAAATCCAATAAATCAGGCGCGACGCATATGCACGCGCTTTTGTCGTCAAAATGCTGCAAAAAACCGATAAAAAAATTTTTATAATCTTCTCTATTTTTTGCGCGTTCCGCGTTAAAATATTTTACATTCAGATTTTCGTCAATTTTTATAGGTTCGCCGAATATATCAGTGAAGAAATCGAGGTTCGCTTTTTTTATCTTTTCAAACATAATTATATACCTTTCTCTTTTTCACCACCATAAAAATAACTGCTGTAGCCGCGAGAGCGATAAACGTGAATATCACAGAAGTGTCGCCGGTTTCCGGTGCCACAGAAATTGTTTCTAAAAGTTTATCTATATTTGCTTCGTTAAAATCATACCAATCTACATCTTCTTTTTGTTCTTGTTCAGCCCAAAACAAACTGTATTCTTCTTCGGAAACTTGCCTGTCGTTGACATAATATAAAATATTATAAGTATTTCCATCTGGCGAATAATCAAAATCTATATGTGCCAACATTCTCTGTTCATATGAACCATTTGAAAAATTTAATCTATAAATCCAACTTGGTGCGGAAATCCAAAATAATGTACCGTCTTTCTTTATGCTACCCACTCGATAATTCCATGTATCAGTATAGAATGTATCATTTTTACTATCGTACTTAAAAAGTATTCTACCATTCCATACATCACTTGTTTGTAAAATTATTTCAGGAAGATTATCGTCATCAATATCTAAAATGGCAAACCTAACTTTAATAAGATTTTCACCATAAGTATCAACATTACCTAAAAATTCATCTAAATAACAATAATTTTTATTGTCAAAATTAAATTTTTTTTCGTTTTGCAACAAAGCTTTATACGACTCAATAGCTTTATTATATTCGGTAACATTTGTTACATTATTTTCGCCGTGAACAGGCAAACTTACATTTACAATTCCAACAATAATTATTGTCAACAATACAAATTTGAATGTTTTCATTTCTCATAACCCTTATAATATTTCAGCGAATCAATATTCATGCCGATTTGTTCGAGCAGATACTTCTCGCAGACATTTGCAAATTCGCCGACTATATCGTCGTGCAGAACAAATGAAAACAACTTCTCATCTCTCACGGAAGTGATAAACCGCAGAGCGTTTAAAACGTCGGTCGATATGCGCACAAGTTTTTTCCCGGCTGACTCGACTTCTTTCAATTTGTCTATGCAGTCGCCGCAGATTAAATTGCCGCCGATAACGTCGAAAAATATTGCCCCGCTTGGGTCAAAATCTTCTCGGGAACAAATTTCGCAGTAATTTAAATTCGGCATAAATCCGGACTTAGTCAAAACGCGCAATTCAAAAACCGCTTTTATTATTTTATTCGGCATTTTTTTATTCGATATGATGTGTAGCGTGTTCAAGAGCAGCCGCAGGATTTGCCCATCGTCCTCGCTTTCGCCTACGCAGACTATTCCCGCAATATCGCACAGATACGCCGCAAGTGCAAGTGATGTCACGTCCAATCGCAAATCGTAGAAATTTTCGATTATCGTAGCTTCGTTCATTCTGACAAAATTCGGCGTTTTAAACAGCGTAAATTCGGAATACGCGAAAGGCTGCGCGGACGCGAGATTTTTGCTTTTATAATTCCGCACTCCCGACGCTTTAAAAGACAATTTGCCGTATTCCTCGCATAATATCGTGATATATTTGTCGTTTTCGTTTATATTTTTGGATTTTATTACCAAACCTTTTACTTTTTCAACAGACATATTTTAAACCTTATAAATTATTATAAAATAGGCGTTATATATTGTCAAGATAAAAATTGATTATAAATTATTTTTGACATAAAATCAAGATTATAATTGCATAATAACGTCTTCGATTTTCTTTTGAGCCGAAAGAATTTCGTCGGCATATTTTACTGTAAAATCTGTAATAGGTTCAAATGGATTTTTATTCAATTCTTTTTCCCGTTCTTCCCAGTTTACACTATTCGCATTTACATATTCACGCATTTCTTTCAAATCTTTCAGATTTGCAGGATAATCCATTCCGCGATTTACGTAATCGGGGCATCTCGCCGTAAAACTTACGCGCAAATTATCTTTTATAAATGAAATTGACGAGGTGACAGGCATTTTTCCATTTCTCGAAAGATTAACGCAATACGGCGAACATTGTTTCCCATTTATTTCCGTTTTAGGGACGGTTATATTTGCACCAGAAGAATCTATGGTGTCAAACATAGCCTTTTCGTTATCCTCAAATTCCGCGATATTTATAAAAAGATTATCGACGCACATTTCCTTTACGTTTAAGGCGTTCGGCAAAAATTGGCGTTCCTGCGCAAAATATACGCTTTTTCCGATGCTCTCAGTTATATCTTCAAATTTATGATTTACTATGCTTTCTATTTTTTTCTCTATATCAAAACTTTTTCCTGCTTGAATTTCTTTCGCTTTATCAAGCATTTTAAAGAAACAGCTGAATAATTTATCGTTAAAATCATCCCACGGATTTTTCGGCAAGACTTCGTCAAGATGACGTTCTATCGCTTTTTGCGGCAATTTTTTAGATTTGAATATATCCGTAAGCCAATTTACGTAACCGTTCGGCGTTTCCGATTCCTGCGACAACAAATCAAACAAAAACACAGAAGTCGGCATACAACCGCCATAGTTGCCCCTCGCATGTTTCAGCAAATCTTTCTTATCCTCGTTGTTGTGCTTCATGCGAAGATAACATTCAGCCGCCACGACAAATTCTTCTTCGTTGCCGGAATGCATTTCACTGATTAATTTGTCGTGTTGTTTTGTCAGATATTTACTACCTTTTATATATTCTAAATACAAACCCTCTAATTCTTTGTTCGTGAATCCGTGCATTAATTCATGGCATACTAATCCTACACTTACGCCACTGTGAACATGAGTTAAAAAGCTGTTTCCGTGCAGTTTAAACGCCACGGGATAACTCATAACTCCAATATATATTTTTACATCTTCCAGCGGCTCGCATTGCTTTAATCTCTGAATATCTGCAAAAACTCCATCCATATTTAAATTTTTATATGTTTCTTCCGTTTTTTTAATATTTTCCTGAATAATCGGCAATAAGTCAGATTCCCACAATTTGTCAAATCTAATTTCTTTTAAAATACATATATAATTTATATATTTTTCTGCCCATTCTTCAGGCGACTGTTTAACGCTTGCCCATATTGCCTCTGTTTCAATTTCATGTCTAATATTTTCGGGATTTTTAAAAAATTCTGCCAAATCATCAAGCGTATAATTTTCAAATCCCCTGTTTTTGCCGTAAGACGAAATTCTGCCGCATAAACTCGACATGCCGAGAAAATCACCTTTTAATTTATCGGTTAGTTTTTCTATTTTTTCTCTGAACGCTTTTTGTTCCGGCAAAACACCCCAAGTATAGGTTTCGTAATCAATCGCTAAATGCTCAAAAAAACAAATCGCGTCAAACGCCATGCTTGGAACTATTTTTATATCTGCCATAATAAATCCCCCTTTCAAAACTTTTACAAATCTCTCTCGTTATATCCTAAATTTGCCAGTATGCTCTGTTTATCACGCCAGTTTTCCTTGACTTTCACCCATAAATCAAGATATATCTTCGTCTCAAAAAACTTTTCCAGATCTTCTCTCGCATATGTGCCGATTTTCTTTATCATTTCGCCTTTTTTACCGATTATTATTCTCTTGTGCGATTCCCTCTCGCAGAATATTTCCGCCCGTATGCTTATCAAATTTTTGTTTTCTTTAAATTCTTCAATTGATACGCCGACTCCGTGAGGCACTTCTTCCGTGAGAAGCCGCAACGCCTTTTCACGTATGATTTCCGAAGCAATCTGACGCTCGGGCTGGTCGGTTATCATATCTTCCGGGAAGAAAAACTCATCTGCGTCAACAAGATATTCATTAATCTCGCCCAAGACAAGATCAACCCCGTCGCCCGTCATTGCAGATATGGGAAGTATCGCCGAAAATTCATACTCCTGCGAATAAACCTGAATCACTTCCAGAATTTTGTCTTTTGATATCGTGTCGATTTTATTTATCGCAAGAATAAGCGGGATTTTACCGGATTTTGTTTTTTCCATGACTTCTCTCTCGACCGAGCTTATTTTAGCAACCGGTTCAATCATCAAAACAACTGCATCAACATCGCTGATTGCGCTTTTCGCTGACTTCGCCATATATTTGCCGAGAAGCGACTTAGGCAGGTGTATTCCCGGGGTGTCGAAAAAGACATACTGAACTTTTGACGTCATGCCGTCAATATTACATTCTTTTGTCAATATTCCCGTGATTTTATTTCTTGTAGTCTGCGGCTTTTTTGAGATTATCGAAACTTTCTCGCCTAAAAGCGCGTTCAGAAGCGTCGATTTCCCGACGTTCGGACGTCCGACAATCGCGACAAAAGCTGTCTTTTTATTTATATTATTCTCATTCATGTTATTCTCCGTATTATTTTTAATAAATTCCATTATTTCCCTCTGCTTTTTTCTCATTAATAAATCCTGTTCTTCGGATATTTCGTGGTCGTAGCCCAATAAATGCAAAGTCGAATGTACGCATAAAAACATAAGCTCCCGTTCAAGACTTTGGTTTATTTCTATGCTTTGTTCTTTTGCCTTTTCTGCGGATATAACAATATCGCCAAGTAAAATTGCGCCGTTTTCAGGATTTACTTCATCCGCGAAAACTTTTTTTGTATTGCCTGTGCGTATCCTGCCTACTTTATCGGAATCAATCATGGGGAAAGATAAGACATCAGTCGGATTATCTTTATTCCTGAATTCTTTATTTAGTTTCTGGATATTATAATTATCCGTTATTTCGACGTTTACTTCGCATTTATATCTTACGTTTTCTGTATTTAACGCAGTCTGCACAGCTTTTTTTATTTGTTCTGTATACTGTGTACATTCCATATACTTTTCGCATACAGTTACATTTATTAAATGGCTTATTTCTTTTTGTATCATAATTTATAATAAATCCTATGTTATTTGTTATTTATAAGTATAACATACATTTATATTTTTTTCAAGGATTTTTTGCAAAATTGCGATTATTTCACCAAAGCCTCCCTCCGCGAGGGAGGTGGCACGCAAGATGTTGATAAAATAATAACAGCATTACGTATAATCGCGTGACGGGGGGAGTTATATAGAACAATGTACAAATTCTAACTCCCTCCGTCACGCGGTCAAATGACGTCCTGTTATTATTTAAATAAGTTCTCGCGTGCCACCTCCCTCGCGGAGGGAGGCTTTGGTGAAATAATCGCAATTTTGCAAAAAATTATCCATGTTTAATATCATTTCTTAAATTTTTCTTTTTGCAACAACGCCGAGTTTTTGACTCATGCTGTGAATTATATCAAACATTTTCTCTGCCGGAAATTCCCGCACTACTTCTTTGGTAACGCTGTTTATAACGCTGGCGATTATCTGCCCGTTATCCTGAACCTTAAATTTCACGCCCAGCTCCGGCACTAACTGCTTGACCAATTTATCTAAATCTTCTTCGAGAGCAATTTTCTGAGGGTTATATTGATTGTTTTCATACGCTTTAACAACTTTTTCCTTACTGTTCGTGTTGACCGTACTTATTGTATTATTATTTACGTTGCCGGATTGCGAAACATGAGGAATATTTGAATTTATCTGATTATGCGCTCCTGCGATCGACGATATTGCAGACGTTACATCGGAAACATTATTTTCTTCGTCTGCAACGGCAGCATCGTCTTTCATCGACTTTGTTGATTTCTTCTGCGGATTATTTGGAGGGGTATAGCCGAACTGGCGGTATGAACCTCCCGCCGGCACTGACAAATCAGATTTTTTTATTGCCATAATTTTGCTCCTATTATAATTTCCGCACAAAAAATTGTCAAGAGGGTAGAATACATCTCTACCCTCTCGTAATTATATACAAACTTTTTTAAATTTCTTTCTGAATTTTTTTAAATTTCTATTAAACTAATAAAATGTGAAGGACTAATATTAGGTTTAATATAATATACATCCTTTATTTTTGACATCCTTTATCTTTCACTTTTTGATTTTTGACATCCCTTATTTTAATTTCTCTACTTCATTAAATTTAAACATCCCTTATTTTAAACAATTCCGTTATTTATTACTTCCGACCGGACTGTTGCCGCGGTCTGTTTTCAACTTTTTTATTTTTGTACATCCTTATTAAATTTATCGTACTTGATGTTAAACATCGGTAGTTTTAAACCATCCTGATTTTTAAACATCTTTATTTTTCTGTTAAAATAATTTCTGCCCTTTCCGCCGGGCAAATACTGAACAAGTTCAGTTGCCCGGATATTAATTTTTATTAACAGTCGATTCTCCTGAGATTATTTAAAGTTATGTATGAAGAAAACTGACGAAATTAATACTTTTACGGAAAGAGCTATATTTGTATAATTATTTTATACTTCTTTTATTTTAATATCCTTGCATTTACAAATTAAGATTTATATTATCTCAGTAACTGTAAAACGCCCTGCGGTAAACTGTTAGCCTGAGCCATCATAGCCTGAGAAGCCTGCGACAGTATGTTGAATTTCGTGAAGTTCATCATCTCTTTCGCCATATCGACGTCTCTTATACGGCTTTCGGCGTCCGTAAGGTTTTCAGCGACTGTATCCAAGTTATTGATTGTATGTTCCAATCTGTTCTGGACTGCGCCGAGCCCTGCTCTTTGTGTAGAAACGCTTGTTATAGCGGTTTCAATCGAAGCAACGGAAGCCATAGCTGATACATTGTTGCTTACATCAAGATTATTGATACCGAGACCGGCAGATGACATTTCGCCTATTTTAATACTTATAGTTTGATCTTTGCCGGTGTTAGCGCCAACCTGAAGTGTAAGGTCTTTACCGGTTTTGACTTGAACTATTGCTGAGTCAATTTTTGTCGAATCAGCTACTTGGAAAACAAGTCCTGTTGCAGAATCATGGTATATACCGCTGGCATCTTTAGTTATAGTTGGATTTGTACCCGTAGGATCTGAAGTTGTTACATTACCAGTAGAAGCGGCTGTTATCTCAATTATTGCGTCTGCTCCTTCAGTCTCGTTAACTTGTGCACCGTCATCTGCCATATATCCAGGATCACCAGCTGTTCCGGTTATAGCAGCACCGGAAGAATCTGCTAATGAAGCTGTAAGCGTAACAGCACCCGCAGTACCGTAACCAGTGCCCATTCCTTTAGCAGTAAGAGTTATCGCATTTCCGGAAGATGAAATATCATAATCGTTTACAATTTGACTTAAAGCATCTTTCAATCCATTAATAAAGGCGGCGTTGTCAACTGTCGCATCGCCTGTCGCTGTATATGTAAATACAGGGGCATTAGTTAATGTTTGACCGCCAGGTATACCAGTACTATTTGATGCTGTTGCTACATTATTGTCAAAATTAATAGCCATTTGAACTGTCGTACCTGCTGCAAGACCTGTTAAATCATATGAATTTGTTACGCTGTATGTTTTTCCCGGAGATGTGACTGCGACATTATAAATATCGCTGACTGTGCCGCCGTTCTTGACAATATTTGCACCTACTGCCTGATCTATATGCGCTCCTGCGTTAACTGCACCACCTGAGATGAGTTTTGTCGCATATGCGCCGTTGCTTAACGAACCGTCGAGAACTGTCTTTTTATTAAATTGGGTCGTGTGAGCGATACGGTCAACTTCTGTCTGAAGCTGGTTCATTTCAGCTGAGATTGCGTCTCTGTCAGTGGCTTCGTTTGTATCGTTTGCAGCCTGAACTCCAAGTTCTCTCATCCTCTGCAAAATGGATGTGGTTTCCTGTAACGCGCCTTCTGCCGACTGTATCAAAGATATGCCGTCCTGTGCGTTAGATGAAGCTCTGTTTAAACCGCTGATTTGCGCTCTCATTTTTTCGCTTATAGCCAAACCTGCCGCGTCGTCGCCTGCTCTGTTTATCTGATAACCGGATGAAAGTTTTTCAAGAGCCTTAGCTGTTCCGTTGTTGTTTATGTTCATCTGTCTTAATGTGTTTAATGCCGGGATATTATTTTGAATTCTCATTTGTGTTTCCTCCTTGAAACTTAAAGCGAAATCCTTTCCGCTTTTTTAATTTAATTTTTTTATATATAAAACCGGTTTGTACTTCACCGGTGATATATCAAGTGATTATGTTTTTTGCCTTGCATATAGTATATCGTCATGCTCTGACTTTTCTTTATAGGTTTTCGACTTGTAATATATGCCATTATGTTTCTCTCTGTGACGAGGGGGGTATATGCTCGGCTGAACTTTGTCCAGTATTTATTGTCATGTAAATAGTATATCGTCATGGTTTATATTTTCTTTATATGTTTTTTGAAAAAATTTTAGTTTTTTTTAAGGTTTGTGTTTTCAGGCAAAAGAATGGGGATGGATATTTCACCCAAAGCCTCCCTACGAGAGGGAGGTGGCACGCGAGAACTTGTGCAAAAAATAGCAGGACAGTATTCGACCGCGTGACGGAGGGAGTTGTTAATTTATACATTGTTCGAATTTCACTCCTTCCGTCACGCGGTCAAACGCAAACATCACACCCGAATGACATCTCGCGTGCCACCTCCCTCGCGGAGGGAGGCTTTAGTGCATAAATCTATTAAAGTTCTATTTTTGCACTTTCGCCCACAATTCTCTCAATTTAGATAATTTAAAATTTGAGAACAATTCTATAATCCCGGAGATAATCAAAAAGCCGCCGAAAATCTTTTTGACGAATCCCCCGTCCATAAAATTTGCGGCAATACTCCCTAAAACTGCTCCGACAGAACCGGATATTATCATAATAATCAGATTTTTTGCGTCTAATTTTCTCTTTCTTATGTGAATTATAAGAGAAGCGGCTCCCGCAATGACAAAAAATAACAGATTTATTCCCTGAGATTCAATTTGTGGTACATTTTTTACAATAGTCAGATATATAACCAAAAGTCCGCCGCCGCCCACTCCAAGTCCCGCAAGAACGGAAACGAATATCCCCGCTATAAAATCGATTAAAAACATAATTTTATCTATTCTTTCTTTCGGACAGGCAATGCCCGCCCCTACAATTAGTTGAAAATCATTCGTATTCCGGCATAAATTATCATTCCGGCAAAAATTTTTTTTACGATTTTAAATTTGAGCTTATCCAATAAAAACGCTCCGGTTATTCCTCCGATTAACGCCGCCGGAAGATATATAAGAAGCTCTTTATATATTATACTGCCTTTTATCATGTAAGCTATTGAGCTTATCACCGACATCGGAATAACTGCCGAGACTGTCGTCGCCATTATGTTTTTCATCGCAGAATCTGTATTTTGCGAGTTGTTCGCATTATTATTATCGTTATTTTTTTTATTTTTTTGAAGAAATTTAAGAACAAAATATAAAATTATACCTCCGCCCGTTCCGACAAAACCGTTTATCACGCCTGAAATTGC
>WQYZ01000102.1 GCA_009780985.1 Oscillospiraceae bacterium | reverse complement strand
TCCGAAGTTACCCAGATTTTTTCTTCATGCTTGTCTATTATCGTTTTTACAATAGACAACCCCTATCCCGCTCCGGTTTTGTCAAGCCCTCTTGAACGGTCGGCTTTAAAAAACCTGTCGAACACAAACGGGATGTCCTCTTTTGATATGCCGATTCCGGTGTTATATACGGATACATATACTTTTTTTTCTTTATCCTGTATATTTATTCTTATAATCCCTTTTTCCGGAGTAAATTTTATAGCGTTTTCCAAAAGATTATTCAATACCCGGCGAATATTATCGGGATCTGCGTAAACATACATCTTTTCGCTGTCGAACAACAACTCAGGTTCAATATGTTTAGCTTCGATTGCATGCTCCAAAAATATTAAAGACAGACGAGCAGTCTCGCAGACGTCAAAATTTTTCTTATTTAATTTTGTCTCTCCCGATTGTATTTTCGTAAGGTTAAACAGAGATTCGACAAATGTTCCAAGCCTTTCAGTTTCCGCCGAAACTATATTCAAATAATATTCATGCTGCTCTTCCGGAATTGTTCCGTCGAGAATTCCGTTGATATATCCCGCAATATTTTGCATAGGCGAACGCAGGTCGTGAGACACGTTTGCCACAAAAGCGCGCTGTTTTTCGTCAATTATAGAGAGAGAAGACGCCATATTGTTAAAAGCCACCGCAAGTTCCGCGACTTCGTCCCTGCCTATTACCGGAACCCTTACGTCGAAATGTCCGAGAGCGAAACTTTTTGCCGCTTTGCTCATCGTTCTCACGGGCGATATAATTTTTTCCGTAATAAAATATATTATGACCATAGTGGCGACGAGAATCCAAAGACAGCTTAAAATAATAGCGCTTATAATCTGATAAATAAACGAATTGGTGCCGCCGACAGATGCGGAACAGAAAAATAAAACGCCGCATATGCTCCCGTCTTTTGAATTTAACGTTTGGGTAAATATCAGATGCTTGGAATAAAATACCCCGTCAAGAGTTTGAAAGCGTTGAATTTCCTGATTTTGCAATAATTGACTCATCAACTGCTGGGATATGTATTCTTTTTTCATATAATTTGCGGCGGGAGGAGCGGCGAGGACTATCGTTCCGTTTAAATCCGTGATTAAAATAAGCGAGTTCTCAACTAAGTTGGCGTATCCCACAAGTTCATTCGGAAGAGAATCCCTCACATCTATTATAAAATCGTCGAATTTGTCAATATTGCTGTTATTAAAATTTTTTTCTATACTTTGTTTGGCGAAACTTGCGGCTGTAGCCATAGACATCTGTTCCGCATTAATTGAATACTGTATAACGCGCGCGCTGATAATGCCTGCAAGTATAGTAAAACTTATGGTTATAATAGCAAGAAACGCTAAAATATATTTTATAAATATGCTTTTAAACATAAAAAACAAACCTTACACTCTGGAATTTGTATTGTAATTATATCATAAAAGCGCATAGGTGTCAAGCATTATTCAACAGTGACAGATTTTGCGAGATTACGGGGTTTATCTACGTCGCAGCCGCGTAAAACAGCGGTATAATACGCGAAAAGCTGCATCGGCAGGATTGCGGCTATAGGAATCAGATTGTCAAAAATTTTTGACGCTTTATTTCCTCCGTTAATATCAGCTATATCAATCATATTCGGAATAATAATAGAATCGTCGCACAATTCATTTATATTCATATTTTCTGATTTTGCCGTATTTTCACCGCAGACTAATAAAACCTTCGCTCCTCTTGCGCGTACTTCTTTTATATTTACCGCCGTTTTTTCAAATATATCTGTCTGTGTCGCTACAGCGACAACGGGCGTGCCGGCTTCTATGAGCGATATTGTGCCATGTTTCAATTCGCCCGCCGCGTATGCCTCGCTGTGTATATACGAGATTTCTTTGAGTTTAAGCGAGCTTTCCACTGACAGGGCGTAGTCAAGCCCTCTGCCGATATAGAAAATACTCGACGCATTCTGATATTTCGACGCTATATACTGATAATGTGCCGTGTCTTTTAACAAAATCTCGTCTATTTCAGGGATTTTCAAAAGCTGTTCGACAATACTTTTTTCGTAATTTTCAGAGATTATGCCTTTATGCCGCGCCATTGACACAGCGAGCATTGTCATAACCGTGATTTGCACGCTGTATGCTTTTGTGCTTGCGACGGCTATTTCCGGTCCTGCCCATGTATATATAACGCTGTCTGATTCGCGGGCTATCGACGAGCCGACGACGTTAACGACCCCGACGACATATGCGCCTCGCTCTTTTACGAGCCGCAGTGCGGCGAGAGTATCCGCCGTTTCTCCCGACTGCGAGATTATAATTACGCAGTCGTTTTTATTTAATATTGGGTTTCTGTATCTGAATTCGCTGGCTATATCGACTTCGGCGTTAATCCGCGCATACGACTCTATCATACGACTGCCGATTATTCCGGCGTGCATTGCCGTGCCGCACGCAACTATGTATATTTTCCCCGTAGTCAGCAATTTATTCATCATAATTTCGTCGCCAAAATCTATCAATCCGTCTTTAATTCGCGGTGATATAGTTTCTCTGAGCGCTTTAGGCTGTTCGAACATTTCTTTCAGCATGAAATGCTGATACCCGCCTTTTTCCGCCGCTTCGATGTCCCACGAAGCTGTGTGAAGCTCTTTTCCCGCCGTTATATTCTCCCCTGTGAATCCAAATATCTTTATATTTTTACTGTCTATGACGGCGATTTCATTTTCCCCAAGTATGTAGTAATCCTTTGTATATTTTATAATTGCAGGTATATCCGACGCGATAAAATTTTCGCTCTTATTCCCAATGTTTTTCCCTTTGCCGATTATTAACGGACTGCCTTTCCGCGCTGCATAAATAACCCCGTCATGTCCCCTGAACATAACGCCGAGCGCGTACGAACCTTTTAACTTCTCCGCCGTCTCGATTATCGATTTAAACGGGTCTTTGCTGATATTATAATAATAGTCTATTAATTTGACCGCCGCTTCAGTATCTGTTTCGGATTCAAAATTATATCCGTTGTTTTCTAAAAAATTCTTTAAAGTCAGATAATTTTCAATGATGCCGTTATGCACAATTACAACGTTTTTACTGCTGTGAGGATGCGAATTTATATCTGACGGTTCTCCGTGCGTTGCCCACCTTGTATGACCTATGCCGCACGAGCCTGTTATTCCGTTTTCTTCTTTTATTACTGCTTCAAGATTTGACAATCTTCCTCTGCATTTTCTCGTTATTATTTCGCCGTTTTGCATTACGGCTATGCCTGCGGAGTCGTAACCTCTGTATTCAAGCTTGCGAAGTCCGTCGAGCAATATATCGCTTGTCTCCATTTCTCCTGCGTAACCTATTATTCCGCACATATTATTTATTGACTCCTCTTTTATTCAAGATATTTTATTATCTATATTAAATAATATATGCAGATTTTTATTGTATTGGTATAGTTAAATAACACGGCAAAGACGAGCGTATATATTTTACGCCCGTCAATAATTATTCATATATATTTAAAGTTTGTTTTAAGTTTACTCTAAATATATCTTAGTTTTATTTTAAATTTAATAACCTTTCATAAAAATCTGCGCGAACGCATACCCTTCATGTCCGCTGCCATCGGGACATTCCACAACGCACACCGCGGAATATTCAAAATCGCGCAGAATATTGTCTTTGTGGGATTGGGAAGCCATCATGCTTGATACCATAGTTTCAGCAGCTTTATATCCGATTCCTATATTTTCGCCTATCGAATAATATTTAAGTTTCTTTTCGTCAAAAAGTGCTGACACATTTGAACCGTCGGGGCGGGTATGCGAAAAAGACGTCAAAATCTCCCCGGCTCTCACCTGCGCTATTTCATATAAAGTGTCATCCCAGACATACGGCGGCAGCTGCACTTTTACGCGTTCTTCGTTGCACAGATCAAACACGCTTTTAGCTATCTGAAGAAGCTTCTGAGAATTGTCGTCTGCTGACGTCAACGAGTCCGGCGAAGCGGCAAGCGGAACAGCAGCGTCTCCGAATTGCGCCGTCCCTGAATCGCCTGTATTGCCGGCGCCGCCTGCATCATACGTTAAATTAATCGTAGACGTTTTATCATCCCAAACCACGTTAGCCCCGAATAGTTCGGATACGGCTCGGACAGGCACATATGTGCTGCCATTCATAATAAAAGGCTCAATTATATTGCCTGCGCTGTCTTTTAAAACAAATTCCTTTCCGTTGAGCGTTACTTTTATACCTCTGTAAGAAATCGAATTTTCTTGGCTGCCCGTCATAGCCAGAGCCGAAGAATTTACAGAAATAATCAAAACTAAAAATATAAAGAGACAAAAAATTTTTTTTAAACTACCCATACCTAAATAACCTCCTTACTGAGTGAAACTCAGCTTTTTTACTTTCCTTTAAATTTTATTACACTTCTTTTATTTATCTCATGCATTTTGTACGTCAATAATAATATCATAATGTAATATGCTATAAATTAATATATTTGGAATAAAATTCAAACAAATTTTAAAAATTTTAGATTTAGCAATAAATTATTAAAATATACTTAAAATATGTTATGGCAATAAAAAACAACGGCTGATTTTTCAACCGTTGTTTTTTATTAAATTTATTTTTACTGCATAATTAAAACCGGTCTTTGTACACTGACTTTGTAGAGAAAACGCCCGCAAAAAATTCTTTTGCTGCGCAATATTTATCCACGAATGTGACGATATATCCTTCTGTATATTTCGGAGGGTGCAGGGTTATCAGCCACATATGACGTCTTATTATATCGCGTTCTTTTTCGCTTAAATCGCATATTTCAAGAGCGTTCTTTAATGCGTCTTTGGGATGCTGGCGTAGCATTTTCACGTTTTCACGGAATCCCGAATCTTCGTGAAAAGATAAATCATGCATAAGACCGGCTTTCCCGGTAGATATATAATCAAGTTTTAATATTTTGGCAATATAAAAACTGAAATATGCGACATCAATGGAATGTTTGAGGCGTGTGCTTTTATAATGCTGTCTATATTCGGCTAAACGCAGTATCTTTTCATTGTCGAGCAAATCTGACATTGTCGATTTAAACTCGTTTCGCGACCTTAAATTGTAAGATTTTATTTTTTTTACTATACTTCTTTTCAAAATACATAATCCCCTTTTGCTGTTTTTGTTTCTGAATATTCGGGAAAATAAAATTCGACATTATTAGTATATCATCAATTTAAATAAAATACAACCGATAAAATATATATTTTTTGTGAAATATATATTTGCCTCAATTACCGTTTATTCCGAACAGAACATTAAAAATAATTTTACATGTAAACTCAAAGCCGTTGAAAAATCCATGTTTATGTGATATGATATAAACATAATTATATACGAGGTAAAATTAAATGGAAAATAACGTGCAAAATCGTAAAATCCCGAAAATGATAATATTCGACTACGGACACACGCTCACTTATGAAGAAAAGTGGGACGGAGTAAAAGGCGAAAAAGCTTTGCTCAAATATGCCGTGTCAAATAAAAACAATCTCATGCCCGAACAAGTCTGCGAATTTGCTGACGATTTATTTTTGACTACAAACGCCGGACGCAGAAATGGACTGGAAGTTCATGAGCATCAGTTTCAAAAATTTTTATATGAGTACTTACAGATAAAAGTAAATTTGCCGCCGGTTAAACTTGAAGAAATATTCTGGGATAACGCTTCTCCTGCGCACGCTATGCCGTATATGATAGAAACACTTGATTATTTGCGTAAAAATAAAATAAGAACCGGGGTTATCAGCAATATTTCTTTCAGCGGAAAAGCGTTGAAAAACAGATTAAACAGAATTTTCCCGGATAATCGGTTTGAATTTATAATCGCGTCAAGCGAATATATTTTCAGAAAGCCAAATAAAATGCTCTTTGAACTTGCGTTGAAAAAAGCGAATCTTGCGGCAAATGATGTGTGGTATTGCGGGGATAGCGTCGAATTTGATGTTTCGGGAGCTTCTTCCGCAGGGATTTTTCCTGTTTGGTACGAAAGCGAAATTGAAAGCTGGTACATTGAGCGCGGAAAGCAAAAAATACCGGAGTGCGAACATTTACATATAACAGATTGGCGCGAATTAATAGATGTGCTGGAAGGACTGAAATAATATAACCCGAATTTTACAATAAAACCATAAAAATATTTCAAATTGAACGGATTTTTACAAAAATGTATAAGAAATTCATTGAATATTTTTTTTATATTTGATAAAATATACTCACTTGAGCTATGCTCAAATATAAAAACATAGGAGTATATTTATTATGAATGTAAAAAAATGGATTGATGATATAGTTAATTCTGAAATAAAAAAATCTCTGCCGGTTTTATCTTTTCCGGGAGTGCAGCTGATTGATGTCACGGTGAATGATCTGGTACATGACGGCGCATTACAGGCAAAATGTATGAAAGCGATTGCCGACAAATATGATACATTAGCTTCCGTGACATTGATGGACTTATCGGTTGAGGCTGAAGCGTTCGGAAGTCCCGTAATCTTTTGCGAAGACGAAATCCCCACAGTGGTAAAACGGATTATCGAGGATATGGACGACGTCGAAAAATTGCAGATTCCCAAAGTCGGCGACGCGAGAACCGGCGAATATATTAAAACTGTCCGAGAGGCAAAAAAGCTTATCACAGACAGACCGGTGTTAGCCGGAGCCATAGGTCCGTTTTCATTGTCCGGCAGACTTTTGGATATGACGGAAATCATGGTTTTAACTCTGATTGACCCTGACATAGTTCATGCAGTTCTGGAAAAAGTGACGAAGTTTATCACAGCATATGCAAAAGAATTTAAAAAAGCGGGAGCAGACGGCATAATTTTTGCAGAACCTGCGGCGGGACTTCTATCGCCCGATTTAAACAGGGAATTCTCTGTAAAATACATGAAACAGATAGTAGATGAAATCAAAGACGATAATTTTATGATTGTATACCACAACTGCGGGAATACTATTCCGCTGATTAAAGATATTCTGAACATAGGCGCGGATTGTCTGCATTTTGGAAACACTATAAAATTACATGATATGCTGCCGCTTGTGCCGTCTGATATTCCGGTCTTGGGAAATATAAGTCCTGCAAATCAGTTCAAAAACGGAACAGTCCAAAGCATGAGGGAGAATACGCTTGAAATACTCACAAAATGTAGTGTGTATAAAAATTATATTCCGTCGTCTGGATGTGATATTCCGCCGCTGTCGCCGTTGGAAAATATTGACGCATTTTTCGCGGCAGTAAAAGATTTTTATAAAGAATAAGAAGAATAAAAATCCTATTGCTTTTTTATCGGTTTGATGTTATAATTATCACAAATAAATTATATAGGGAGCAGAATTATGGAAAGGCGCAAATATCTTGGTAGGGCATATAAGGATTATTACAAAACATTCGCTTCTAAAATTATCAGAATAAACGAAGAAGATGTTAAAGGCTATGTATCTCTGGTTAAAATTGAAGAAGTTAATCGCCCGTTGATAGTGGGTGAAAAAGGCTCGGAGATTTGTCTTAACGATAATGGTTATAAAGAAATAAGTTTTCTGCCTGATAATGAAAATTGGAAAATTTGCGCTATGTATGATGACAAGGGGATTATCATTGAGTGGTATTTTGATATTACGCGGAAAAATTCTATTGATGAAAACGGAGACCCATATTGCGACGATATGTATCTTGACGCGGTTCTTATGCCTGACGGTCGGATTCTTATTTTAGACGAGGACGAATTGCGCGACGCTCTCGACAACGGTAACATAACGCAGGACGAATTTGATATGGCATGCCGTGTTTTGAATGAATTGATAGAACGTAAAATAATAAGTATAGATTATATGGAAAATCTGTGTTCGAGATTATTGGCACTTTTTGAAAAATAGGGGGCATTTTGTATGGAATCCGGTTACAGCGACGCAATTTTGTTGGCGAGAAAAAAATTAACAAGTCTGTCTCCCGAAAAAGTCTGCGATTTATGCGGAGTGAAATTTGACGGAGAAAAATATATAATCAAATGGATGTCAAAAGAGTATAATTTGCCGATTAATTCAACGGTTTCGACGGATTATCCTCAAATGCTGGAAATTATATTGCTGCATTATCTGACGTCTGAGGGCACAAAACAGCCGGAAAATAAACTAATGTCATACAGGGAAGTGCCGGGGGCATTATTTTATGAGCCTAAGTTTATGATAAGAGCCGTAAATCCAATCGTCAAATGTTTCGGGAAAAATCCCGAAAAACTGATTGAAACCGGCGGACTTTTCGGCGGCGTAAAATCGTCGGAGTGCGGCGATTCGGCATATGCTTTAAAGATAAATTTACTGCCGTATATGCCTGTGACTTACATAATTTGGGCTGGAGACGACGAATTCGAACCGTCCGGCAATATTCTTTTTGACAAAACCGCTTCGGGCTGGTTCTGCGCCGAGGATTTAGTCGTTGCAGCGTCGCTCGGAGCATATGAATTGATTGGGGAATATAAGAAAAATAATTGAGGGATATTTTGAAAATGAAGTTAAGGGAATATAAATCCGAAGATTGTGAAGAAATTGCAAAATTATTCTATGAGACTGTTCATTCAGTCAATTCCATAGACTATACAGAAATTCAGATCAGTGCGTGGGCTCCAAAAGACGTTGATTTATTTAAATGGGACAATAAACTTTCAAATAATTATTCTGTTGTTGCAGAAAAAGATAATATAATTGTTGGGTTTGGAGATGTAGACAGCGCGGGATATTTTGACCATCTGTATGTCCACAAAGATTATCAGCGAATTGGCGTTGCTACTTTGATTGCGGATGAAATAGAAAGATATAGCCGTAAAAATGGTATTAAAATCATTACAACAGATGCTTCCATTACGGCAAAACCTTTTTTTGAAAAGAGAAAATATGTTGTTCAGAAAGCGCAAACTGTTGAAACGAGAGGTCAAATATTGAATAATTTTAAAATGCAGAAGATATTAAATGAAAAGTAAAAAATTTATATAAATTTAAATTTATGATTATAAGGAGAATATATTTATGTCGAGAAAAAAAATCTCAGAAGTAGTTAAAACGGGTAAAATATTGGTATCGGACGGCGCGTGGGGAACGTTTTTGCAGAAAAAAGGCTTGAAAGCCGGCGAATGTCCTGAACTTTGGTGCCTTGAGCATGCAAACGACGTGGAGGATATTGCAAAAGGCTATGTCGATGCGGGAGCGGATATGATTGAATCCGACAGTTTCGGCGGCACATGCTACAAATTGGAGCATTACGGTCTTGCGGACAAAGTATCCGAAATCAACGAAGCGGCGGCGAAAATTTCGCGCGCGGCGGCTGGCGACAGCAAATGGGTTATCGCGTCGATTGGTCCGACTGGAAAAATGATTGTCCCTGAAGATGAGGACGAAAAAGATTACGAGGGAGACGATTTATACATATCGTCTGCAAAAGCATACGACGCGTTTAAAGTGCAGGCAGTCGCACTTGAAAAAGGCGGCGCAGACGCCGCGTGCGTCGAGACAATGAGCGACATTAATGAAGCGGTTTTTGCGATAAAAGCAGTCAAAGAAAACACAAAACTCGAAGTCATATGCACATTCACATTTGAGAAAACAGTTCAGGGCGATTATAAATCCATGATGGGAGTATCTCCTACAAACGCCATAAAAGCGGTAGTTGACGCAGGCGCGGATATAGCAGGCGCAAATTGCGGCAACGGTATCGAGAGAATGATTGAAATCGTTACGGAAATGCGCAAAATCAATAAAGACATACCAATACTTGTACACGCAAATGCAGGACTTCCGTGCAACGTCAACGGAGTAGATACTTTCCCTGAAACTCCGGAGGATATGGCGAAAGTCGTCCCGGATTTAATCAAAGCCGGCGCGAATATAATCGGCGGCTGCTGCGGTACGACTCCGGCGCATATCGCAGCAATGAAAAAGGCGATAGGGTGATTGCAGAGGTTAAATATAAAACGGAGATTAATATGGAAAACTATGAAAAGCTCAAAGACGAAGTGTGGGAAACATTAAAAGATTATCCGATGCATATGGCGAGTGTGTGGAGTCATTTTTACGGTGTTGCGTCGTTATGCGCATTTTTAGGGTTAAAAAGAGGTTTGGATATGGAAATATGCAAATGCGCCGGACTTTTGCATGATTTATGGCTCTTTCTTAATGTACCGATGGATATAGATACGCATAAAAAACATGGGTATCTCGGCAGTGATTTTTCACGGGAAATATTAAACAAAAACGGCGGCTATTCGGAAGAACAGACAGAAATAATATGCAGAATGATATACAACCATAACGACAAAGATATTTTTCACGATGAATATTCGGAAACATTAAAAGATGCGGATGTGCTGGAACATTATTTAAACAATTCTGGTGATGAAAATTATAAATACTATGGGCGAGATAAAAAAATATTTGACGAATTTATGATATTTGGAGATTATTTTGAGAAACATAAAGCTATATCAGGAAATATATAAAATAGTGGCAGAAATCCCCAAAGGCAAAGTTATGACATACGGACAGGTTGCGCGTTCGGTCGGGAATCCGAGATGGGCGAGGCTTGTGGGACAGGCTATGTTTAACGCGCCGGAATTCGACGTAACAGGGCGTATTATTCCGTGCCATAGAGTATTAAACTGCAAAGGCGAAATGTCCCCGGGCTATGCTTTTGGGGGACAGGACATACAGCGTAAAATGCTCAAGGACGAGGGTATTATTTTTAAACCGAACGGGTGTGTGGACTTGAAGAAATCAGGACTATAATTTTAAATTTAAAGTTTTTAAATAAATAATTAACGAAAGGGTACATAAATTTATGAAAACAAATTTTTTATCAACAGCAATAGGCAGTATGCCGTTTAATGACGCAGAATACGCAATAGACGTTTCTCTTGGCAGCTTGGACGCTCCGATTTGGCCTCAGCTTTCGGCATTCGGACTTCTGGAACAAATGGAAATCCAGTACAGCGAAAATATTCCCTGCGCGACAGTCGATTTTGAAAAAGCGCGTATGTATTTCAAAACAGACGGAGATTATTCGGAGGCGTTCGGCGAATTTTATGAAAAATATGAATCTGCCAACGAAACGGGCAATTTTGAGTTTATGGCAATTTCAGAAAAATATTCCAAAGGGCTTTATACGCTTCTGAACAGATTGCAAAAAGACGGCGTAAAACTGCCTTGGCTGAAAGTCCAGACGACCGGTCCCTGCAGTTTCGCATTGACTATCGTCGATGAAACCAAGAGAGCAATATATTATAATGAAGAATTCAGGGATGTTATAGTAAAAGCGATGGGAATGAAATCGCGCTGGCAGATTCAGAAATTCAAGCCGTTCTGCGATAATATAATCTGTTTTATAGACGAGCCGATTTTATCCGCATTCGGGAGTTCCACATATGTGTCGGTCAGCCGCGACGAAGTTGTCGGGATATTGAGCGAAGTTATCGAAGCGGTTCACGCAGAGGGCGCGCTTGCGGGAATACATTGCTGCGGCAATACGGAGTGGAGCATATTAATCGACGCGGGGGTTGATATAGTCAATTTTGACGCGTTCGAGTACGGCGACACAATCGCAATGTATGCGGATTCCGTCAAGAAACATCTTGAAAACGGCAAAATGCTCGCATGGGGAATAGTCCCGACGTCTGCGGCAATAAGAGAACAGACTGTCGAAAGTCTGGAAGAAAGATTTGAAAAACGTCTTGACAATTTGGCGTCAAAAGGCATAGATAAAAATCTGATCATTTCTCAGGCGATAATCACTCCGTCGTGCGGAACGGGTTCTCTCGATGTCGCCGACGCCGAAAAAGTGTTCAAAATGGTTAAAGAGTTGACAAAGAGAATGAAAGAAAAATATGGTGTGTAAAAATGAGTGAATTACGCTGGCCTGTTCCAGGGGTTGCCGTTATTGTGATGGACGGAGAAAAGATTGCTTTAGTGAAACGCATGGGCAGTGAAAAATGGAGCATACCTTGCGGGTGTATTGATTACGGCGAAGATTTTGTTCATGCCGCTGTTAGAGAAGTAAAAGAGGAAATCGGCATAGACTCCGAACCGGTGAAAATTTTTAATGTTGCGTCTAACAGTTGGTCTGCAAACGGTTCCATGTGGATTGGCAGTTCTATAGCGGTTGTACTGATTTCAAGACCGTTGTCTTTTGAGCTTACCGCAGACGGCGTTGAAGTTACCGAAGCAAAATGGTTCGACATTACCGGCACATTGCCGGAATTAGAATTTGTTGCGGATAAATATCCAATCGAAAAAATAAAAGAAAGTTTGTTGTCCCAAACCGAAATTTCGGGAATACTTCTTTCGGACCGCCAGACCAGTTTTATTCAACTGTAGAAATAATCGTTTTTATAAAAAATTAAGAGGTGTAAAATATATGGATAATTTGGATTTAATATGCGATATATGCGGAGAAATATTGCCAGAACATTATGTTGTGTACGAAACAGATAAAGGTGAAAATTTTGAAGTTTGTGATTTATGTAGAAAACATATTGATAATTTACTCAATGAAAAAGATAAAAAGATTTTAGAGCCAAGTATAGAATATTTTAACAGGTATTTATATATCCAAAAAATTAAAAGTAAAGTAGTAGCAGATTATGTAAAAAGTATTATAGAAAATCCAAATTCTCATTTACCTAAAGACAAACAAAAGGTTCAAAACAATACTTCTCAGGATTATGTGTATCAATCTAATGATAAGCAAAAAACATCAAGCGGTTGGATAAAAGGAATGAGGATTTTTGCGTGGATAGCGTTTTGTGCGATTATTATAATCGGAATTGTAATAAGCGTGCCGTTTTGGGATAATAGTCCGTTTATTGGGGTTGTAAGCGTATTAGGTGGTTTTGTAACGGCATTTTTATCAGTTGCGTTTATAATGATTTTCTTGGATATAGCTGAAGATATAAAAGCTATACGCAATAATACCGAAAATAATAAAAAACCATAGGAGAACAGAAACATATGAAAATCGCAATATCTGGAAAGGGCGGGGTAGGGAAGTCCACAATCGCCGCCGCAGTCGCCTTGACGCTGGCGAAAAGGGGACAGAAAGTGCTTGCTCTCGACTCCGACCCCGACGCAAATCTCGCAAGCGCGCTCGGAATCCCAAAGAGCGTAAAAATCCGTCCGATAAGCGCAGAAATAAAATTAATTGAGGAACGCACCGGAGTTCAAATCAACGAATACGGCAAAGTATTTAAATTAAATCCCGAAGTGTCGGATATTGCCGAAAAATTTGCAGTAAGTCTCCCGAACGACGTTCGGGGTAATGGCGTGAATCTTGTTGTACTCGGCGCAGTAAAAAGCGGCGGCGGCGGGTGCGCATGTCCCGAAAACACTTTTATACGCAGTCTTGTCGCAGATTTGGTTTTATACAAAAACGAAACCCTTGTCATGGATATGGAAGCGGGGATTGAACATCTCGGACGCGGCACTGCTATGGGGGTTGACGTTATGATAATCGTCGTAGAGCCGGGACAACGTTCGATTGACTGCGCCGAAACGGTGATTAGATTGAGCAATGAAATCGGATTGAAAAGATTTATTGTCGTTGGCAATAAAATAACGTCGAAAAACGACGAAGAGTATATTATAAATTCCCTGCCGAATCATAAAATGACGGCGTTTATGCCGTATGCGCAGAATATCCGCGAAGCCGACAGAGACGGCGTTTCGGTTCTGGACGCGTTTAATCCGGAGCAAATAAAAGTCATAGAAAGTTTGATTGCGGAGATTGAGAAATAAAATATTGTAGGGGCGAACTGTGTTCGCCCGCAAAATCTGTGCGTTTTTCCAACGGGCGAACACAGTTCGCCCCTACAATGTCACAAAAATCGAGGTGAAAATATATGAGTTACATGATAGCCGTCACAGGAAAAGGCGGCGTAGGCAAAACTACGTTCTGCAGTCTTGTGGTGAAAAATCTGATAGAATCGGGCAAAACGCCGGTTCTCGCGATTGACGCAGACCCGAATAGCTGTCTTGACGCGGCGTTAGGCGTAAAAGTCGCAAACACGGTCGGACGCGCACGGGAAGATATAAAACAAGAGGGTACATCGGCGAATATATCTAAAAAAGAACTGCTACAGATAAAAGTGAACGAAAGTTTGGTCGAA
This sequence comes from Oscillospiraceae bacterium, assembly GCA_009780985.1. Lineage (GTDB taxonomy): Bacteria > Bacillota > Clostridia > Oscillospirales > WRJC01 > WRJC01. The sequence continues at coordinate 1,309 of WQYZ01000102.1, read as the reverse complement.
TCAAACGGGTTTGATTTGATAGCAATGGGACGTCCTGAGGGCGCGGGCTGTTATTGCTACGCCAACGACGTTTTGAAAGCGGTTATCGCCGATTTATCGGGGCAATATCCATATGTCGTATTAGATAACGAGGCGGGGCTTGAAAATCTGTCAAGACGCATTGTGCAGAAAGTCAACGTAATGGCATTGGTGTCCGACAGTTCAAACGCCGGGCTTGAAACTTTGAAAAGACTGTATGAACTCGCGGTTGAAATGGAAATTCAGTATGATAAATTGGCGTTGGTTGTAAACCGCGTGAGAAATGACAGAATCCCGGCGAAACTTGAAGAAATCAAGAATTACACAAAAGCAAATTATATAATCGCGCTTCCAGACGACGACGGTATCGCCGAGTTTGCAGAGACAAACCGCAGTTTTCTCGAACTGCCGGACGATAATCCGGTGAATATAAAAGTGAACGGGTTTGTGAGGGGAATTTTGTAAAAATGATAAAATATATTAAATTACGGAGAATGACCGATGATGAATATATAATCTGGAAAGAATGGTCGAGTAAAAACTATATAAAATCCTTAATGGAAGCAAGACAATGCTCCGAAAATGATGCGAGAGCACTGGCGGATAAAGAAGCGAAAGAATTTTCATTGCCAAATGATAATTTATTCGTTGCGGAAAATAATGACGGTAATCCGGTAGGTGTGATATGGTATGTAATCCAAGACTTTAATCATATATTTATTTTAGATTTTGTCGTTTACGATAAATACCGACGAATGGGATATGGAAGCGCAATTTTAACTGAATTGGAACGCAAAGTGAAGTCAGAAAGATTTTCAATTATCGTGCTTCACGTTTTTGAATATAACAAGGCTGCTATAGAGTTATATGAAAAATGCGGATATAAAATAGTGCAAAATACTGGTAGCGGCGGCATGTATATGGAAAAACAAATTTAAAATATTACGGTATATTATAAAATTAAAAGCAAAAATATATTAACACGAGGTAAAATTTAAACATGGAATTGGATATTGCATTACAAAGGGTCAGCGACGAAGCGTCTGCAAAGATGCTCATGAAAGCTGAGGAAGACTGCGTCGAAACCTGTTTCAGCAGGTATGACACGCAGAAGGTACAATGCGGATTCGGCAAAAGCGGCGTATGCTGTAAAATCTGCCATATGGGTCCGTGCCGTATCACTCCGAAATCGCCGAAAGGCATATGCGGGGCGACGGCTGACACTATAGTTGCGCGCAACTTTTTAAGGGAAGTCTCAGGCGGCACTTCCGCGCACTCAGACCACGGACGG
>WQYZ01000101.1 GCA_009780985.1 Oscillospiraceae bacterium | reverse complement strand
GTCGTTTTCTTTTCTTCCGTAATAATCGCCCGATGTTGACGGCGACGGCAAAGATAACGTCAGCAATATGCCGTCGCGCATTTCGCCGTTGTGAAAAGCTATACGCCTGTCAATCGCCTCTTGAAATTGTTTCATAGAAATTAAGTGTCCCCTTTCTATAGACATATTGCGGCTCTGTCAGGATTTAAAATGTGCATTGTATTATATCGTAGAAAATATTTATATTTACGCAGTTAATCTATTTTCAATAATACTGAAGAAAATGCTTATTATCTTCATTACTTATTTATAAAATCAGCAACTATATTTACAAATATTTTTGGAATTTCCATATGCAATGTATGTCCGCAACCGTCTATTTCTTTTAGTTCACCATTGGAAACAGATTTTTTATATGCTTCTCTTTGATTTTTTGAGCATACCGTGTCATACTCTCCCACAATTAAAAGCGATGGCGATTTTAAATTTTTTAATTCATCTAAACGGCTTTTGTCAAATTCAGGATTACCCCATAAGTGACTTTTATGAACTTCGGTTTTCTGTTTATCTTCTTCTGTATGATTATAAAAAATTTTACTGATAGCTTCTTCATCTTGCGGTTTCGGGTGAAATATTTCACCAACCATATTAGGCGGCATTAATTCGTGCAAATTTCCGTTAAAATCTTCGTCTGTATCTCGCTTGCTGACTAACTCCGTTAATGCCTTTGTCAATTTTTCATCATTAAGAGCAAATAATTTTTCTATGGCTTTGTCTTCAAATGATTTGTTTGAATCTCCAAAATCAAAAGTCGCTCCCATAAAGACAATTTTATCAGTATTTTGAGGATATTTTAACGCATATACTAACGCAAGAAATCCGCCGAACGAGTGTCCTGCTAAACAAATTTTATCTATATTTAATATTTGGCGAATATCTTCTATATCTTCAACCAATACCATAGCGTTAAAATTTTCTTCGTCTATAGCGTCCGAGCGTAAAACGCCTCTTTGGTCGAATATAACAACATTCATTGATTCCGATAATAATTCCGCATGATACCGAAAATAATCACAGCCTGCTCCCGGTCCCCCATGCAGGAACAGCAATGTTTTATCAAAATTATTCATATATAGTTCCGCATAAATTTTACAACCATCTTTTAATTCTAAAAATTTTATTTTCATTCTTCTCTCCTGCACAAAATATAAATAACCTGCATTTCACGCCGAAAACGCAGACAGCGTAAAAAATATTTTTACTCTGTAATTATATCACAGCTATTATAACAACTGCGTGTCATATTATAAAAATTCACGAAATATATTGAAATAGTTTCGCAAGAAGTCTTATGTTGATTATGTGTCGTAATCAAAGACTATCATAACAACGCAGTCGGACGGCACATATATTGAAAAATGGAAATCTTCGTGGACATATGCGGTTCTGTCCTCAATGGGAATAAGCTCGCATGTGTCTTCGTCCCACATCATGTCGTCGTCTATACGGTAAACCGTCAGTCTTGTCTTACCTTCGCGGGCATTTTTGAATTTCAGGAACATAGTCAAATCTTCGGTCGATTTTTCGTTATAATTTGTCATGAAAATCGTGTTATATCTGCCGTTGTACGACGCGTTTATCCTGATATCATCGCAATCGTCGATTTTTGCCGACACTTCGTTTTCAGCCATATTGTACAGCATGGAATACAGGAAATACTGCGGGCGCGGTCTGCCGTTCTCGTCAAACAGCCCCAATCTGTGTACCGCATCGTTCCAGTGTTCAGCCATGTAGCGATGTCGCGCATAGAACGGCTTAAAGTCGTTGGGGTCGCAGAACTGGTCGTAAATGTGATACTGGAAAGTGTTCAAAAAATCCGCGCGTTTATGAAACTCCTGAATTATCGCTCCAAGTCCCGACGCTTTTTTCGGGTAGTACGCCTTTTCCTCTATTGACGTCGCATTATCCAATCCAACGTTAAGCTCGGTTACATAAATTTCGATTGCACTATTATATTTATCAGCCACTTTTTTTACGCATAAAGCTCCGTCCACATGATAATCAGGGCTGTCGGAATATACGTTATAGGTGATAAAATCAAGCTGTACTTTTTCTTTTGCGCACAGATTTATAAACCCGTCGAAAAACCTATAACAATCTTCGCCTATGCCAGCATACGACGGACCGCCGACTTTAACTTCCGGGCATACTTTCAAAATCGGCTCTGTTGTCATCTTATAATACTCGAAATAATCCTCCGCAGTGTCGATTTTATACGGACATCCGCCCCACTCGCCGATATTGATTTCGTTTGCCACTCCCCAGTGCGTCACATATTTGTTATCTACAGAATATCTTTTCGCCATTTCCCCGATTATATACTGCCAGCGTTTGATATCGTTCGGTTTCCAGACTGTTTCGTCCACAACCGGATATACGGACGGGGGTTTTATACATATCGACGCCATTATATCCGCGCCGGTTTCATGCACCGACCGCATATATTTATCGAGCGCAGTAAAGTCAAGTTCTCCGTTATCTTTCTCGATAAAGAAAAACTCCTGTATAAATATGCGTATAAGTCTGGGTTTAAGTTTAGCCGTGCCTTTGACTATTTTCGCTGGCACAGGCGCGGGATTTACCCCGCCGATTCCCAAAGAATGGTTTTTGAAATCCATATGTCCGACAGTTTCCGCAAAGTCTATATGCGCTTTTACATTTTTCATTGACGTGTATTTGTCTTGCATAAGTTAATTCCTCCCAATATTTTTATGGTTTTATTTTTTATATTGTGTTATATAAGTTTGCTTTGCGCAGAAAATGCTTATTATCGGAAGTTATAAATATTTAGTTAAGATTATCTAAAATAATTTTTATCTCTTTCCATATCTTATCATAATCATTAGAAACATTTATAATTTTATAATTTTTTGCTCGTTTAATTAAAAATTCTTCTTCCAATTCTTTCCTTGCCCTGCAATATTCTACGACACCTTCAAAACCTTTTAAATTATGCGCTTTTCCATACGGAATCCATTCAATCCAACCTATTGCCATGTCAATCCAATTAGCCCATGCGTCATTTGATATTCGTTCATCTGCAATACGTTTCACCGTTTTTTCTATATCATTTAGAGATAAATATAATATAATAGGGTTCAACCCTTTAACGCTTTCAAGAATATCTTCCAAATAATTAAAAGTTATTTGCTTATCGCAATTATAAATTCCTAATAAATCGTTGACTTGACTTTGCATAAAGCTGCTTTCAAAAATATTTATTTCTTCTTTTTTCGCAGCTTCTTTTGCAAAATTCGCCCAACGGTCTTTTAAAAGACTGCAAAATTTATCAATATCGACTCTTCCGTTATAGATTTCGTATGAATCCATTTCAGAATAAAATTCTTTGTTATTGCAGGATATTCTCGAAAATGCTATTACAGCTTGATTGCCGTTCCACGCGGTATTCTTTATTATTTCATTTGCAATATCAGAATATTTTATTAAAATCTCGTCATAAATTTCTTTGCTGACGCAAGCGTTTAATTTTAAATCAACAGGGTGTAACTCGCCCTCCTCATAAAGAACTGCGTTGATATTTTTGCTTTTAAGATATTCATATATTTTTATTGCGTCTGTAGTTTTACCTGCTCCGGGCAAACCCTCTACCATTATTAACTTTGTATTCATTGTATAGTCCTTTCTTACCGTTCAAAATATAAATAATCTTCACTACTTTTTACAAATACATTAAAACACAAACGGCTTGCCGACTTCAAGAATACGGCAGCGATCACCTATGCCGTTCACTTCGCATAAATACCGGAAAAGTTCTGGATTTTCGCTGTTTAACGCCATTACGTCGTAATGATTAGGTATTGCGTATTTTACGTCGAGAATTTTTGCCAACTTAGCCGCCTGTTCGACATTCATATTCCCCTGTTTTCCGTTTATACAGGCAAGAATAACGTCCGCATATTCGGCGGATTTTTCTAAAAGTTCGCAGTATGTCGTGTCCGCCGTATGATAAATTGTTTTGCCGTTCCTGAACCCGATTTTATATCCCGTTGTATCTATGGAATCTTTCGACGTTCCGAGCGCGAATATCCCCGCTATTTCCATTTCGCGGACGATGCTGGTCTCACCGCAGTCGATTACTGTAATCCGTTCGTCGGGTATCCCCAGTTTACGCAGATGTTTTACCGTTAAATGCGGCGCAACAAAAATTGTGTCTTTATCAATCCCGTAACGCATTATAGTTTCGGGGTCTAAATGGTCGTTGTGGTCGTGGGTGACTATAAATATATCCGCAAACAATTCTTTTGGATCAACCGACACGGGATAGAGCCGTGAAAACCGCTTATCGCCTCTGCCGCAATAATCGCTCAGATATGGGTCGATAAGAATCGCGCGCCCGCAGGATTTTATGAAATATCCCGCCTGACCGAGAAAATATATTGCAGCCTCATCTTCTTTTAATTCAACATCATAAGCCATAACGTTACCCTCCTTATTTGTATATATTATACATAATATTATAAAAGAATTAAATAGATTTTTGTGAATTTTTTCGGTTTACTCATAACCTCTGTGATAAATTTTAATATTTTTTGCTTAAAATAAATATAATTTATTTGAAAAAGGATTTGATTTTATGAAGAAAAAGATTTTGAGCGTAATTCTTGCGATTTTTACAATGGTTTCGATGGTTTCGGTCATGCCTGCGGCGGCGGATACAACTGTTACCGCAAAATATACGGCTTCAAAAATCGACGTCAACGGTTTAGACGGAAAAGTTTTCGCGTTTAAAACGTATAATATAGACGGCAGCGATTACTTCAAACTGCGCGATTTGGCGTATGCTCTGAACGGCACGGAAAAACAGTTTGACGTCGGCTGGGAAAACGCAAAAAACGCAATTTCGCTCACAAGCGGCAAGCCGTACACTGCAGTCGGCGGCGAAATGTCAGACAATGGAACGGGCGATAAAACCGCGGCGCCTACAACGTCGAAAATCTATCTCGACGGTAAAGAAATAAGCCTTACGGCTTATAATATTGACGGAAACAATTATTTTAAACTGCTTGATATAGGTCATGCATTCAATTTCAACGTAGATTGGAACTGGAATGAAAGTATACCCGCAATTTATACAAATCAAATCTATAGAGCGGGCAGAGAATTTGCCGGTATGTTCGGCAGTTATTTCGGCGGTACGAGTAACCCGGATAATCGCGGCGTAGTTGAATATTATGATACCGGCAACGAAAAGATAAAATTTGAAACCATCCCTGATGAAACAACAGAAGATTATGTACTCAAGATTAACGACCACGCCGTCAATATGACTTTTTTATGGTTCGACCAGATTATTGTAACGGACGATTTTGTTATAATTACCACAGCCGGAACGGATATACGAGCCACACAGCTATATGTGTTTGATTTCAACGGAAATACTCTGTTTAACACGTATTATCTCAACAATAAAGGAATGGTAATTCAGCCGCCTATTTTTACTGACGGAAACAATATACTCATGCACGGCACAAGATTTACGCATGGAATTGATTTATACATGAAAAGCGAGGGTTCCGAATTGTCGGGATATGCGGACTATTTATATCAGGACACGGTATATGATTATGCTAATTTGAAATATGATTACTATGATTACGAGGTATATTTGTACAACGGAAAAACGTTATCAGAAGAAGCGGCAATATTGAACAAAGCTGAAATAGTCGAGGCTGATTTTGAACTGGATTATCTCGGCGGCGGAAAGTTTGATAAAATCAAGATGACTGGCAATATTAAGACACTCGGCGACTATTTGGAAGAAATAGCGGCAACAACAGGAGGATAAACCCATAGAGGCAACCGTGAGGGCTGCCTCTACAAATCACGGTTCTGCAAGAAATACTATGATTTTTTCTGATATACGCGGACATAATCGACTTCAAAAGTCCATGGCAGACTTGCGTCGTCTATTTCCCCGCCGAAACTTCCGCCGGCGGCAAGATTTAGAATGATGTAAAAATTTTTATTGAAGGGCCAGCCTTTGTCGCTCGTATCCCTGCCGTTTTCGCCTTTGATATATTTTACATAAGACTTACCGTCAAACAGAAAGTCGACGTAATCCTCAGTCCATTCGATGGCGTATGTGTGAAAACCGTCCCATAAGTTTCCCATATTTTCGGCATAATGCTGCTGCGTGTTTATGCTGTGGTTATACAAAGCGGAATGGAGGCTCGCGTGGACGGTCCCCTCGTCTGCGCCGACGTGTTCGAGAATGTCAATTTCGCCGCAGAGAGGCCAACCTGTCCCCTGACGTATCGAATCGGAGAGCATCCATATCGCGGGCCACGTTCCAAGTCCTCTCGGCACTTTCGCGCTTGCTTCCACATAACAATATTTCCATGAAGCTTTGCCGTAGGTGCTAATTTTCCCCGAAGTGTAATTATTTTTATCATAATCTTCTTTTTTTGCGACCAAGTGAAGTTTGCCGTCGCCGACAAATACATTTCCGGCATTTTTCGTGTAGTACTGCTTTTCGTTGTTGCCCCAGCCGTGACCTCCGGTTTCATAATCCCATTTTGAAAGGTCAATGCCGCCGCCGTCAAATTCGTCGCTCCAGACCAATTTATATTCGCCCATATTCATAATAAAATATCCTCCCGATTTAAATTTTTTATTTAAACAATTCATCCAGTGACATTGCTAAATTTTGTATTGTATCATTTCCGCTTTTTTCGATGTTCATCATATGCTTCGCTATTTCCGCCGAACCGTGCCATGTTGTGGCTAAAAAACCTTTCAGGTGTTCACCGCCGTGTTTGTCGGCGTATTCGAGAAATTTTACCGCGTTATCCTTATATCTCCACGGACAGACAAGAAAGTCAAAACCGTGGCTCTGAAAAATATCGGCGGATACATATGCGTCAAGATTCTCATAATGCCAGTCGCATATCATTATATCTTTCGCGATTTTATTGATTGCGCCTTCCGTGCCGTTTGCCGACGCTTCCCACGACCCGTATCCGGTTCTGCTCGAGAGAAGTCTGTCGCCCCACATATATGCGCGTTTGCCTCTTTCTCTCAGGTGCGAGGCAAGCGCGTTTATCCAGTCCGCAAATATATCAGCCGTCGATTTTCCCGTACTTTTGCACCTGTCGCACAGCCCGATGTCGAAAACCTCGTCGCAGCCGATATGCAATCCGTCGGCTTCGCATACGTCGATTAATTCGTCCATCAAATCAAATACTACGGATTTTATATCGGGGTGGTTCGGGCATAGACTTCGGCAGTAGAAAACCTCGTCCATATCCGGTGTTTCGTCAAACTCGGGATGCCCCCTCAAAAGTCCGTCCATTGAGTCCTTTTTCTTTTCCGACTGATGACCCATTAAATTCATTTTCGGCACAAGCTTGATATTGCTACGTTTGCAAGCCTCTCTTATCCGAACCATGTCAGCTTTTGAAACAGCATGGTCGGACGCGCATTCCGGATGACTTTCAAATTGATACCTGTATCGCGTCAATAGCACAAGCAAATTGCATTTTCGCGGCGCAAGCCACTCGTCGATAAATCTTACGATTAAAGCGACGTCTTCGCTTTTTGGCACAGTCAGGCATATGCCTCTTATTTCACGGTCAAGATGATTGTTCATAAATTTTTCTCCTCATTTCATAAATTTTTCGTTTATTTTATATTATAGTTGATTAGATTAATAATGGTAATATTATTTGTAGGGCATGACCACTGGGCATGCCGCAAATCTGATTTTATGTTGGTTTTATCGGCGGCGCGCCGGGTCGTCGCGCCCTACACACAAATTTCCAATATTATTTTAAACGACCATATTATACCATTATATCATATAAAAAGCAACAGATATTTTCTTTAAAAATAAAAATATCTGTTGCCTGATTTCAATAAAAACTTATTTAAATATCGACTGTGCTCATTATACTCTTGAGCGAATCCGCGCTTGCGCGGATTTTATCTTCTTCCTCTTTTGTCAGCACTATGGGGAATTCCTTTATAATTCCTTTCGAGCCGATAACATACGGAAGACTGATACATACATCCTCTATTCCGTATTGACCGTGCATCATATTTGACACCGCGAGCACGGATTTGGAATCGCGCAGAATCGCTTCGCAGATACGGCGAACAGCGAGTCCGATAGCATAATACGTCGCCCCTTTGCGTTTTATAACTTCCGCGCCGGATTGTATTACTCCGTCTAAAAGCTTATCCAGATCCTCTTTTACATTGCAGTCTTCCCCGTCGCATTTATTCGTAAGTTCAAAATATGTTTCGATTTTTGTGCCTGCTACGGAAGCGTTCGACCATGGAATCATCGCCGTATTGCCGTGCTCTCCCAATACAAACGCATGAACGTCGTGGGCGTTTATTCCCATACTCGCCGCTATGGCTGTGCGCAGACGCGAGGAATCCAGCATCGTTCCCGAGCCGATTATCTGAGCGGCGGGCAAACCGGAATATTTAATCGCCGCATATGTCAGTATATCTACGGGATTGCTTACAATCACATAGATTGCGTTCGGCGCGTAATTCACAACAGTCGGGAAAATTGTCTTAAATATTCCTATGTTTATCTGGGCGAGGTCGGTGCGCGACTGCCCGGGTTTACGCCCTACTCCCGCGGTCACAATAACAATATCCGAATCAACTGCGTCTGCGTATTGACCGGCGTATATATTTACAGGCGGCAAAAAAGCCGATCCGTGGATAATATCCATAGCTTCGCCGACCGCTTTATCATTATTAACGTCCGTAAACACAATTTCCGAAGCCATTCCGGAAACCGCTAAAGTATAACCGATTGTCGCTCCTACGTTGCCCGCTCCGATAATAGTGATTTTTGAGCCTTTTCTATTTCCATTCATAAATAAAATTACCTTCTTTGTATTATTTATTACTTTTATTATTTTTCTGCGATTAAATTCTTGCGACGCCCGACTCTTTAGCAGCTTTTGCCACAGCCGCCGCAACGGCTTTGCCCACGTTTCTGTCCAATGCGCTCGGCAGAATATATTCGGCGTTAAGTTCGCTGTCCGAGACCATGCTGGCGATTGCTTTTGCCGCCGCAACTTTCATAGCGTCGTTTATATCTTTTGCCCTGACGTCGAAAGTCCCCCTGAATATTCCCGGGAAAGCGAGAACGTTGTTGATTTGATTTGCAAAGTCGCTTCTTCCTGTTCCTACGACAGCTGCTCCTGCAGCCTTAGCTATATCCGGCATAATTTCTGGAACAGGATTTGCCATCGGGAACAGTATCGGGTCTTTCGCCATTGATTTGACCATATCGGCGGTGACGCAGTTGGGGGCGGAAACGCCTATAAACACATCCGCGCCTTTCAGCACGTCGGCTAACGAGCCCTTTTTCTTATCCAAATTAGAAATTTTTGCCATTTCGGCTTTTTCGGAATTAAGTCCCTCGCGTCCCTCGTAAATTGCGCCTTTACTGTCGCATAATATAACTTTTTTAAGCCCCATCGACATAAGCAGGCGAATTACCGCGATTCCCGCAGCTCCAGCTCCGCTCGTCACGATTTCAATATCCTCTATTTTCTTGTTCATCAGTTTGAGAGCGTTGAGCATCGCGGCAAGAGTTACGACCGCCGTTCCGTGCTGATCGTCGTGGAATATCGGAATATCGCAGGATTCTTTCAACCGGCGTTCGATTTCAAAACAGCGCGGAGCCGAAATATCTTCCAAGTTTATGCCGCCGAAGCTGCCAGCAAGCAACGTGACTGTTCTGACGATTTCATCGACGTCTTTTGAGCGTATGCATATAGGCACAGCGTCAACTCCGCCGAACGTTTTAAACAGCGCACACTTTCCCTCCATTACGGGCATACCCGCTTCAGGACCAATATCCCCAAGACCTAAAACAGCCGTTCCGTCTGTGACTACGGCAACTAAGTTGCCTCTCCAAGTCAAGTCGTAGCTTAAATCAACATTTTTTTGTATTTGCAGACACGGTTCGGCAACTCCCGGAGTATAAGCCAGAGACAAATCTTCTCTGTTTTCCAATTTAGGGCGCACAACCGTCTCAATTTTGCCTTTCCACTCGAAATGTTTTTTCAAAGATTCTTTTGCATAATCCATTTTATCATCATAACCTTTCTTGATTTTTTTAATATAACAGTTTTGCTATATTTATTAAAATTTCTTCCCATTTTAATTATACCATACTATTGTATTTTATTCAAAAACAAAATATTAATAATGTAAAATAATTTAAAATAAATATTTTTCAGCCTCGAAAAGATTTTCAAAAATAATATCCGGCTGCAAGTCTTTCGGCAGTTTCAACGCTTCGTCAAGAGTTCCCTCGCCTGTCAGAAGCAAAACCGCCGTCATGTTGTTTTTTTTGCCGAGGGCAATGTCGGTATAAAGCCTGTCGCCGAACATTGCCATATTTGCTCTGGATTCCCTGTATATTTCTTCAATCATATCTATAACTTCGCCGTAGGGTTTGCCGAATGCCTTGGGCAGAGGTTCCCCCGTCGATGCGCGTATAAGTTCGTTGATTGCGCCGCAGTCGGGGATATACCCGTACTCGACGGGACAGTTTATATCAGGGTGAGTTGTGAGCCATTCCGCGCCGTCTCTGATATATGTGCAGGCTCTTTCGAGTTTGTTGTACGTCAGAGTAGTATCAAACGATGTGACGACGATATCGGGTTTATCCGATGTCAAATCAATATTATTTGTCTTGAACATATTTTCGAGATAAGGGGTGCCGACGAGATATATACTTTTGTTTTTTCTGTGCGATTTCAAAAATTTGATTAAAACGTCAGCGGATGTCAAAATCTGTTCTTTTGACGCGGGAAAATCTAATTTATTCAGTTTCTCCAAATAATAAGACGGGTCCTTCGAGGCGTTGTTTGTGAAATAAATCATGCGCTTGTTACGACTGCTATTTATTTTTGCGATTAAATCAACTGCGTTTGGCAGGGGTTTATCTCCAAGATATATTGTGCCGTCCATGTCGAAGATAAAAAAAGTTTTGTTTTTTAATTCGCGTAATTTTTGAGGGCTGTTTGTGTAATCAGACATTTTAAATTTACTCCTGAATTTTTAGGATAATTTTTAGGATATTTGACTGTTTTAATATATTCTATTGCACAAAAATTAAATAATTTTGTCTTTTTTGAATATATTTATATAAAAATATAATTTATGCTTGAAGAATAAAATCAAATAGTATATAATGAAGATAGAAGATTTTTATTGTTAAAATAAACAGGATAATGCTATGAAAATATATAAACAAAAATACATTGATTATGATTCTATCGGATATGGTGAAGCCAACGGCTGGCGCGGTATGTATGACTGGAATAAAACCAAAAAAATAGTTAATGCGGGTAATATAATAATTTTACTTGTTATTGTATTGGTGGAAATCAGTTTAATTACGAAATTTAATATTAATACATTTTTTCTTATTTTATCTATTGTGATATATTTCATTTTAATTATACCTATTCACGAAATTTTACACTTAATAGCGTTTTCACCTAATATATTTTCGGATAAATGCCATATTTATATAGGATTTTCTGCAGTTTCTGCATTTTATGACGGTGAAATATCAAGAAATAAAAATTTATTCTCTTTACTGTTGCCTTTTATTGCAATATCGATTATTTTAGGTTGTCTTATGATTATTGCAAATAGTTTATTGCCATATTTATTGCTTCTTCTTTTACTAAATGCTGCTGGCAGTTGGACAGATGTTTACATGTTCTTTTATCTATTAAAGAAACTGCCAAAAAATTCAATTGCTTACGGAAACAGATATAAAATTTAAAATTAAATTTATTCAAATAAAAAAGGAGTTGTATAATTTTATGAAATACGGTATAGTGTCACGCAGTTACGGCAACATGACCGTCGCGGAAGCGGCAAAATTTATGGCGGCGCACGGTTACAACTGTACGGAACTGTGCATGTCGCACCCCGACTTCGGAGGCTGGGTTTACAATGGGATTTCAGCCCTCGACGAAAACGGCATAACAAAAGAATCCACAAAAGAAAAAGCGGATATTATGCGCGACAACGGCATAGAAGTCACATCTTTTGGAGTATTCACAGACAATTTGGCTCCCGGCGACGACGAATACAGGCAGAAATCCCGGGACGCTTTTGTGCGCTGCATGGATTTTGCGGCATACGCGGGAATAAAAAACCTTTCGACAGAACTTGGTTTCAGACCTGACAAACGTGGTATAACCACCGACGTTTACGAATCCGATCTTCAGAGACTGAAAGAAAATTTTATATATCTCGGCAACGCGGCAAAAGAACGCGGCGTGAATATATGCATAGAAGCGTGCGTTATCGACGTTATCCCGTCCGCGAAAAGACTGCGGGATTTTATAGAACAGATATACGCCGAAACCGGTTTGACTAATATAAAAGCTCTTCTGGATATGGCAAATTATATCGCAAATTCGGACGAGGATGATGTTTTCAAATATCTTGCGCCGTATATAGCGTATATTCACGGCAAAGACAGAAAAGTCAACGATTGCTATGGAAAAATACTCGGCGAAGGCGAAATCGACTGGGTGAAATTCTTCATGAACTATTTCAGAATAACGCCGGATATACCGTTTATTCTGGAGTATACAAACGCCGACACGACAGATTTGACAAACGAGCGGGTATATAAAGCCGTAAAAAAAGCGAAAGCAAATCTTGAATTATTGGGATATAATACACAGAGGTTATAATAATCATGGCAAACTACATATTATACAAAAAAGCGGACTTTGACGATATAACTGTTTTGGCGGAGCTTCGCGTCGCAATGCTATGTGAAACAAAAGAAAACGGCGTTATATCAGACAGATTAAAAACGGAGATTTTTGACAGCACAAAACAGTACATAGAAAATGGGTTCAAAGACGGCAGTTTTATCGCATGGTCGGCGATAGATTCCCACAGCAAAATCCTCGCGACAAGCGGTCTAACTTTATACGCTATTCCGCCGAACGGCTGGTGTCCGAACGGTAAAACGGCATATATCGGCAATTTATACACTCTGCCGGAATTCCGCAAAAAAGGCATAGGGACGCATTTATTTGGGTTGAATATGGAAGAAGCAAAGAAAAACGACTGTCAGCGAATATTGCTTGACGCTACTGATGCGGGTAAGCCTATTTATGAAAAATACGGATTCGAAAAGTCGGATACAACTATGGCATATTATCCGTTCAGAAATAAACAACAAAATTTTATGGAAAGGTTGGGAATACATGAATAATAATCCTATCGAAGTTTCAAACTCAAAAGACCTCGTAAAAGGTTTCGGGGAAGTCATAGAATATATGGATGTAAAATCTCCGAATGATTTTAGTAACGGTTTTATTTACTTGGCTAAGTCGAGACGAAGCATAAGGGGATTCAAAGACAAAGACGTGACAAAAGAACAGCTTATGCGGCTGATAGAAGCCGCGCAGTCCGCGCCGAGCGGCGGGAACTGCCAGCCGTGGCATTTTTATGTGATAAAAGACAAGAAACTTCAAGCTGAAATAAAAGAGAAATCATGCCATCAGGATTGGATTTTGACTGCGTCGGCTTTTATCGTCGTATGCACGGATGCTGAAAGAAGCGCGAGCCGTTACGGCGACAGGGGCAAGAATTTGTACTCAATACAGGATACTGCGGCGGCGATTCAGAATATTTTACTGTGCGCGAAAAGCATGGGACTTGGGACGACATGGTGCGGGGCGTTCGACGAAGAAAAATTGTCGGAAGTTTTAAACCTGCCAAAAGAATACAGACCTGTCGGGCTTATCCCGGTCGGCTATCCCGCAGAGGATTCATATCCGCCGCAAAATCGGCGTCCGGTTGATGAAATCGTGACGTTTATAGAATAAACTATTTTTAAAAATAAATATAAAAAATATCAGGAGGATTATTCACATGATTAAACTTGGCGTAAATTCGGTTTTATTCAAAACCGCCGACTTTGCGACTGCGGCAAAGTATATCAAAAAATCGGGTTATGACGGCTTGGGTATTTCCGCTCTCAAAGGCATGGGAATCGACCATTTCAACACGGACACATGGAAACAGGACAAAAACGATTTAAAAGCTATAATGTCGGACAACGGACTTGAATTTCTCTCGTCTGAAATCGCGACGCAAGACCCCGAACGTCTGAAAATCGCGTTTGAGGGAGCGGCGGAAATGGGAATCCCGGTGCTCTGCATAGGTCCCGGCGGTAAAATGGACGACGAAGAAACTTTCAAACAGAGCATGGAATCTATTAACAAACTCGCGGTAATGGCAGAAGAATATAAAGTCACACTCGCATGCAAAGCCCATGTCGGCTGTGCGGTCTACAACACCCCGACGTCGCTGCGAATGATAGACGCCGTAAAAAATCCGTACTTCGGGCTTGACATGGACCCGTCCCATATTCACAGGGCGGGCGAAGTCCCGAAAGACGCTCTCGCAAGCGTTATCCATGCAATGAAGCATGTGCATATACGCGACTGCAAAGGTTTCGGTCCGTCTCCCGGAGACCCGGAAGACCAAGCGTGCGGGAGAGGCGATATAGATTTATTCGGGTATATGAAAGCAATGGCAGACGCAAACTATAACGGACCTTGCGTACTCGAAGTTATCGGACGTGATTTGGACGTCACAGAAGCGTCGATTATCGCGGCGGAATCGTACGGCTATATGAATGCGTGCCTGAAGAAGTTGGGAGCAAGATAATTATGGCAAACGAACAAAACAACAACCACAATAATATCGCAAAAGGTTCGGTAAAAGCGGGAATAAGTTTCGGGTCTGCGCTTGCGATGGTTGTATCATACGCAAACTGGCACGCGATAGGCTGGGCGATTCTGCACGGTATTCTCGGCTGGATTTACATCATCTACTATGTGATAAGATACGGAGTGCATTAATTTATGATTATCAAAGTCAGGGAAAACGAAAATCTGGAACTGCGGACTTTAGTCCCCGGTAACACCGACGAAGTATTTGAGGTAGTCGACAAGAACCGCGAGTATCTGCGTCCGTGGCTGCCGTGGGTTGACGATACAAAATCGCCGCATAATACCAGACACTCAATCGAAAACTGGAAGAAGTCTTTGAAAAATAAAAGCGAATTTATATTCGGGATTTTTCTCGGCGGAAACTATATCGGAAACATGGGTTTGCACGAAATTAACAGGAGTAACAACAGCTCGGAGATTGGCTATTGGCTTGCGCAGGACTATCAGGGTATGGGAATCATGACGGACTGCGTGCGCGCTTTGACTGATTTCGGGTTTGACGAACTTGATTTAAACAGAGTATTTATCTGCTGCGCTTCCGATAATAAAAAAAGCCGCGCAGTTCCGGAGAGATTGGGATTTGTCCATGAGGCGGTTTTACAAGACGGCATATGCTTACACGGCGTTTATCACGATGTATTGACTTTCGGAGTTGTGAAAAGAAAGTGGGTTAAAACAAATTAAATCATAATAAATTTTTAAATATGAGGAGAAAAATTTTATGTCATGCTGCAATAATAACAAAAAAAAGTTAAACGTTTTATTCTTCGGTATCGACTCGCTGAGACGCGACCATATGTCGCTTTACGGCTATAAAAGGCAGACTACGCCGAATATCGCAAAATATTTATCGGACGGCGTTGTATTTGAAAACTGTTTTTCGCCGTCCGTTCCCACTACGCCCGGCTACAGCTCAATGATGACCGGACTTG
>WQYZ01000100.1 GCA_009780985.1 Oscillospiraceae bacterium | reverse complement strand
CCCCTCGTTATTCCCCACAAATGCTACGACAATCGCTTTTGATACCGGTTCGACAAACCGCTGCTGATTTTCGTTTGGAGTTAATTTAAGCACATCATAAACATTGTCAAACATTATATCTCTCAGTTCAACCATATGTTTTTATATTCGCTTTCTGGTTTGATTAATTTTTATTCGTTACTTTCTCAATTTTTATGGGGTGAAAGTATATACAATACTACAATCGTCGTCATCTTTAAAATCGACATTATATATGCCGCCTGCTTTTTTGTACAACCCGTTAGCCGCGATATTAGATTTTTCGGTAAATAAAAAGATTTTATATATACCGAGCAGTTTGCACGTTTCTTTTAATTTAGTAAGCATACTTGTGGCAAATCCTTGCCGACGGTATTGTGGACCAACACTTACTGCATGAATATATAGCATATTACCGCTGTTATGAATGTTATTTAACTCATATCCCCGTATTTGACAGATAATTTTATTATCTCGTATGCACGCGAAAATCCAATTCATTGGATTATTTAGAAATTGTCTTGCGTTTTCCTCACAAATTTGAAATTCTGGATTTTCATTTTTTATTTGCATTAATAATGGTAAATCTGAAATCGAAAGTTTTCTATATATCCTATCTTCCATAAATAATACCCTTCCAAAAATATTCATTTCCTATGTCAATCTCTATCTATTTCCCAATAACCTCATTTATCGCGTCTCTCATGCGTATGACTTCTTCTCTCGCCCGCTCGCCGAAATCCCGCCCGTCACCATACCTCATGTACGCGCACATAATCGCGCGCGACGAGTTTACAACCGCTCCCTCACCGTTCTCGTCAAACGCTGGTTTTACGTCGTCCGCCGCGCCGCCCTGCGCTCCGAATCCCGGCACCAAGAAAAACGTGCTCGGCATAGTTTTGCGCAGACTTGCAAGTTGTTCCGGGTAAGTCGCGCCGACTACCGCGCCGACTGGATTATATTTATACTCTGATTTACATTCGTTTCCCCAATCCACAATAGATTGTGCAACTCTTTCATACAGAGTTTTGCCGCTTTTAACTATTATATCCTGAAAATCGCCCGAAGATTTATTCGATGTTTTGACAAGAACAAATATAGATTTATCATATTTTTTGCAGTCGTCGATAAACGGTTGAATTCCGTCTATACCGAGATACGGGTTTACTGTGAGGCAATCACAGTCTAAACTTTTTCTCTTTATGCCAAATATATCAGTCTCGCCTAAATACGCCGCCGAATACGCCTCGGCAGTCGAGCCTATATCGCCGCGTTTGCCGTCCAGAATCACATATAAATCTTTTGATTTTGCGTATTCTACCGTTTTGTATAACGCTTCAAGTCCGTCTAATCCGTACATTTCATAATACGCCGACTGCGGTTTGACTGCGGGGACTAAATCACAACAGGCGTCGATTAAGCCTTTGTTAAATCTGAATAATGCTTCGCCGACAGCTTTTTTTGTTTTGCCGAACTCTTTTGTGACTTCATCAAGTATATGCTTTGGTATATACTCAAGTTTTGGGTCAAGTCCCATAACTGTGGGATTTTTCTTTGCGTTTATTTTTTCTTGAAGAACTGCGAAAGACATAATTTCATCTCCCCATTTTATATTATTTGTTTATATAAACTACTTTACCGCCGACGATAGTGTAAAGGATTTTCCCATACAATTCAAATCCGTGAAAAGGCGTGTTGCGCGACTTGGAATAAGATTGATTTTTGTCGTACACAAATTTTTCATCTACGTTGAATATCGTTAAATCTGCGGATTTTCCGGCTTCTATTGTCCCGTACGTTTTGTCGATACCGATTATTTTCGCGGGATTTATAGTCATAAGTTCTATCAATTTTTTAAGTGTAATGTAAGGTTGCTTTACAAGATGGGTCACGCCCAATGCAAACGACGTTTCAAGACCGATTATGCCGTTTGAGGCTTTTTGCAGATTTGCAAGATTAATATTTCCGTCGTCGCACTTATCTTCTAAAGAGTGCGGGGCGTGGTCTGTGGAAATGCAGTCAATAATTCCTGACTGTATGCCGTATATGATTTGCTCTCTATCCTCATCAGAACGCAGAGGCGGATTCATTTTCGCGTTTACGCCGTATTTTAACAAGTCTTCGTCGGTCAGAACAAAATAATGCGGGCATGTTTCCGCCGTTATATTAAATCCCCGAATTTTTGCGCCGGCTATATAATCGACGCTGTTTTTTGAACTCACGTGGGCGATGTGCAGTTTCGCTCCGGTTTCGCACGTCAAGTCTATATCGCGTTTTGTGATTTTATCTTCGGCTTCGTTCGGTATGCCTTTTAAACTGAGATTATATTCCCGATTTATCTTTTTTAACGTTTCGCCGTCGTTTATAATCCCGCCGTGCGCAAGCGTTAAATCCTCGCAATGCGACATTATGAGCATATCGTTTGCTTTTGCTTTAATCAGAGCCTCGCGCATTATATTATCATTTTCGACCGGTCTGCCGTCGTCTGACAATGCGATTGCTCCTGCTTTTTTCAATTCTGCAAACTCTGTGAGTTCTTCGCCTTTCTGCGATTTTGTTATCGCGCCGACAGGCAAAACATTGCAGTATGCGTTGTGGTCAAGCACATATTTTATTTCATGCGAGGTGTCAAGGCACGGTTTTGTATTCGGCATACAGCAAACTGTTGTAATTCCACCTTTTACCGCAGATTTTGTGCCGGATTCTATGTCCTCTTTATATGTCAGCCCCGGGTCGCGCAAATGGACGTGCAAATCTATAAACCCTGCGGAAATATAATTCCCGCAGGCGTCTATTATATCGCAATCCTGAGCGGGTAAATTCCCGCCCGTACAGATTTGTGCGATAATCCCGTCTGAAATTATTATGTCCGCAGTTTCGCCGGTTTCGACGATACGCGCGTTTTTTATTATAAGATTATTTTTGTTATTATTCATAAATTCAATATCCCGTCCTGTCGATTATAAAACTTTTTACAAATGCGAAAAATTCGCGCATCATACCGGAAGTGAAAAAAGCGAACGGCGAATTTGCCTTAACCGCGTATATATTTGCGTCGGGATATACCCTGTGCGCAATCATCATAGCGCGGAAAATATGATATTCGCTTGTGACTACAATAATATTCTGATATTTTAAATTATTTTCTATGGCAATTTTTTCGGCAAAACTCAAGTTTTCAAAACTTGTCGAAGATCTATCGTCTTCATAAATCCTGTTCGCGCCGATTCCGTTATCAGATAAATATTTTTTCATAGTCCGTGCTTCGGGAGCGGTTTCGCTCGGACCTTGTCCGCCTGTTGTTATGCAGACTGCGCCGGGATATTTATTTAAAGTATCGAGCGCGGCAGAAAGTCTCGTTTCAAGAAGTTTACCGGGCTTATCCCCGTAGACGTGACACCCCAGAACTATAACTAAATCCGGATTTTCAGGTATATCGTCTGCAGTATAGCTGAGCGTTACAAAACAGTATACCGCAAAAGCGGTCACAAACAAAATCATGCCTATATAAAAAAGATATATTAGCGGTTTGTATGCTTTGCGAAGTATTGTTTTGAATCTGTTGAGGTTATATGTAACAATGAACAATGCGAAAAAATAAACCGGCGGGAACCACATGCCGATTCCGAAACCCGTTTCGCCGTTTAAATCTATGAATATAAAGACAACCGTCAAAATAAACATTGCCAGAAAAAATCCGGCGACAATTTTTCTCTGCATAGAAAAATCATAGAAAACCAGTTTTCTATGCGGTTTATGTAATTCAGCCATGAAAATCACCTAAAAAACAATTATATTTTTTTTATTATAATACAATAGAAAATAAAAATAAACAGTTTTTCACGTAATTTTACAGTAAGTTAATCAAATATTTTTTATTAGACAAAATAAAAAAAATTCCTTGACAAGTCAAAGAATTTATAGTAGAATATATAATAAGTGTGTTTAAAAGTATATTTTTATATATCTATATTTCTATTATAGCACGTTTTTAATTTTTTGTCAAGAGGTTTTATAAAAATTTTTAAATTTTTTTTGGAGGCGGTTTATTTTGGATAAAGATGCAAAAAATAGCGACGACAATACCAGTATAATAAAATCAGAATTTACTTTTTCTTCTCTCATAAAACTAAATGAAGATAAAAAGTTTATAGACAACCTGAAAGATTTAAACGCCAAAGCAAACAATTACGGATTAGTTGTAACCGAAAAGGCGGCGCGGGAAATATCGGCTTACCGCAGAAACTCTCTGACGGAAAACGAGCGGGTTGAAATAAAATCCGATGCGGTCACAAGATTAACAAGCGCGTTTTTAGAATCCCGCTACATAAATCAGGAAGATTTTGCTGAAACAATAGGGGAATTGATAGATATGTTTTATTATATCCAGGGTGAAATTCCTCATGTACTGTCAGACGACGATTTAATTGCGGAAATGTTTGAAGTATTCATTGAAACATGCAACGGAGTAATTGAGGTCATGCAAAGCAAGGGACTTGAAAAGATACTGCGAAAATATAAAATGAACGATACTCGTATTTGGGATGATTATGAAAACGAAGAATGGGGGAGCGGCGAATATAATGAATACGACGAATCATGGAGAGAATAAAAATATAGAGAATATAAGTAAAATTGACACAAAAAATATTGACATAAGCATGTACTTTTTAAGCCTGACAGACAACGCGCTCAACGCCGGTTTATTGACTGGACGTGACATGGAAACTATGCAGTCTCAGATATACGATATACTTTCGGACAGCATATGGATGTATACAAACGGATCAAGCACGTCTGTTACTTCTTTGGAAGCAAACGAATTGCTTCTGGCTGTTTTAGCTGTTCTGGACTGTTTCTGCATATCGTATATATCTGAAACATCGGAAACGGAATTAGACGCAAAATTAATTGAATTGACGGGGCTGTTAAAAGAAAGGGGCGGAGTCAGAAATTGTTATAACAAAGGACTTAAACTTATTGATAAAATGCTTGCCGAAGCAAAAATTTTGGCAAACAAAACCTTTTTAAGTAAAATATCAATAAATTTTGAACTGTATATCGAAACAATACATATAGAAAAATTTAAAAGCGTTCTGTATGTGAAAAGATATTTAGAATTTATAAATTCGGAAAATAAATTCTGCGCCAAGTGTATTGACTACTTCGGAAAAACTGAAATAAATACGCTTATTCAAATATACTCGCATAATAATCTGACGAACGACAGAGAGTTGATGGACAATATATTCGCGGTAATATTCGCGAATGTTTTTTTCTCATTTATGACTGATTTACATAAAGAGAGAAAACTGGTATTAAATCATGCGGAATTTGAAAAAATTGCAAAAAATATTTATATTGCAGACGACGCAGATTTGTACAAATCAATCAATAAAACTAAATTAAATTTATTTCTGACGCTGAAAATAAACGGCGAAGATTTAGAATTAAAAAAATATGTTTCGGATTATACGAATATATTTGTCAAAAATCTACTGAAAGCAGTGAAATCTCGCCAATTTGATAAATTTATCACAATAAATTAACATTGTATTAATAATCAGATAATTATCTCTTTGGTAAAATATAAGTTATATTATATTATCGGAGGATTATTTTATGGCGTTTTTAAACGTAAACTTCAAATCGCACGTTTTGGGTATGGATTACAGCGCAAATGTTATTCTGCCGCAGTCTTCGCCTGAAAAAATAAGGAAAAAGCCGTATAAGACTTTATATCTTCTTCACGGTCTGAGCGACGACCATACCGCATGGAGCAGATGGACTTCCATTGAAAGATATGTCGCCGATTACGCAGAAACCAACGACCTCAGCCTTGCCGTGGTGATGCCAAACGCACACAAAAGTTTTTACGCCGATTTAAAAAACGGCGACAACTATTTCACTTTTATTTCCGACGAGCTTGTTTCAATTATGGAAGACATGTTTCCGCTTTCAAATAAAAGAGAAGACCGCTATGCGGCGGGGCTTTCAATGGGAGGATACGGGGCGATGAAACTCGGTCTGTCATGTCCTGAAAAGTTTTCGGTTGCAGCTTCGCTCTCCGGTGCGCTTGACGCCGAAAGACTGCGGAACAGTTTCTCGCAAATTTTTGAAGATACCGACGAGAGCCGTCAAAAAAACGATTTGTTTCTTTTAGCCGAGAAGCTAAACAAATCCAATCAGCCCAAACCGCGTCTATACGTATGGTGCGGCACGGAAGATTTTTTATATCAGGACAATATAAACTTTAAGAATTTTATGGACGGGAAGAATTTTGAATTTAAATATGAAGAATCTCCGGGAGACCATCAGTGGTTTTACTGGGATATGAAGATAAAGACAGCGCTGGAATTTATTTTTAATCAGAATAAAAACTAATCACAGAAAACTTATTTTACCCGGCGCCAGCAGACATACCGCGTGAGCGGCGATACCCTCTTTACTGCCGGTAAAACCGAGACCTTCTTCGGTTTTTGCCTTGACGTTTATATCCGCCGCGGACATATTTAAAATCAGACTCAAATTTATTCTGATTTTCTCTTTGTAATCAGCAAGTTTAGGTTCCTGTAAAATAACTGTGCAGTCGATATTTGAGATTATATAATCTTTTTTTATAAGTTTCGCGACTTCATCAAGAAGTGTTACGGAACTTATATCCTTATATTTTGCGTCGTTGTCGGGGAAATACTCCCCGATGTCGCCAATCCCCGCCGCGCCGAGGAGAGCGTCGATTATCGCGTGGATTAAAACATCCGCGTCGGAATGTCCGGTTAAACCTATATTATTATTCGGGATTTCAATCCCGCCCAAAATTAATTTGCGGTTTTCTCCAAAACGGTGAACGTCATAGCCGTGACCTATTCTGTATTTCGCCATACTATTCAACTCCTGTTAAATTCTTTAAAAATATTAAATCCTGCATATCCGTAATTTTTATATTATATTTTGAACATTCGACGATACTGACCGGATGTCCCGTAATTTCGATTATTGCGCAGTCGTCCGTCACACTGTTTTTGCAGGCATTTAAAGCCGATATATATAAATCTTTTGCAAATACCTGCGGGGTTTGCACAGCCCATAAAAAATCTCTGTCAACTGTGCGTATTATATTATTTTCGCTGTCCGCGAGTTTTATGGTGTCTGTGACTTTTGTTCCCGCCGCCGCCGCGCTAGTCTCGAACGCTTTCAGTATAACTTTTTCTATATCTTCATGCGATGTAAAACATCTCGCGCCGTCGTGAATCGCGATAAAACCGATATAATCACTGACTGTGCGGACTGCGTTAAACACAGATTCCTGACGTGTTCCGCCGCCGGATATTATATTTTTCACTTTATATAAACCGCAGTTTTTGACGATTGTCCATATATTTTCTATATCTTCTTGTCTTGCGGCAATAATTATTTCGTCGATGTAATCGCATGAATTAAAAACCTTTACTGTTTTTTCAATAACGGTTTTTCCGCTTATTTCTATAAATTGTTTCGACATTCCGTCCGCGAGTTTCATTCGCGAACTTCTGCCTGCCGCCGCGATTATTGCGCAGACTTTAGGTCTTGTATAACTTACGCCATCAGATTTATTAGGCATAGATAATTTTTTATCCCTTTAATTTCTATATTTTCATAAATTTAAAGTCGGTGAGGACGCGGCGCGCCGCGTTCTCACCAAATATTATTCATTTTTCTGTATTTTTCTATTGCGGTCGTATTGGCAGATTCAAACCGGCTTGAAGAATAGTCTGTTCAAGCGCGAAAATATATCGTTCTAAATTTTTTATCTCATTATTGCAACTGTCAACGTTCTGCTCTAAAATTTCAATTCTATTTTCATTTTTACTCGATATTTGCTGCCATGCGGTAATTCTGTCGTCCACTTCTTTCTCGTGAGCGGTATGCCGCTGTTTCGTATAGTCAAGTAACACTTTGATTAATGCGGTCAGACCCCCGCCTGAGACTATAGCAATCAAAGCCGTGATTATTTCCGGACTCATTTTGCCTCCCCCATTTGAATAATGTGAGACAATTATAATATCATCAAACAATTATCGATTGTTCTTTTCAGAATTTGCAGTATTCCGCCGGGGGATTGCCGTTGCCGATAAATTTTAATTTACGCCGAATTATTAATCGGCGTATTATATTTTATTCGTTATTATTAAGCGCTGTTACACCGTAAACTTATTCGGCATAGCTAAACCCAATACCCAACGCTTTTATATTCTTGTCAAGCAAATCTTTTTTCGACTGCGGAATGCTCTTTTTCATTGACAATTATTCTATAGCCATTCGTCTTAAATCAACCTCTATGCCATTTTTTGTATGCAGTATATTTGACAGAGATTGTTTCGGCAAGGTTTTTTTACCGAAAAAACAATTAACTTCGTTTGAATCTTGTTCTATATACCAATGCTCTGTTTTATCCGAAGTCGAATTTAAGAACTTTTTAAATGTCTTTTCATCTTCTGAATTGCCGTCTGACCAAATTTCTATTATCAGATCGGGACAACCCGCCGTTCTTGTACGTTTTTTGTTTTCAATATATTTATTATGTTGAAATAACATGAAGTCCGGTTGAACGCAATATAGCTCATTTATCACATTATCTCTGAAAGATTCTATATCTGCTATCCGTTCTATGTCCACCAGACTCAAACTGCACAATTCTGTTTTTTTGCCCCAAAACACTAACGAACTTTCTTCGTGCCATACATGAATTTTTCGCTGCTCAATTAAACTTGCTAGTTTTATTATCAAAGACGTTATTATTTCATTATGCCTTTTCGACGTTGACATTGGCATATATGCGTCCATAAAATCACTCCTCATTTGCTTCTTTTCTAATAAATCCATAACACCTATTGTGAAATTGTTTGGCATATGATTTAGCAACTGTAGAAAATATTTATACTTATGAAGCTATTTTATTTTTACCATACTGAAGAAAATGCTTATACTCTTTATATACGCCAATTCAAACCTACAGTCAGTCAAACGGGCGCATATCCTGCATATCAATCTATACGACTTTCGTCAAAATAAATTCTCTCAACAACTTCATTGACAAATGCAAATTCGCTTATATCATTAAAATCTATTTTCGGATAATCGTCAGGCGAAGATTCATTAGTCATCGGATATGAATAGTCGGCAAGAAAAATCACCGAGTTATCCGAGCAATACGCGTAAAGATTATTATTCGCTATTACAAAAACAAAATCTTTTTCCGTCAATGAATTTGTGTTAATATAGACGGATAACCCTGTATCATATCCAAGAAGATAATCTTCATCTCCATTAGAAACAGTCGTAATCGTGATTATCCCCCTGATTTCGCCGTTGCAATATATCGGATAGCACAGCGCCCCCTGCGCTGAAATATTGTTATCAGTAATCTTTAATATTTGATAAGGTTTGCCGAGTTCTAAATTTTTTGCCTCTTCTTTTGTATATCCGAATTCCGGTGAATTATAAAAACTGATTGCTATGTCTTCGGCAAACGACATGACCTGACTGTAATAATCTTTTGAAAAATCAAATTCATTTGTTATTTCAGAAATTTTCATAATATCATCGTTATTATTGTTATCATCAACAGTTTCCCCGTAAACAGGGGTTTCATATGTCGCTTCATTAATCGAGCCCTGTTCATTTAATACTGCACAGGAGGATAAACAATAAACAAGTACTGCCATTATAACTGCGGTTGATATAATTTTTTTGAATTTAATCATACTTATACTTTTTACCCACTAATATAAATTATATTCGTTATGTCTATGCACTGTTTCCGCGTAGATAATATCTTTACCTATATATTGTTTTCCCTATACTCAAACCCAATACCCAACGCTTTTATATTCTTGTCGAGCAAATCTTTTTTCGACATTCCGTCCGCGAGGTTCATTCGCGGACTCCTGTTTGCCGCCGCGATTACCGCGCAGACTTTGGGGCGAGTGATAGTTTTCAAAATGTAATCTATCCTTTTTGTTCTCTCCGTATATCGGATATAAATTGACTAAGCGGACGTACATAATCACACATACCTATATGTTGAGAAGCAGATTTATATCGGTCTGTTGTTTCGGATAAATAAAAGATCTGTCTTTGCTGACCGAGCATGGTTAATTTGTCGTCGCTTAAATCTTTATCATAGGTTATTAAATGCCATATTTCTCTGATTTTATAACGTGAAAGCGCATTACTGTCTGCGCTTGAAACTTGTTTCCAACGCTCGCGGAGAGTGCGTTTACAGCTAATACCAATAGTCCAACCGTCTTTGCACTTGAACCATTTATCAACCTCAATATCTGTCTGAAAATGGTCGGGCTTAGGGTGAGATTTAAAACCATAATAATCAAATAAAAATGTTGATACGTCCTCTAAACTATTTCCTGCGCGATTCTTTCGTTTTTGCCCCAAACGCCTCTCAAACTCTTGCACAAATGCGGTTAAAATCATATTATCTTCAATTTCAGTTCTTTGAGTTGTAAGCGTGGATAAATTTGTACGAAGCTTTGTGAATTCTGATACAACTAAGTTGCGTTCTACATCAAGGCAGCCCTTAACTCCTAAATCGTCCCAAGTGCTTACAACTTTTCCTACACTTAATTCTCCAAGTGAATCAAGAATATTTTTTGCCGTAGTACGGCAGAATTCAGCATCGCTTGACGGTACAAGAGCCATAGCCGCATTCATAGGAGCAACCATATATTTTACGGCGACAATAAAAACGACAACATCATCAACTGAAATTATTTCGTCGTTAATATCTGTTGCAAGTAAATCAGATAACACATAACCTTTGGCGTTTGGTGTAAATAAACTTGTAAGAGTTTTTGAAATCATATCTTTGCAAATGGTTATCTTTTCGCTCTCCGTCAGTATATCACGGCTTAAAACAATTTCTATCTGCGAGGATAGCCCAAGTAACTGTTTTTCTTTTGATTTTCCTACACCGCCGTATTTATCGCCATTTAAAAGCATACGCGCAAACCAATATGAATTACGCCAACAACTGTTCGTGATTATTTTTGTAAGGTTATCTGTGTCATGGCTCATATAATAATCCTCCCTTAAAATCTTCAATACGATTTTCAGCCATTTTACAATATTCTTGAGACAATTCAATTCCGACATAATCGCGTCTGTTTTGTAAAGCCGCAATTGCAGTTGTCCCAGAACCCATAAATGGGTCAAGTATTGTTTTAGCGTATGTTGACGAAATAATACGATCGATCAAACCTACTGGAAAAGGCGCGGGGTGCTCGTTCTTCATTTCCTGCGCAAACTCCCAAACATCACCGTAAGCGTTAGCTTTTGGTGATAATTTAAATTTTGGTTTAGCAATTAAATATATTACCTCGTATGTTGGCAGAAAATATCCTGCATTAAAATTAATACCGCCTTTTCGATGCCAAATAATAATCTGACGAACAGGAAAACCGTTTACAATATCCTGTCGGTCTTGAAGAAGTCCATTCTGTACCCTCCATTTATGATTATAAAATATCGCACCATTATCCGGTATAACACGCATCATTTCCATTAAACACTTACGTTGCCACTCTACATATTGCTCGTGCGGCATATTGTCGTTATAATCAGAGTAACCATTGACAAGTTCCGCATTCTTCCATTTGCCTCCGCGTCCGTCTTTCATGCCGTTTCCGGTGGAATTTTTTAGGTTATACGGCGGAGAAGTAATCACAAGGTCAATCGAATGTTCGGGAATGCTTTTCATGACTTCCAATACATCCCCGCAGATTATCCGATTACGAAATTTTATAAGAGGTTTATTCGTTTCATTCATTAATACATATTCACTCTGCATAATCAAATCCTATATTAAGTGCTTTTATATTCATGTCGAGCAAATCTTTTTTCGACTGCGGTATGCTCTTCTGCATTGACATAACAAGTTCGTCCATTGTGAATATATTCGTCGCGGATAATAACTTTCCGAGCATTATCACGTTCGCAAGTATCGGCATATCGTTATCATACGCGATAGTAGTCGCGGGGATATAATATTTATTTATATCCTCTCTGTCACTTTTTTCGTTTATAAGAGAACTGTCGCAGATTAAATTCCCGCCTTTGGCTATGGATTTTTGAAACTTTGTATACATTGGCAGATTCATAACTATAAGAGTGTCGGGATGAGGAGTTATCGGCGAGCCGATTTCCTCGTCAGATATTATAACTGTGCAGTTTGACGAGCCCCCGCGCGTTTCGGGACCGTACGAAGGCAGCCATGTAACTTTTTTATTCAGATACATGCCAGCTAACGCAAGCTGCTTGCCTGCGAATAAAATCCCCTGTCCGCCGAATCCCGCGATAAAAACACTGTGCGTGCTCATATACTATTTATCCCCCTCTTTATTATTTTGTTTTGCCGCAGCGTCTTTGTAAACTCCGAGAGGATAATACGGAATCATATCTGATCTTATCCATTCGAGGGAATCGACGGGCGACATTCCCCATCTTGTGGGACAGTTCGACAAAACTTCTATTATTGAAAAACCTTTTTTATTTATCTGATATTCAAACGCTTTTTTTATCGCTTTTTTTGCGCCGCGTATATTTCTTACGCAGTCGGTAGAAACCCTTTCAGCGTAGGCAACGCCGTCGAGAGTGGAGAGCATTTCGCAGACCCTCACGGGGAGTCCCTGGATTTCAGGTTTTCTGCCGTACGGCGACGTAGTAGTGACTTGCCCCGGCATTGTTGTGGGAGCCATTTGACCGCCGGTCATGCCGTAGACCGCGTTGTTTATAAATATAATCGTGATGTTTTCGCCTCTTGCGGCGGCGTGGACTGTTTCGGCTGTGCCGATAGCGGCGAGATCTCCGTCGCCCTGATATGTGAATACTACGTTATCCGGCAAAACCCTTTTAACCCCGGTAGCCACTGCGGGAGCGCGTCCGTGCGGAGCCTGTATCATATCGACGTTAAAATAATTATACGCGAAAACCGAACAGCCTACGGGAGCGATTCCGACTGTTCTGCCCCCTACGTCAAGTTCGTCCAAGGCTTCGGCGATTATTCTGTGAACAACTCCGTGCGTACAGCCGGGACAGTAGCTGAACTCTTTGTCTGTCAATGATTTTGGTTTTTCAAATACAACCATGTTTTATATATCTCCTATCTTCTGTAAATAACATTATTTTAAAACTTTTACAATCGCGTCGTATATCTCTTCGGGGGTAGAGACTACGCCCCCTGTGCGACCGAAAAAATCGACGGGCTTTTTACACTCTGTCGCAAGCTTCACGTCGCTGACCATTTGACCCATATTTAATTCCGTTACCAAAAATCTTTTTGTCTTTTCCGCAATTTCCCGAAGCCTTTGAGACGGGAACGGATTTAAAGTTATAGGTCTGAAATAGCCTGCGTTTATACCGTTCTTTCTGCACTTGCTGACAGCAGATTTTGCGATTCTCGACGATATGCCGTATGCTACTACCACTATATCCGAATCTTCAACGCCGTCTTCTTCATATCTTACTTCTTTTTCGTCTATTACGGCGTATCTTTTATAACGTTCCAATACCATATTTTCTAAGTCCTGAGGTTCTATATAAAGCGAATTTATAATATTAGGCTGGCGTTTATCCTGATGTCCCACAGTCGCCCACGGCTTTTCCGGGATCTCGCCTGTTTTTAATTTGCCGAAATCCACAGGCTCCATCATTTGCCCTAACGCTCCGTCCGCGAGAATCATAACCGGTGTTCTGTATAAATCTGCCAAATCAAAAGCAAGGCTTATAAGTTCTATTATTTCCTGAACGGAATTCGGCGCGAGCACAATCAGACGCATATCGCCGTGACCGAGTGCTTTTGTCGCCTGATAATAATCCGACTGGGCAGGCTGTATTCCTCCAAGTCCCGGACCGCCCCTCTGCATGTTTATTATAACGCAAGGCAAATCCGACCCGACTATATAAGATATACCCTCGCCTTTTAAACTTATTCCCGGGCTTGACGACGAAGTCAAAACTCTCGCACCCGCGGAAGACGCGCCGAGAACCATATTTATCGCCGCAATCTCGCTTTCAGCCTGTATGCACAGACCGTTTACCTGAGGCATTCTCTTTGCCATATATTCGGCAATTTCATTCTGCGGAGTTATGGGATAGCCGAAATAATAACGGCATCCGCTTCTTATCGCCGCCTCGGCAATCGCTTCATTTCCTTTCATTAAAACCATTTCTGACATCTTATATTTATCCTCCAAAATTATATTTATTTATCGTTTTCTATTTTTATAACCACATCGGGGCAGATTATCGCACACTGCCCGCACGATGTGCATAAATCTTTATTTTTTACTCCTGCGGGATAATAACCTTTTTGATTTATTTTTTCCTTATTATTGGCTATAATTTTTTGGGGGCATACTGCTGCGCAAAGTCCGCAGCCTTTACATCTCTCTTCGTTGAACGTTATGTTTTTCATAAACTCATGTAAGTTCCTTTCGTTTTTTATTTTTATTTTATATATCGTTTCTTGGTGTAAGTTTTAAAATGTTTTGGGAAAAAAGAAAATTAATGTCAAATTTTGTAAGGACGTTTAAACCGAGAACGCCGGCGGCGTGGAAACTATCTTCAGGGAATTCATGGGAATATACTTCTATATTAGTCAGTTCAAAGTTTTCTATTTTAAATTTTTCAATATTTACAGATTTAACTTGCTCTTTTTTTGAGGCTGTCAAAATGGTTTTTTCATTGCACTCTTTTAAATTATAACCTAATTTGTATAATACTTCAGCTGAAATTGTAGTTACACTTGCTCCGGTATCAATTATAATAAGCATTGTATTATATTTTTTCAAATACTTATTCCAAATATATACGTTTATTTTTATTGAACTTGAATATCCGTTGATAGGCAATGAAATTTTCACAGCAATATTCCGCCTATTCCCGCAGGCATTTCTCCCGCGTACAATATATAAATACTATCATTGTCCGAATGAAGCATTTCCTGTAAAATTTTCTTACGGCTATCGCTGGCTGCGGCAACTTCGCCGCCAATAACCTGTCCGCGTTCATCTTCTATTAAATTTATCATATAAATCCACTGACCATTATATTTTTTTTGGATTTCATCCATGCTCATATACACTTTATATCATCTCCTCACATTTTTATGCTTTCCCTAAATATTATGATAATATAAAAATATTAAATTTTCAAGCGTTAAATTTTGCTTATGTGATTATTAAATTATAAAATAATCTCGTAAATATTTACGTATCTCTGTCCCTCGTTGTATAAATCGTGCCACTTCGGGAGTTTTGCCGCGCGTATAATTTTTGCGCCGTTCTTTTCGCAGACGCGCTGAGACGCTTTGTTCGTGTATTCGTTTGTGATTATTAACTTCTTGAAATTATGCGCCCTCGCCAAATCAAGAATGATTCCGCACGCAATAGTCGCTATGCCCATATTCCTGAATTCGACGTTCACGCTGTAGCCGACCTGCCCCCCGAAATAAAAATTTTCGCCGAATCCTAATCTGAGGGAAATCTCCCCCAGAATTGTTCCGGAATTTTTTTCGACTATATTAAATTCATAAGCCGGCACATGGTTTTTAAATTTGCTTCCGTCATAATATCCTGTGCAGTCGAGGCGGACATTGTATTTTGTTAGATTTATCTGCGATTTTGGCAAGTCAAAGAAGTCAAATTTTTCGGGCTTATACGGATGTTCAAAGTCGTCTTTTACAAGTCCGTATAAATCCACGTCCTGATATTCTCCCTCTCCTGTCATATAATTCTGCCGCAGCCGACCTTCAGGAAACAGTCCGGCTTTTTGCATAACCCTGCCGGACGCCGGATTGTTTATGGAATGGGTGGATTCTATTCTGTTTATATTTACGTCATAAAACATATAATCCATCGACGCCCGCAAAGCTTCCGTCGCATATCCTTTGTTCCAGAAGCGGGGACCAAAACAGTAGCCGAAATGCGCGATTCTGCAGCGTTCGTCTTGGATTCTGAAATCT
>WQYZ01000099.1 GCA_009780985.1 Oscillospiraceae bacterium | reverse complement strand
TATAACTGTTCTGCCACGAGCAGAACACGCCGCTGTTTTCAAGAACAATGTCGTTATTCGCGTAAATATTCTCAAACTTGTATTTTGAGTTTACGTCGAAAATAAACAATCCGCCCGGATTGAGGTAATTGCGGACCAAACCGAAACATTTGTCTATTTTTTCCTCGTCTAAAATATAATTCAGACTGTCGAAACAGCAGACGACCGCGTCGACTGTTCCGTAAAGTTCAAAGCCGCACATATCCTGATTTATCCACAGAATATTTGGCTTTTGCGCATATGCGACAGAGAGCATTTCGGGGGATGAATCAAGCCCAATCATGTCGTAGCCTCTTTTATCCAATTCGACTGTGAGACTTCCCGTTCCGCAAGCTAAATCTAAGACAAGCTCAGGAGATTTCCCGTATATTATAAACACGTCTTCTATATAATCCGCGACTTTCTTATAATCCGCGTTATAGTTCAATATATCATAATACTGTGCAAGAACACTGAATTGTTTATTATCGCTTTTCATCTGTTTTATCACCGTTTTCAGATTTTTCAAGCATGTCAAGTCTGTTGAGGACAAGAGTATAACCGTCGCTTCCGTATTTCAGACAACGGCTTACCCTGCTTATCGTTGCCGTGCTCAACCCCGTTTTTTCCGAAACCTCACTGTAAACGGTACCGGCTCTCAGCATTTTTGCCGCCTGAAGCCTCTTTGACATTTCCGCGACTTCGGCGACAGTACATATATCGTCAAAAAACTTGTAGAACTCGTCCGTATTTTCAAGAGACATCATCGCTTTAAATAGATAATCCACATGGTCGCCTTTTATTTTTTCAATCATATATTAACCCCAACTTATCGTAATTGTAACATTTGTTTGTAGGGACACATAAATTCGCCGTAGGCGAATTTAATTGCCGTGCCCGTTAAAATATCGTTATATTTTGGCAGTTCATCTCCGTTCTTTTATAGTGCTCCTACCGACAAGATAGTCAAGCGATACATTGTAGAAGTCGGCGATTTTGATAAGAGCATTAACATTAGGTTCAAGTTTTCCTGCTTCATAAAATCTTATTGTTCTCGGCAAAACGCCTATACATTTGGCAAGGGCAATTTGTTTTGCTCCTGTTTTAAATCTCAATTCTTTTAAATTAGTTGCTAAAGAAGACATTAATCATACCACCTAAAAATAATTTTAAAATTTTTTAGAAAACACTTGACAGGAAGAAAATATTCTTGTATAATATATAACAGGAAGGAAATAAACCTAATAAATGTGAATCAAAGGAGAAGTAAACATGGAAATTAACATAAAAGAAATATTTGAACGCGCAAATATGCACCAGATCAGAAGCTTTGCCCTCGACGGCGTTGACGACGACATAGACATATGCGACATTACATACGACCAACGGTTGAAAGAAGGCAAAAGGCTTACAATGAGCAGGCTGAAAAGGCTCCACAAAGACAATCCGATCGAACTCTCCAACGCCACAGACGAATTCTATCATGCGCTGACAGTGCACGACGATGTTTTCACCGAAATAGGTATGAAAATCGGAGCGCGGTTGTTATTCCAGCTTCTCTGTCAGGGTGATTGCACATATAATTTACAACCCAAATAGCTTTTCTCCGTTTGTATATAATATTTTCTCTCTTAAATCGTCGTTACGCAAACAGTCCCGAAAAATTTTCAATATCGCAGCCTTTGATAAATCTGCTTATATTTTTCTCGGATTTATCAAAATTATTATATAGTCTTTCTTTTATAACTTTAATATCGTGGGGAAGTCCGTTTAGAAATGATTCTAATTCTTTTATATCTGATTCTCCGAAAAAATCCCCGTATATTTTCACGTCTTTTAGTTTAAAATCCTGAACGTTGAAACAAATCTCAACCGTTCCGAAGTCA
This sequence comes from Oscillospiraceae bacterium, assembly GCA_009780985.1. GTDB lineage: Bacteria > Bacillota > Clostridia > Oscillospirales > WRJC01 > WRJC01. The sequence goes on along the minus strand of WQYZ01000099.1, from coordinate 14,161 downwards.
AAATACTTTTTATTTCTGAAAGAATATATTAAATTTGTGCCGTATATAAATTTGGAAGTACAATAATAATTATCGGCGAGATACTGTATGTTTTTTATATCTTCATCGCAGAAATTATAAATTTTACAATTATTTTCAGATACAATATAATTTTCTAAATAATCCTTAAACTGTGCGGAGGTCATTTTTTTATTTCCGGGCAGATAGTCTATAACATTTGTCACTCTGCTCCGCACTGATTTTACACCCTTGCTCTTTATTTTTTCTTCGTCCGCGTTTAAAACCTGCGAAAGTTTCGATATATTCGCGTCAAATAAAATCGTTCCGTGATGAAGTATTCTTTTCTTCCCCGGCTGTGTTTTTTTCGCGGTATAAACGCACTGCGCGTTGCCGGAGAACTTCATGCCGTCTATGAGCAGATCGTTGCGCCCTTTCAATCCGGCGTCAACGCCGAGATCTTTTAACGCGTTTATTACAGGTTTTGTGTAACGTTCAAAATTTAATATATTTTCTTCGGACGCGTTTGAAAAAAACGAAAAGTTTATATTCCCCATATCTTGGTAAACGCAGCCGCCGCCGCTCAATCTCCGCACTACTTTTATATTGTTTTTCATCGCGTAATCCAGATTTATTTCTGCGTATGCGTTTTGATTTACGCCGAGATATACGCAGGGCACATTCTGCCACAGCATAAATATATCCTCCGTATTATTTCCGGCGGCGCTTTTAAATTTATCAAAATTTTCGAGAATATATTCTTCCGACGCAGTATTAAAATACGGATTATTTGACGCGCTTTTTATATAAATCATACTATCCCCATGATTATTCCATATTGTATATAATTTTACATCATTTCATTTTATTTTACAATAGAAATTAAAGAAATTTATGTAAATTTAAAATGTTTTATCAAAAAATAATTGCGCGAGGTTAATCACGCAATTATTCTATAACCGGTTAATTTCTAATTATTAATTTATCCCGTAAGATTCGGGATTCTGCAGCACGCCGTTTTTTTCAACCTCGAAGTGCAGATGAGGTCCGGTGCTGTTTCCCGTCGAGCCGACTTTCCCTATCGTCTGACCCTGAGATACGACGTCGCCTTTGTTTACGAGAATGGAGCTCATGTGCGCATATAAAGTCGTGAGTCCGTTTTTGTGTTGTATTATTACGTGATTTCCGTATGAGCCGTCATATCCCGTATATATAATAGTCCCGCCGTCGGCGGCGTGTATAGGCGAGCCGTACGGGACAACCAAGTCTATTCCCCTGTGTCCTCCCTGACCGAAACGCGTTGTTACATATCCGCCTGTTACCGGTCGTATCAACTGTCCGCTGATAACTGGCACGGATTTTGAAGTCGACAAAGATTTTGCCGCAGGTTTAGGCTGATTCCCGACTAAAACGACTTTATTGACCGGATTTGATATTGTTTCAACGTTTGTCACTTCTCTTGAGACTTCGGAATTACCTATATACGTAATTTCTTCAGTCGTTTTCTTCTGACCGTTCGAACCCTGTGTCTGAACTGTCTGCGTTCCGACATAATATTTATTTGACTGCACATATTCTACGCTGAACGGTATTGACGTCGTATATGTTTCTGTTTTTATTTTTTTAAGTTGAATCAGATCGGGAGAAACACTCGCGGAGGATTTCGCTAATCTTGCCAAAATGCCGCTGTCGTTTGTGTCGGCAAGAGAACCTACCATTCCGCGCGGAATAGTGTCAACCGCATCGTCGTCGGTCAGATTCAGAGCCGAAGCTGCTGCAGCGGCAATATCTTCGTTTGTTCCAATCCCTTGCCCTGCCGTGTCGTTTGAATTAATATCCGTGTTGTTTGAGCTGTCTGCGTTGTTCGAAAGAACAGAAAGATTTCCTGAAGCGTCTGCGGCTGAACTGCTCAAACTCGAAAGGGCTGTATCTGTTGTATCGGTAGTATCCGCAATATTTATCGACAGCGCAACCGAAGTGTTTATTATATTTTTAAGCTCGTCTTCTGTGACAACGTCGAGTTTTGAATACTCTTTTGGGACAATTTTTATATCGTTGGCAAATTCGACTGTCTCATCTGTATTTTTGTCTGTATTTGTATCCAATACGCCGTTCAGAACGTCGTTTATATCGGTGTCTTTCAACGCCGCCCCGACAAACTTCCCGTCAATATATAATCCGTACGCCGACGTTATGGAATTCTGAGCGTCACTGTATACGATGTTATACAGTTCGCTTTCCGAAACAAAAGACGGGTCTTTTGTAAGAACGACTTTATATTTTACGATTTCTGAAAACTCATACGGTTCGTTTATAAGCGCGGACACGTTTGTCTCAACAAGAGACGAAGCGGACGTTAAATCTTCTCTCGATTGTACAAGTCCGATTCTGCTGTCGTTTATCCACAATTCAGTTTCGGGTTTATATGCGCTTATATTAATAATAGTCAATACTGTAAAAACCATTGAAGCGGCTGGGAGAATAACTCCCGCTGTCCTTTTTGCAAGTTCTGAAATATTTTTGTTCTTTTCAGCGTCCGCATTAGTTTCAGAGCGCGGGAACAATCTGCCTATCAATGCGAAGAAATTATGGACAGGCGCAAAAACCCGCGAAATAAACCCAACGAATTTTGACAGCGATGTCATATATGAAATATATTTGTCATAGATATTTTTTTCATAAACAGAGTCGTTGCTTGTGTCAGCGCTCCATCCGATTGGGTGATTTGCTATAGTATTCAGGGACTCTTTTACTTTTCTGCCCTTTTTTTGGCTTTTCCATATATAATAGAAAAAATAAGCGTTGAAATAAGAATCTATTATATTCAAGCCGTTTTTCCGGAATTTATTCTTCAGACGTTTAACCGGGCGAATTTTCTTCTGCGCCTTTTGCGGTGTTTCAGAAATTACAGCCTTTTCAATATTTTCAGTTTTTTCAGCCGTTTGCAGTTTTTTGACTGTCTGCGGCATTTGCGGCTTTTGAATCGTTTTAGTCGTTTGAATTGGCTGAACTAACTGCATTTTTTGAACTGTCTGCGTATGCGTAGTCAAGTGGGTCGGCTGAAATATTTTCGCTGCCGTTTGCGGCATTGTATGCGTCTGATGAATACTTTGCGGATTTAGTATGCTTTGTACATTTTGAATATTTAAACTCTTTTGATTTACCCGCTTATCCTGGCTTTTTTTATTATCTTCAACTTTTTGAATATTCTGCGTATGGTCGTTCTTTTTAAAATTTTTAGAACTTTGAGCGCGTATTTCCGCCTGTTCTTCGGGAGTTAGAAATAAATTGGCTATATCGGATTTGTCGGGCTGAATCAGTTTATTTTGAGCCTCCGGCAAAGCCAGCAGCCGAGGTTTTGATTGCAGCTGAGCGGCGGGTTTCGGCGAGCATCGTTCAACGGTTCTGCTGTTTGAGTTTAGAGTATTATCTAAAATGCTTGTTTTCTTTTTTTTCTTTACAGTTTGCTGATCGGCGTTTTGCTGATTATTATTGCTGTTACTTCTTTCAATTTGGCGAACAGTGTTCGGACGAACGCTGTTCGGCATATGTACATCATTTTTTATTAAAGTTTCCGAACTGTTTTGTCTGTTTTGCGGTCTTTGCGCCTGTAATGGCTGTAACGACTGTATTTTTGGTATATATAATATACTGTTTGCTTCGCTGTTTATCATTTTAATTTGATCAGGGCTGTTTTTCGGCATAACTGCATTAGTACTATTACCGCTGATATTACCGGCAATGGGTCGGGCTGTATCACCCCTGTTATCAAATCTACTTTCCGGCTGACGCATCAATCAAACTCCTTCCGTTTAACTTTTGCAATTATTAAAAATAAAACTGTTAAAATTAAGGTAAGTTATTTTCATTTATCGATGACCGAAAGAAAAAAAGAATTTATAAAATTTTATCTAAGTATAATACACAAAATAAAAAAAAGCAAGTGAAAAAGTAAAAATTCATTAAATATCAACAATATATCGCAATATAATTAACAAACGGAAGTCATATTTGCCAAAATATACCCATTTATTCAGCATTTTTTAAGCATTCAAATTTCTCGCTTAAAATTATATTAATTAAAAAAACTTCAGTTTTTTGTTAAAATATATTGACATTTAGTAATTACAGATGTATAATATATATATGATTTCTTGATAAAATATATTATAAAAAATGGAAAATGGAAATGGGAAGGAAGTCGGGTAAGGTAATGATGACGGGCAGCAGAATAGAAAAAAACGGCAAAATCAGCAAAAACATCAGGATCACTAAAAATACTCCAAAAATCAAAAGCAGCGCTAACAATATCCAGGAAGATTTGCTCCAGACTGTATACATAAACCTACAGATTAACAGTAAACTTGAGGAGATTTCTTACTGGAGGGAAATGGCGTCAAAAGCCGGAAGCGTTTTTTATTCCGAAACAGGAACCGGAATCGGTTCCGGAAATAAAAAGCGAAGCAAAGTCGAGGACTGCGTGTGTAAAATCGCCGATATAGAAAATTCTGTTAAAGACGATATGACCAGACTTTACGAGTTGAAAGAAAAAATCTCGCACACAATAGACAAAATAAAAGAACCGGAATGTAAAAGTCTTCTTATCCACAGATATTTATGCGGTAAAAAATGGGAACAAGTCGCGGAAGATATGGGGTACAGCTACGTTCATGTTGTTCACAGACTTCACCCGAAGGCATTGAAAAAGATAAACGAAATAGGCACGGGCGAAAATCACAGAAAGGAGAAAAATTATAAAGACAAAAACGGACAATAAAAAATTAACGGATTTCACCGCAATATTAAATAAAATGATGGATGCGGGAATACCGGATTCCGAAGATAACAACAACACTATAAAAACGCTTAAAGATTTTGGGATACCCGAAAGCGACATGAATATCAAAAACGCAATGATTGCCAATACTGTTAAAACGGCAGTCGAAGATGGCGATATAAAAACAGTTAAATTGATTGCCGATTTTCTCAGAGAGAACAGGGAGGATAAAAATGAGGGAAGCCCATGTTATAACGGTATCCCGGCGCATTTAATCGGCAGCGCGTATACGGATATATACAGGGATATACGCGTACGGCGGCACCGGTTTTACGATTTCAAAGGCGGCAGGGGTTCTTTAAAATCTTCGTTCTGCGCGCTGGTTTTAGTAGACGAGATAATGCGCAATAAAAATTTCTGCGCAATAGCCCTGCGTCAGGTTAAAGACACCCTTAGAAGCAGCGTTTACGCCCAGATAACCGGAGCCATAGATATGCTCGGGCTTTCCGAATATTTCACCTGCACGACGGTGTCGCCTATGCAGATTACAAAAAACGATACCGGGCAGATTATATATTTCCGAGGCTGCGACGACCCTGTTAAAATCAAGTCAATCAAACCACCCAACGGAACATATATCGGCGCGGTATGGTTTGAGGAAAAAGATCAGCTTAAAGGCAGCGAGGCGGTGCGCAATATACAGCAGTCGGTAATGCGGGGCGGAGACGATATAATCGTTCTGTCAAGCTACAATACCCCAGTAAGCCGCAGGCATTTTCTAAATAGGGAAGAAACCGAAATAAGTCAAACAAAATCAGACAGGATAATACATAAAAGCAGTTATCTTGACGCGCCGCCGGAATGGTTGGGACAGCCTTTCTTAGACGAAGCTGAATATCTGAAAAATACCAACGAAAAAGCGTACAATCACGAATATCTCGGCGAAGCGATCGGAGAAAGCGGCAGTGTGTTTGAGAATGTGACGGCAAAACAGTTCGGCATCGAGGAGCACAAAACCGTCAGGGAATTTGAGAGGAGTTATTACGGCGTAGACTGGGGGTTTTATCCCGATCCTTGGGCGTTTGTGAAATGCTGTTATGATTCTAAAAACCGCGCGCTATACATAATAGACGAGACGTCGGCAGTCAAGAAAAGCAACCGCGAAACTGCGGATATTCTCATAAATGAAAAAGGTCTGCAAAAAGACGATTTAATAATATGCGACAGTTCCGAGCCGAAATCAATCGCGGACTACTTAAATTACGGTCTCTATGCTAGAGGTGCGGAGAAAGGTTCGATTTCGTCGAAAGCGTCTAACGGAGGCGGCGGAAGCGTCGCGTATTCCATGCGGTGGCTTCAAGGGCTGAACAGGATTGTTATAGACGCAAATAAGTGTCCGCAGACGGCGAAAGAGTTTTTGGAGTACGAATACGAGCGCGGCGCGGACGGCGAAGTATTGTCGGGATACCCCGACAGAAATAATCACTTTATCGACGCAGTACGCTATGCTACAAATCTGCTGTGGAGGAGAAAGTGTGAATAAAAATAAAAAATGTTGAAATAAAAGAAAGGATATGATATAATTTTATTAGCGTTAAAAAGTAAAAACTGGAAAAACTGGCTTACTATGGACGATGCAAAGGTGTGCCGCGCCGAGTCCAAAGCAGATGCCGAATCAGGTACAACCTGCTATGAAAAGCACGGACAAATATATCCGATAACCGAGACAGTAGATCCTGCGCCGCCGCTTCACCCGCATTGCAGATGTCGGATTGAAACAATGGACGCAAAGAAAGCCGGAACCGCCACGGCTTTGGGAATAAACGGAGCGGATTATTATCTGGCTCACACAGGGCAGCTACCCGATTATTACGTTACATCTTCTGAAGCGGAAAGCAATTACGGGTGGAATCCCGGAGCGAATACTCTCGGCGAGACGGCACAGGGGAAAATGATTGGCGGAGATGTCTACGAAAACAGAAACGGTCACTTGCCCGACGCGCCGGGACGGATATGGTACGAAGCGGGTATTAACTATGTGGGCGGTTCACGAGGCGACGAGAGGACAGTATATTCAAACGACGGGCTGATATTCGTTACATATGACGATTACAGGACATTTATTGAAATAACGGGGACAGACGCTCAAGTTCCAAAAAATAAAATCCCGAAAAGTAAATCTGTTATAGGACATATTTTTAGAAATAAAATGGTCATTTGCCAGATACAACTGAAAACAGACAATTATTAGAAGATATCGCAAATGATGAAAATAACTATTTGGGAAAAGATCAAAACGGGAACGAATGGTATGCTAAAATACAATCAGATGGAAGCCAAGTTTGGGTTCAAGCACAAAATGGTAAAATATTTGAGGGCGGTATAAATTCAATCCCTCATTTGTGGAATCCGGAAACTGGATTAAAATCATCTGAGCGTCCATGGTAGGAAAAAAGTAATATAATTAACGGAGGAATATTTGTATATGAATAATTTAGATTTAAAGCAAGGTTACTTAGCGATGTTTTATTTGCTTGATGAACATTATTGGAAAACGACAAAAAATGATTCATTGGCGATGGTTCTTGGCTTTTTAAGTCCATTCACTTTTATTGATTCTATGTCCGCTGATCCGGCATGTTGGATAGAATGGCAAGAAACTGTAAAGAAAATCACTAATGAAGATTCTATGACTTCAGAGGAAGTATTAAAAGCAAGCATAAAGTTTTTGGAAATTTATAGTAATGATTTTTTTCAAATCGGGTGGGTTATAGATGCGTTAAAAAAACTATCACCTGAAAGCGATATATGGATAAACTATATAAAAAAAGCATTGGGAGAGAGTATTGATGAAAAAATTACAGTCCCGGAAAAAATAATAATAGACTTTGCGCCTTGCAAAAGTATAGACGACGTTCGCAGTCTGCTTAAAGAAAATTTGAATCTATCTGACTGGAATGACATAAACCCGGACGGATTGTTGAAACAGCTTAAAGAATTAAACCAATGTAAAATATATTTTCGCGGAATAAATCTCGTATCAGATGATATAGCAGAATATATGAAACAAGTCATTGAGATATTTCGCAGAGTTGAAGAAATGTACAAAAATATAAGGGTTTATGTTATGAACGTAGTAACAATAGATTTCACCGAAGTAAAAAGCGTTTATGAAGCTCATAAATTAATAAGCGAAAAGCTGGCTTTTCCCGATTGGTACGGCGGCAACTTAGACGCTCTGTGGGATTTGCTGACAAGGTATATCCCACCGTATGAGATACGCATAAATGGGATAAATGCCGTGCACGAATATGTCCGCCCCGCTCTGCAGAAAATTGTCGATACATTTCAGGAAGCGGAAGCAAAATATAATTATCACAAAATAATAAATGAATAAATTAAATTTCAAAAGGTTATAATATTATCATGGCAATTTGTAAAATATAAAAACATAAAATAAATATTTGCCGAATTAATTGTCAGTCAGGGCAAGGGTTCTGGTCTTGCCGGAATCTGATAATTTAAAAAGAGAGGATAAAAAATGTTAGATAGATTATCGCTTATTTTGGTTATAATAGGCGCGCTTAACTGGGGTTCCATAGGAATCTTCAGATTTGACTTTATATCCTGGCTTTTCGGAGGTCAGGGGGCAACCGTCAGCAGGATAATTTATACGTTGGTAGGGCTTGCCGGAATATGGTGCATTTCGCTTTTATTCAGAAGCAGAAACACTGTTTTGGACGACGAAATATAAAAAATCCGAATAATGAAATTCGTTGAATTTATACAGCTTTTATAATTTGAAAGAACAAAAATGAAAAAATTTTTGTTCTTTATTTTGATTATCAGTAAAGCTTATACTTTAAGTATTATCCATAGAAATTTCAAATGCCGGATTGGCTGATATTCGGGCATTTTGGATGTATTAAAAATTATTTGTCGACTGTAGTCTGAGTTTGGAATTTTAGTTCCGTAATCTCTTACAATGCCGCTATTATCAGGGTTTATTACATATGATAACAGGAAAAAATATATTGATTTATTTGTCTGCCTGTAGTATAATCTGTTATATGACAGAAAATTATATTAAATTATATAATTCTGTTCAAAAGCAAAAAAATATATTATAAATTAAATGAAAATCAAAAAAGGAGTACAATCTATGGGGATTAAGGTACTAATTGCCGATGAAAATTCCGAGTTCAGAACCATATGCGCGGAACACCTGAAAAAACAGGGGTTTGAGCTTCTTCCCGACGCTGTAAACGGGGAAGAAGCTATTTCAAAAATAGGGAAATTTAAACCGGACGTCGTATTAATCGATTTGTGGCTGACTAAATACGACGCCGCGGCTGTTGTCGGACATTTCAATAAATCCGCCAACTCTTCGGAGTACAGGGACTACAAACCCGTTTTTATAGTTATGAGCGCAATAAACAATCCGTATATGTTCACTCAGGTACTAAAAAACGGTCCTGCTTACTGTATGACAAAGGCGTTCGATTATAATATACTGTACGATCTGATCCGAAATCTCGCAAACGACAAATCGTCTTACGCAAAAGGCGAGTCGAGTTGGTTTAAAGACCCGGGTACACAGAATACGCCGGATATAGAAACTCAAGTGACAAAAATGATTCATCAGATAGGCGTTCCCGCCCACATAAAGGGTTATCAGTATTTGCGTACGGCGATAATACTTGTTATGCAGGACACAAATATAATAAACTCCGTCACAAAGCAGCTTTATCCGACGATAGGCAAACTGTTTTCAACAACATCGTCCAGGGTTGAGAGGGCGATAAGGCACGCGATAGAAGTCGCGTGGGACAGGGGGGATTACGATACGATAACCGAGATTTTCGGCTATACTATACAGAGCACGAGGGGCAAACCCACAAATTCCGAATTTATAGCAATGGTCGCCGACAATCTGAGATTGAAGAACAAAGCTACATAGAAGCTATAAGCGTAATTTATTATAAGCATATTTTAAGCTATAAAAAATGCAAAAAAGATAAAATTTTGTCGAACGATAAAATTTTATCTTTTATTTTTTTATTTTTTGTTTTATTCTGTTTTCAGGAGCGATAAGCATAAATCATAAAAATATTTATATAATTTAATGATTGTATTATTATATTCAGATATAAATCAGAAAGGCAGAATATATTTGCATGTTGGGGAAAATTTTCGGTATAATAGCGGTTCTGTCAGCATTAACCGCAATTTTTACAGGCAGAATAGAAGCGGTCGGGACAGCGGTTACAAGCGGGGCAAACGACGCGGTAAAATTAACGATATCTCTCGCGGGCATGATGTGCCTCTGGAGCGGTATTGTCAGGGTTCTGAAAGCCGTCGGACTTATGGAAGTTCTTTCAAAAGCGATATCACCGGTTTTAAAAATACTTCTGCCGCATACATATAATTTAAAAAAACAGGGTAATACGGACGCGGCTTCAGCATTGCAGTCTGTGTCGGCGAATATCGGCGCAAATATGCTCGGCATAGGAAACGCCGCTACTCCCATTGGTATTGACGCCATAAAAAAATTGAACGACGTAAAAAGGCTGACCGAAAGTCAGTATAAATCAAAAACAAAAATTGTTGACAATTTGTCAGTAAATACCGCCAGCAGCGACATGATTATGTTTGTAGTGCTAAACTGCGCATCTGTGCAGTTAATCCCCACGACTTTGATTGCCCTGCGTTCGGCGGCTGGGAGCGAAAACGTCTTTGGTATAATTCCGGCTGTCTGGATATGCTCTGCTGCGACTGCCGTATTTGCCGTTGTTGTTACTAAATTATTTAAATTAGTATGGGAAAAGGTGATTTATCGCAAATGACAAGCATAGCGACATATACTGTGCCTATGATTTTAGCGGCGGTGGGATTTCTATTTCTCATATCAAAAAAAGATTTGTTCAACGAATTTATTCAGGGGGCAAAAGACGGGTTAGAAACTCTTGTGCATCTTTTGCCGATGCTTATAATTTTAGTGGTGGGAATATCAATGTTCCGGGCAAGCGGGGGACTTGACATTTTATCGAATTTCTTTGCGCCGTTTTTTAATTTTTTGAATATCCCGAAAGAAATAATCGGATTTATAATAATGCGTCCGTTTTCGGGCAGCAGTTCCACAGCCATGCTCAACGATATATTTAATCAGTATGGGGCGGATTCGTTTGCAGGGCGCGCCGCCTCGCTTATATTCGGCTCGTCGGATACGGTGTTTTATATATTCGCCGTATATTTCGGCGCGGCTAAGATAAAAAAAACAGGGTATGCTTTGCCCGCCGCACTTTTGACGCAGTTGTTCTGCGCGTTCTGCGCGTGTATGATTGCGGGGATGTTGTGAAAGAAAAATAATCAGGGCATATAAATATTTATGCGCGATTTTGAATAAACATACAATTTATGCATTAATATGCAAAAGAGATAGAAAGAGGCGGTTTTATGCGATTCGGGGTGCGAAAATATAAACAGACCGAGTCTTGATTTGTTAAACGCGGTGTGGTATAATAGAGATAATAAGATTTACAGGAGAACAAATATTATGATAATCTCAACACAGACAGACAGATTCGCCGCACGGTTCGGCGACCACGACGCGATTAAACTGCTCGCACAAGTCGGTTTTGACGCTTTGGATTATTCTATGTTCAGCGTAAATAAAAACGATAAAAATAACCCCGTAATCAAAGACGATTACAGGGAATACGCGCAATCCCTCAGAAAAACAGCCGACGAAAACAATATTGTCTTCAATCAGTCGCACGCGCCGTTTCCGTCGTATAAGCAGAATATTCCGAGAAAAGACAATAAAGGCAACGATGAATACAATGAGAATATTGTCTATTATATTGTGCGCGCAATGGAAATCACGTCTATTCTGGGCGGCAAAATAACAATCGTACATCCGATAACTTTAGAGGGTTGCGGTTATCAGGCGCAAAAAGAATTCAACATAAATTTTTACAGAAATCTTCTGCCTTACTGCAAAAAGTTCAACGTCAAAATCGCGCTTGAAAATATGTGGGGCTGGGACGATATAAATAAAAAAGTCACGCCTGCGGCATGCTCTACTGTATCTGAATTCACGGACTATCTCGATTCTCTTGACAAAGACTGGTTTTGCGCGTGTCTTGACACGGGTCACGCCGAAATGCAGGGAACGGGCGGGTTTTCGGCTGCGGAGTTTATAAACGCTCTCGGTCACGACCGCCTCAAAGCTCTTCATGTTCACGACAACGATAAAATCGGGGATTTGCATACGCTGCCGTTCACTGAAAAATTAAAATGGGACGATATTATCACGGCGTTGAAAAATATAAACTACAGCGGCGATTTTACATTTGAAGCTGATAATTTTATTGCGAAATTCCCGACGGAATTATCTTTGAGCGCGTCAAGACTGATGCTTGATGTCGGACGGTATTTCACAGCCATTTTATAAAGCCTGTCTTATCGTTTCTGTTAAAACCGCAGTTTTCATAAAATTTTAATGTGCTTTCTTTTTTCGAGCCGGTCATGAGCATTATTTTAAAACAGCCGTAGCTTTGCGCAATTTCACCCGCTCTGTCCATCAACAATGAAGCATAACCTTTGTTTCTGAAATCCCCGTGAGTGACGACATTTTCAATCAGCGCATACGGACGCAGATTATGGGTCAGATTTCGTATGATTATCAAAGTCACGGAAGATACGGCTTTGCCGTCCATTTCTCCGATCAGAATATGATAATCGGGGTCGTTGATTAATCCCTGCAACATTTCAGACCATTTATTTATATCCCATTGCTCTTTTTCTTTATGCGGCGAACTTGCAGGATTTGTCAGGTGATTTGCGTATAATTCGTACAAATCGTTTATGTCGGATAGTATGGCTTCGCGTATGATTATATCTGGCATTTTGTATTTCCTCCCGGATTTTTGTGTTTGTGGCGACCACCCCGTCGTCGTGCTCCTCACTTCGTTCGGCGACGCCACCCCTCCCCGGAGGGGAATTTGGCAAAATCTCCGAATGTTAGATAAAATTCCCCTCTGCGGAGGGGTGGCAAACGCCGCAGCATAGCTGCGAATATACTGACCGTAGGTCAGTATATTGACGGGGTGGTCTGAATATATTACAACAATATTATCGTCCAATCACATTAAAAAATCAAGGGATTTTTTGTTAATATTCCTGCGTCCCAATCTGTTCAATAAAGATACAGGCACAGCCCAGCCGCACTTTTGCTGTAATCTTCAGGGATTTGCAGATATTTGTTTTCGTAGAATATATACGGTATTGTATCGAACGCAGCTGACATAATCCAGTGCGCGTATTCTTCGAGCATATCCTCGCGTATTAATGGAAGTAATAATTTATCGTAAACCGCCGCTGCTTTTTCCATGTATTCAGCCGCTATATCTTCCAATTCCGGACGGATTATATCAAATATTTTTTGTCTTTGCTTATATGTCATAACGGGCAGTTTCAGATATAATTTCCCGTCTCTGTTTTCGACAAGCCCGACAGATATAAAATGCGCGGCTTGTTCTTTTTCGTTTTCCGTGACTTCATATTCGGAATTGTCGTATATTTTCATAAGCAAAGTTATATTTTTATCGTTTACCCACGTGTCTCTGCCTTTTGTATTATCGTATTCCTCAAACGGGTACATTTCGTATAAATTTGCGTATTCGACTTTATATTTCGGGGTTATAAACTGCTGGTGGAGATTGCTCCACGAAATGCCTTTCCATTTGCCTTTATAATTAATTTTTTCGTCGGAATATGTTACGCTTCCGGCTATTCTGTAATCTTTGCCGTTGTTTTCCGGGATTTTGCCCAACCATTTTTCATTATATTTTTGTTTCATCAAATCGTTTAAAGTATGACTCGCATAAACATATAATACCCACAAAAGATAGCCGAAATCAAAGTCATTGCCGTAAAAATCGACGGCGCATATTTTATCTTTTATGTTATTTAATTTATCAGTCAATTTGTCTTTGATATTTTCAAAACAGTCCGCCATTTCATATGATAAATCAGCGTGAATCTGCTGGGGATATATAATAAAGTCCACGATATATCTGTTTTTGCCGGTTTCTTTGATAAATTTATTGTCGAGAAGATATTTTATCTTATCTTCAAAATATACGGGAGCCACTCCTATATCCGCCGATATTTCCGAAACGCTTTTAGGCTCTATACAAGAGACAAGAATTTGCTTTGTCATTGTGTCGTTGATGATGCTCCAATGTTTTGGGACTTGATATCCGCCCCACATATTCAACTGCGCCGGGGCAAACGATTGAAAATTATTATTACTCATACTATTACTAAATCCTTTCTGAATTTCATTTTTTGCATCGTGCAGACGGCGTTTTACCGTACCTT
>WQYZ01000098.1 GCA_009780985.1 Oscillospiraceae bacterium | reverse complement strand
TCCGATATTACGTAGCAGACGTGAGCATTCGTTGACCTCGGATAAATCGAGGTTGACAACCATGCCGTCCACTGCCATTTTCAAAAGATACGCCCGCAGATTTTGGATGCCTGTCTGTTCCTGCCTGCGTTTTATCATTTCCTGCTCCTCAGATGTGACGCGGAATCCCATATTTATATTACGTTTTAAATTCTGCATAAAACCTCCTGAATATTTTTATTTGCTGAATTTCGTACCGCTCCGAAATTCAGCACTTTGCACCCAATTCCGCATTATTGCGGAGTTGACCTCAAGTCTGTTATTTATAAGCAACTATATAATATTGAGGTCAAAACGACAGAGCTGTCGTTTTGACCTCTTCGCATTTATACTATGCTGAAATAAAATATCCCCCGAAAAATTATATTCGAGGGAATAGAGTATTAATTATATGTTTGATGATTACGCCGGCTCAGTAGTGTTCTTTTTTTGTTTACCGAGCTTTCTGCGTCGCCATTCCTGCTGATATTTGCGTTGGTATGCCCTGTGATGGTTTATCTTCGCCTGCCGCTCCGCTTCGATTTCCTCCGGCGTTTTCACCGGTAAGACGGCAAGTCTTGCCGCTCTTTCCATTTTGCGCTTATCCGCTAGCTTTGCCAAAATCTTCTCGCGGCGTTTATGATAGCTAGTGCGTCCAATCGCCCGGCGATGTTCTATCGGGTCAAACGGCTCAGGTTCTGTACTCTGTCCCGGAATCGTAAATTTGCCGATAAAGCTGAGATATATATCTACGCACTGTTCACGCCGACCGCTCGATTTGTCCGCTTCATGAACGGCTATTTTTTCGATAAACTCGTTTAATATAGTCGGGGTGAGTTCCGTAATATCCGTATATCTGCGGACTATTTCAATGAAACTGTCCGCTCTGTCGCCGTCCGCATTGAATCGGTCGAGTTCGACTTGCAGTTCGGAAATCTGCTTCTCCAGTTCCTCCTGTTCCCGCTCGTATTCGTTCGACAGAATTTCAAAACGCTTCGCCGACAGTTCGCCGCTCACTTTATCTTCGTATAACCGTTTTGTCAGCACATCGAGTTCACCACAGCGTTTCTGACTTTTCGCAAGCTGTTTTTTCTGCGACTTCGCCGCTTCCTCGCTCTGCAACTCCGAAGCCTCGCGCACCAACTGAATAAATTCGTCCTCATGTTCCCTGACGAATCCGCTGACTGAGCGTATCGTTTCAAGTGCAATCGTCCGAAGCGCAGACGTTTTTATATAGTGCATCGTACATTTCGGCGGATATTTTGAGGACTGATTGCAGGCGTATGAATTCTGCGAATCATATATGCCCGCCATCGTGCCCATGTGATTATACATTCTGCCGCCACAGTCCGCGCAATATACCAAGCCCGTCAATGGATTCGGTTCACCCGTCGAATTGGCGCGGCGTTTCACAACTCTGCATTTCTGCGCTGTCTGCCATGTCATTTCGTCTATGATTGCCTCCTGCGTGTTCTCAAATACTGTCCAGTTCTCTTTCGGGTGATATTTGTGCTTTTTGTCCTTGTACGACTCTTTGTACGTCCGAAAGTTCACGGTATGCCCCATATATTCAGGCTTGTCGAGTATGTTCTGCACAGACCTCCCGCCCCAGTTGTATTTATCGTCGGGGTGAGGTATGTCATATCCGTCACGGAGCGCGAAATATGTCGTCGGACGCAATATCTTTTCGTCCGTCAGCATCCGCGCTATTTGATACGGTCCATTGCCGTCGATTGTCATCTGGAATATACGCCGTACAATCGGAGCGGCTTCCTCGTCAATCAGCCATTTGTTTTTGTCCTCCGGCGATTTCCTGTAACCGTATATCGCCGAATTTGTCATGTGTTTACCGCTGTTACCCTTAGCATGGAGCACGATTTTTATCTTTTTGCTCGTGTCCCTCGCGTACCACTCTGACATTATTTCCCGGAACGGCGTGAAATCGTCCTCGCCGTTCGCTGTGTCTATTCCGTCGTTCACAGAAATTAGTCGAATTCCTTTTTCACGGAACATTTCGCGGTACAGCCCGCATTGCAGATAACTGCGCCCCATTCGGCTCGTATCTTTCAACAAAATAGTCTGCACTTCGCCAGTCTCAACCGCCGTTATCATACCCTGCCAGCCGGGTCGATTGAAATTCGTCCCGCTGTACCCGTCGTCTTGGTAACACATAATGTTGGCGAATCCGTTCTTTTTCGCATAATCTTCCAGAATGGCGCGTTGGTTGGTGATTGAGTTGCTCTCGCCCTGCAATTCGTCGTCCTTGCTCAGACGGCAGTATAACGCTGTAATTTTTGTTTCGGAATTATTCCGCCTGCTGTCGTTCATATTGAACTCCTTTCAGGCAGCCAACCCGCTTGTAGTGGCTTCATTATACCATGATTCGGCGGGGATTGCAAGTCATTTTTGATGAGCCGCACAATTTTTTCTTTCAGGGTTTCTTTTGGGTCTGGCTGGGATAGACTGACACCACGTAAGTGGTGGAGCCAATCCGTCTCCGCAAAATCGCTGGTTCGGTATTCGTTTTAAATGGTTGGTTAATATTCATTATTTACTTCCTCTTTTCATTAATATAAATGTTTTAATTATAACGTAACGCTCCTACTCCTCGTTTCGGGGGTAATGGTATAAAACCCTTCCCCCTCATAAAACGAGACGAAAAAAGCCCGATGCTACGGACTTTTTCAACAGCTATTTCGTTACATTTGCATTTGTTGGCGGTGTTTTCTGACCCTTGCGGCGGTCGCCAGCCGTCTGCTGATGTGTCTGCATTTTTCTGAACAGTATGCCTGTCTTCCAGTCGGTGCGAATTCTGCGCCGCATATTTTACACGGTTTCGTCTCGCGTATCCCGGAAAATACCGTTTCAAGAGAGGGATTCAGCGGTAAGACGGCATCTCTGAAATATTTGCACGGCGGACTGTTCGGCGAAATTATGGTGAACATATAGCATATGCCATTCAACGGCAAGCAGCCGTATTTGTCGTCGTAGTTGGCGCACATATCTGTCACCAAACGACGTATTGCCTGCTGTTCGCGTCGGGTAAATTCTTTGTATTGCATTTTGGTTTCCTCCTTCCATTCATTCCGAGTAGTAACCCTATAAATTGTCGATTCGATTACTCCCTCTATATATAAGCCAAATTGTACCCTGATTTCAGAACTGTTTTAAAAAATATATAAAAAATATATTTGATTTATTTATTTCTTTATACTATAATAGATTCAATCAACATAAAAACAATGATAGAATGGTGAAAATAATGGAAGTAAGCTAGAATACATGGCGTTGAAACGCGAGGCGGACAGAGTGGCATTGCGTCAGCAGGAAGACGGCGCACGCACACAGGTCGATTTTGAAAGCCTCGCTTCGATGTATGATAAATTAGAAAAGAAACGCATACGACGGGAGCGGCGGCGGGAGTTGGAGAAAGTAGAAAACATCATTGATATTAGCTATTCCAATGTCCCGGTTGTACCGCAACCGCTTGACCACGAATGGTGGCGAGAGCTTATGAACGGCAATTTTTTAGATGTGATTTTCGACTGCCCTCATGAAATCCACGAACTGATTTCAATCAGAAATTTATATGAACTTGTGAAAAGGCTCAATAAAGGACAAAAAGAAGTGCTGTATTACCGCGTCATACGCCGATGGTCGATACAGCGTATCGCCGCACATCGTGGTCAAACCGACCGCAATGTGCTGAAAGTGTACACCACGATGATAGAGAGCCTGCGGTACAAGCTGTATATGCGTCTGCTGCCGAGATATAAAACAGAAGCTCCGCTCACATCAGCGCAGCGCGAATTTGTGGCGGACAACATCACAAAATACGGCGACGGCAAGCCGAAACGCCAGCGCAAAAAGAAAACCGCTGTTGACAGCGGCGATGATATATGATATAATGTAATATATACATAATGATTTATGATTACAGATTGGAGCATATGGAATGAACAACCTTTTTCAGCGTACAAGCTCTCACTGGACGCGATACAGCGAATACGAGTACAGAAAAGGCGCGGACGGTATTGTATATCTCACGCCTGCGCCGAAATCCAAGCCAGCCGTGTACGACCCGCTCAAAGACGGCGAAAAGATGGTGCTTGACGCGCTCAACGTCGGGCGGCTCGCTATGAAAAAAAATGTCGATGAGAAACTGGAACAGACTGTGCTGGAGTTCGTTACGAAATATGGGTTGCTCGGTTTTATGACCGCACTGCCGACAACTCCGCAGTTCATGGACTACGAAGCGGTGTATCTGCCGAAAAATCATTTTCTGAAAGAGGAAACGATGTCAGCGCAGGATTATGTCGCTCTGTTCTTCCCGTTCGCCAAGCCGGATTTCTACAAGGACAGCAGAACCGCGCAATGGAACGTTGCCGACGACCGCGAGATGATGGCGCTGATGATGACGTTCGTCGACAGTTCAATGGCGACGGCGATGAGTTTGCAGCGCGACTACGCCGAGCGGTACGACTGGCTCGTGACGCAGTTCCGCGACTGGGCGTTTACGCTTGTGTCGAGTTTTCTGTACTATGAGGATTATGACCACATTGACGAAACCACGCGGGATCTATACCGGCAGGGTATATCGACGTTCGGCGGCACCGCGCCGACATATCATATCGCGTTATACGACAAGCCGACAATTGTATGGGATTTCCATTCGCTGCTGTTGGGGGTTCAGATGATGTTCAGCTTCATGCTGACGGACGAGAAGAAGCCGCTGCGTGTATGCAAGCACTGCACGGCGGTATTTGCGGCGACTCACCCCAATGCTGTGTTTTGCAGTCCGAAATGTAAAAATCAGTATAATGTGTATAAATCAAGAGAGAAAAATAAAGAATAATTATATTTTGAATTACTGGGAAAGGAATATAATTTTATGCAGAATATAGAATTTAACGGCGAATTCGAGGAAGAAACTGACGTATGTATTATTTGCGGGGGAGAAGCAAATCTAACCGGCTGGAATGAAGAAAAAGACCTGAGCAGATTTGAATGTCCCGATTGCGGTGCCATATATATTTATGACAGCAAATATAACGAAACTATGATAAAAGGTGAAAAAAGAGACTGGGCAGAATATTTTTCGGAGAATCTGACTTTGCCGTTCAACGGTATTGTCAGCGAGCCGCAGGGTGACGGGTTATTCGAAGAAACAGGACCGGTCAGGTATGGCGATAAGGTTACAGTAAATAAAATAGTCGGCGAAGATGACTTGTATGGTGTTATCGTGGATATAAAAATTGGGAAAAAAGGCTATCAATTTCCGCTCTGCGACATTGCCGCAGATGATGTCAAATCGCCCAATTATAAAATCATTGATAATTATCATATATGGTTTGCGAACTGCCGATAAACAAAATTAAAATATAGGAGCTTATAAAAATGAATCTTTCTCAAAATGAAGTTCAACTGTTTTATAAATTATGGTACGTACTTATTTGGAGCTTGAATGAAAAGCATAAAATCGTACCCATATTCAAAAAACCCGTTTACGGCGAACGTACAGACGAAGAACCGTTTATCGCCGTTCGCGCAAAACTGTGGGAGAATCCTCAGTGGATAGATGATTTCCTGCGCGAGAACGAGTTCGGCGGACTAACCGAAATCGAACACGGAATACTCAAAAGCTGGAGCAGCCATTTCGTCAAAGGGCAGTTTATCGTTATGAAACACCTGAAGCCGTATTCGGTTTTTATGACTTTCGACGAACCGGCGAAACTATACGGCGTATGCGGTATAAGCAAC
Organism: Oscillospiraceae bacterium; assembly: GCA_009780985.1. Taxonomy (GTDB): domain Bacteria; phylum Bacillota; class Clostridia; order Oscillospirales; family WRJC01; genus WRJC01. The sequence continues at coordinate 10,373 of WQYZ01000098.1, read as the reverse complement.
CCTATCAAAGCAACCGCGCCCTACGAAGTCCCCTACATGGTTGACGCGGTATTGCTGCCGTTCAAGGACAAGATAATTTATGACAGTTTTATCGGTGCTTACCCCGTTTCATTCGGCAAGGGCATACGGGACAGCATGAAAGAGATATATGAAAAAACGAAAGAGACGGTCGGAATAATAGAAAATATGGACGAATCGCCGGTGCCTGTAAAACCGTCCGAAAAAGCCCCGAAACCCGCAGTGAAAAAGCCCGCTCTGCCGGTTGTTGACGCGAAAGGCGCAAATGTGCCGAAATCGATGTCGGCGCGATATATGGAAATCGCGGAAATAATCGGAAAATTCTGCGACGAAAAGCTGAATAACGAGTACAAAGAAATATGTCTGAAAGCGTTGGCGAAACTGTGCCGGAAACGACCGTCGCCGATTGAAACGGGCAAAGCGAATACATGGGCTTGCGGAATAGTCTACGCCATCGGCGCAACTAATTTTATCTTTGACAAATCGCAGTCTATAAACATGACTGCTGGCGATATTGCCGAGCGGTTCGGATTATCGAAGAACACTGCGGGCGGCAAAGCGGCGGAAGTAAAAAATCTGTTGGATTTGTCATACTTCAACACGGAATTTTCATTAAAAAGCCATATAGATAGCAATCCGATGATATGGTATCTGAAAGTGAACGGGTATTTGGTTGATATACGCACTATGCCGCGCGGAGCGCAGGAAGAGGCTTTCCGCAAGGGACTGATTCCGTATATTCCCGCAGATGAAAAGGAATGAATTGATTAATTTTTTGTCTGATAATTGTTGAATTATTCAAAAATATCTGATATAATGTATATACAATAAAAAATAAGCGAGTATTATAATAAATGGATAACAAAAATAATATAGCCAGCGCGAACAGAAAATACAAAGACAGCATTTTTACTAAGCTTTTCGGCGAAAAAGATAAACTGGCAGAACTCTATAACGCGATAAGTGGAACAAATTATACGTCCGCCGATATAGGGTTACTCACACTGGAAAATATCATCTTCATAGGACGAGAAAACGACATAGCGTTCATGATAGACGGCAGGCTGATCGTTTTGGTCGAGCATCAATCATCGATAAATCCGAACATGCCCCTGCGGTTTCTGCTGTACATAGCGCGGGAGTATCAGATATTGGCAGACAACGAGGCGATGTACAGTTCGCGCTTGGTGAAGATACCACCGCCGGAGTTTATAGTGGTGTACAACGGCAAGGACGAATATCCGGAGGAATCTGAACTTAATCTGTCTGACGCTTTCATCGATAGTGGTATAGATAACCTCGAATTGAAAGTAAAAGTGTATAATATCAACAAGGGTTACAGTGCCAACATCATGAGCCGGAGCGGGACACTAAGTGATTATTCTACTTTTGTGGCGCGAGCGCGGGCGAACAGGGATGCTGGGCTTGACCTGCCGAAAGCGTTGGAGAAAGCGGTCAAAGACTGCGTGCAAGATAATGTATTGAAAAACTTTTTAACAAAATATGGGAGTGATGTGATAAATATGTTAAGCCTTGAATTTAATTTAGATGATGCTTTGAGGGTGAGAGAAAATGACGGAATAGAAAAAGGTAAAGAAAAAATTGCCGAAAAATTACTGAGAAACGGCATGACAAATGAATTCGTTGTCGATAATACCGAACTTTCCATTGAGAGAGTACAGGAAATCGCAAAAAAAATAAATAACAATAATATCCGTTAATAATAAATTGACAATATTCCCCAGAGGGCATTTCTGCCTCTGGGGAATATTTATAAATTATATCGCCCTCCCATCATATACAAAAATGGCACAAAACCTGCACTACAAGCGAGTTGACCGCTCTCGTATAAATATTTTTGAAGTTGTTATTTTTACTTCTCTATCAGTATACATCAAACGTACCCTCAGTAACATAGCGAAAAATCTGAACTTCGGGGTTTTTATTACCCTGCCGAACGATTCTGCCGAGACGCTGAGCCAAATCTGATGGACGCCACGGACAATCTAAGTCATGCAAGGCAATTAACAAATCTTGGATATTAGTCCCGGCTCCCATTTTTTGCGTACTTCCTATCAAAACGCGGATTTGCCCCTTACGTACCTTCGCGAAAAGCTCCTTTTTCTTAGCTTCGGTCTCAAAATCGTGTATAAACGCGATTTCTTCGGCGGGAACATCTTTGAAAATCAGCTTGTTTTTCAAATCATTATAGACATTGAACTTATCGCTACTTGGAGTGGAGAGGTCGGAAAATACAAGCTGTGTCAATCGTTTATCGCGGTTTTCCTCCCATATGCGGAACACATTATAAGCACAGGAAGCAACTTTGCCGTTCGGGTCATCCGGGAGCATTTCATTCATAAGACGTTGGTCGAGAGCCAGTTTTCGCCCGTCATTCGTCACGCGCAACATATTATCAATTCGTGGGTCAACCTTGCCGCCGCGTATATTTTCGGCACGTTCTGCTAATTCTGCAATCATATCTTTCTGCCACTCGCTCGGTTTTATAACCACCGTATGGAAATTAGCTCTTGGAACATGGAGGTTGAGCATATCAGCGGTCTGAATGTCGGCTGTCATTCTGAACATAGACATAAGTTCAGGTAGGTTGTAAAACTTAGCAAATCGGGTTTTAGCCCTATATCCCGTGCCTTCCGGCGCAGTTTGTCAAGGGGATTTTTGGCGTTTCGCGAATAAATTTCAAATTTTACAAAATAGGCGTGAAAAATTTACTCTTATGCTCTTTATAAAGGGCATAAGAGTAAATTTTAAGACTCACACGAACCTAATCTGCAAGTTATGCGAAATGTACGTTGCAAATGAATTATTCAGAGGGCGGAATATTATATTTCTTTTTTTGTTGTGTTGACGATGTTTGTGCCATGCTACGTTGTGTAGTAACAGTATTATTCTGTTGTGTACGCGCCACTTCTCTGCGTTGCGCGGCTTGGGCTTGACGACGACGCGCTTCTTCTCTGCGTTGTCTTTCACGTCGTTCCATCGCTTCCCGTGCTTTTTTCTTATTATGATTAGATATACAAACAATAACAATAATTATTATAACAATAAGAATAAGAACCCACATAAAATCACCTCAAATCAAATTCGACAAACACTACACGAACAATTGCGGTTTTCGATGCTCGTTTTATCTTCGTAGATAGTAGGGTACTCATTATCTTCATACACAAGAATAACTGAGTCCTTACGTCTTTCGGTATATTGATTTACCAAAGTGTCTACAGCCATAGTTGCTAAATATGTGTTAAGAGTCTTGACAGCCGGCTCCTTTATATCTTTTCCTTTAACATACCCTTTTGCTACGAGTCCAACTCTAACTGCTTCATCTGGATGTAGTTCTTTAGCGACTTCATTATAATTCATTCTTTTCAAACACGTCAAGCATACTTTGTCGCCGATTCGTATTAAAATAACCTCGCCGCTCATATCGGTTATCACATCATCCGAAACTGTAATATTAACACCTGTAGCTATAAACGGAACGTAATATTTAAAAGCTACTTCCTGTATGCGATAACGACTTGCGTGGTTATCTGTGGCAATAAATATCCAGTCGGATTTCGCCAAAACATACTCGATTTCTTCATCGAAGACGTTCAGCGGATAAGCCGTTATTTTAGCATTAGGATTAATTTTATTTAATGAATCTTTAATTGCATCTACTTTCAAGCGTTTTTTTACGGCATCATCGTATGTTGCACCAACAATGCGATTCATATTGCTTAATTCGAGTGTATCGAAATCTATAAGGGCTATTTCCGTAAAACCCATGTGAATTAAATGCTCTGCAATAATCGAACCAATGCCTCCTACCCCCACAATGCTTATTTTTTGCCCATTTGCAATTAATCGCATTTTTTCAAGACCAAGAGCCAAAACACTGCGATTAAACATATCATCTGTATCATCGGTTATATTGTCTCGAAAGGAAGGGTCGTCAGGGGACGGAATGCGCTCCGATGCTTTTTGAGTTTTGATAAGCGCAGGAAAATGAACAACTTCGCCATGCCCGTCTATTTCCCACGCACGTGCCTTATAATACAATTGTGTTAAAACAATAGATGCATAGTGAATATCGCCAGATTCCTTATTCAAATATTTTGCGAAATTGCCCTCATCGTTATCATCCGTGCCAGAAAACCAAGCATTTGTTGAAGCGAATGGATGCGTATGGACATCAATAACCGTATCTACATCAATTCTACGGTCAACATCCAATAAAACTTTCCTCATAAATTTTCCATCTACTCTCAGGGATGCTCCGCCTTGATTTTTATACACATTTAAATTAGGATACACCGCTTCGACTACGGTGTATACACAGAGGTCTTTTACTACTGTTCGTTTTGCGAGCAAACATGCAAAATATTCATTGTTTAAGTCTTTAAGCAAGTTTTCGCGTAGTGCGGTGAATTCTTGATTGGCGAACCGTATCTCAACGGACTGCAAATTTGAAAGTTTAAGATTCTTTCCAAAAAAGTTAGATTTCTTCATTTTGGCCTCCGATACCGATTAATCATTATCAGTCATCAAGCGGGAATGTCAATACATCAATACACAGCTTGATTATATCCCATAGATTGTCGCCATACTTCCAATCGCTAACTTGTTTTAGCCTTGCGGGTTGCCAGCAACCGGGTTTAATATGTGTGCAATACCATTTCCAATTATTATCTGCCATTGCTTGCATTTCATCGGTGTTAACTCCAAACGCATCAGCGAACCCACGGTCGTAAAAATGAGAAGCGTTTGGCGGAGTAGATAGTGATGAAGGCAAATAAAACCCGCTCGTAGGCAATTCAGGGTACTGATCGGGAAAAATCAGCATCATGCGAACAAACACTTTCCCCGGATTGGCTTGTTGCCAGTCATTGGGAAGTTTGAATTTATCGAACACAACCCAATTGCAATTATCGTCTAATTCGACAGTACTGTTTTTGAAAAATTTTTGCGAAACATTGGCAACCTGCTCGGCAATCAACTGCTTCTGCCATTGTTGTTTTTCTCCAAAATAAGTAGCGGCTTTAACCCTATCTGGTACAGTGCTGAATTTTTCGCCACCCTTAATAGAAAAACTTTCCCCCGGTTTTAACCGCTTGCCGCCACCATTTTGTTTTTCAACAATAACAGCGCGAGTACCCGTATTCGCATTATTTCTACCGGAAGCATGAATAATGGACGACGAGTCCACCGAATTCGGCATATCTACAAGTTTGCCGTTGATAAACACTTGAGGCATAATTTATCTCCTTTCATTTTGTGGCTTAATCAGCCACTATAATGCTTTTTACAGCAAATCTTACATATAGCAAGATGCTATTCATTCTCCTCGTCAACGTTATTTTGGGCATCATTGACTAAGCTATAATTAACATCATCATTTTCTTCAATAAGCTCATCCAGACAAATGCTACCTGAGCATCTATTGGAAAGCAATTGTGACATCGACCGGCTGAAAGACGCAACTTCAACCCTTATACCTTTTTCACGGAGTTCTGTAACAACGGGAACAAAGTCACTATCACCGCTGACAATAACAACGATATCGGGACTAATATCGAAAGATGTTTTCACAATATCCAACGTCATTTCTATATCAAAATTGCATTTGTAAGTATTTCCCGCAATCACACCTACTTTTGAACGAACAATATAACCGCTATCCCATAGCGAATTTATTTCTTCGTTCATAGCGTGTTCTCTGCGCGGGTCAATTGGAACATAGGCATATGCGACTTTTAAATTTCGTCCTTCGCCATAGTCAGCTAAATACTTCAAAAGAGCCTCATAATTAACCTTACAAAGACTCGATGAAGATGCGGAATTAATATTTGCGTAATCTAAAAAAACTGCTACTTTCAACATGAAAACCTCCTACATTTATATTTTGTAATGTGGATTGCGTTAATCATTGCGATACTGTAAAAAACACTTTTTCAACCTTAATGTCATTTATCCAAAGTTGCACTTTGTATTTGCCGTCCTTCATTGCTAAAAATTTACTTCTGTCAACCCAGAAGTCATTTTCTACTAGTGAGTTGCTTGGCGGAACTTCTTTTGTAGTTCGCTCCCATCTGCATATCTCTACTCCATTCGAATCATATACACAACCTCCAATATTAAATCTATGTACAAAAGAAGTGCTGTTATAAATTTGAACTTCAACGCCAAAATTATGATTTTTCGAACGATAAAAATGGTTTGTGAATATTTTGCGATTTAAGCCTGTAGCGTATAAACTCACGCTAATACTTAGAGGTGCATTTCCACTTTGCTCCCCTTTTGCATTCTGCCTTGGCGTTTGATGACCTTGGTCTTGTTTTAAATTGTCTTTGCGCACACGGCTATTACTTCGACCTTCCGTTTCGTTTTTCGGAGGATTAATATTCCCCGACATATTATCTATGTTCAATATAATTTGATGGGTAACATTTCTATTGTTTTGTACACCATATTTATTTTTGTTATTTTTAAAATCGCGCATAGTTACCTCTCCTCGGTTTTATGATTTGACGCCTAACACTTGCGAAATCAAAGATATTATATCACTAAAGCCATTTATTGCAGCTATTGCGCCTAACCGCATAGCTTCATTACCATATTTTTCAACAGCATTATAGCTTGCAAAAACAGCAACGGGCGGGATACTTTCAATATCAAGTTGCTTCATGTACCTTATTAATTGTAGTCCGGCATCGACTTCAGAACCACGTCCCATATCTGTAATAATTAAGTCGTACTTATTATTAGCAATAAATTCAATCCCTTGATCGGTAGTGAGTGCAATATCAAATTGTATATTTTGGTTTTGAAACAAAGCGATTACCGACTCATTGTTAGTAGGGTAATCATCAACCCAAAGTATTCTGTTATGCTTTACGTTTGGCTTTTCCTGAGCATTATACTGGTTTTCAGATTTTTCATTTGCAATCTTTAAAACTAATTTATAAATTTTATCAATTTTACTATCATGACTGGCAGATAAGTTCAAATAATCCATAACAGGACTATCAAAATGTATGTTTTCATTTAATTTATTAATGTAGAGATGTATTTCTTTTGCTAATGTGTTCGCTAAAGATATTCCATCCGAATATTTGATTAGTCCGTAAGAGCTTATGTCAAAAGGAATTTGCTGACCATTTTCAAGCAACATTAAAGTTCCGTTTTTTAATGAATGACGGATGCCTAATTCATACCAAACATTCGGGTTCATATCAGTTAAAACCGCTATCACGATATCACTGTCATGGATTTTTTCAATAATATGCTTTACCATATGATAAGGTCCCGTTTCAGAACGTGTACAAGCAAAACCTTGCAGTTCTATTTCTCTTTTTATGACTTCAAAAAAACTATCCCAATAAGATTCGGTATGTTTTTCCGTTGTTGCGGAAAACGGCATTATAACAAAGCAAGTGCTTTTAACAGTCGCCGAATTCTCTTCCTGTGTAGGAGATATGTTGCCTGTCATTTGGTCTATATTAAATATGTATTGATTGGTGACGGCATCTTTGTTTTGTATTGCGAACTTTTGACTATTCATAATATCAACATTAGTCTTACAATTTGACATATAAATTTTCTCCCTTCTTTTGAACGCAAAAAGACCACCCATTCTTGCGAATAAGCGGTCTCATGCTATGTATTTGGCGATTAACGTTCCTTTACTTTTTGACTGGTGCCCTTATAACTTTCAACAAGATGTCATCCACTGCGTCATGGTAACGACTTTCGTCAATCAACTTCGTTCTAAGCTGATTCAGCGCATTTATTGTAATTCGCCATTCTACGTCATCCATGCAGATTTTTGTCTTTTTCATGTGGCTCACGCTCCTTTTCCTACATTATATATAGGTAAGTGCGCAACGTCAAACGTGCGAATGTGAAATTTCATCATTTTAAAGTAACTTTATTATAACATTCGTTACATAAAGTTTGATTCCAAGATAAATCTGTTCTCAAATTCCCCGATTTCCCACATTCTTCGCATATAGTCATTGATAATTTCTCATACTTTTCTATAATTTTATCAATTTCTTTATCATATTGACCAGAATAATATACTCGCAAAGAACCATACTTTTCTTTTGCTTGAATTATATTTATGTCGTATGGCTGTAGCTCCACAAGCATCTGTTCAAATAACTCATACCATCCTTCACCAAATTCTCTATAAACTGTGTTATTCACTCGTAAATTCACTCCCCACCATTTTTGTGCAGAAAATTATCTATATGCTCCATAACGATTCCCTGCTATTTACTTATTACGCACGAAAAACATATTTTTGAAGTCTCATATTCAAAGAATTTAAAATTTTATATTTTTGCACTAATTCGGTTTATTTTTATATATATAATTTTTTCGGTATTATAGATTTATCATGTATTTTGGTATTATTCGATTTCATCGTCAATACCACCTTCAAGTAATAAGGCTTCGCTATCTTGCATATCAACTATATTTTGTAGTTCTCGCAATTTATCTTCAAGGATTTTTTTATCCGGCAGGTGCAACTGATAATCGGCGATAAGCGTAGGCGACATGCTACGTCTTAAAGCGTATTCTACAACTGTATCGTCTTTTGCGGTGCATAGAATTAGACCAACACTTGGATTTTCGTGAGGTAGTTTTACATCACTATCCAACGCCTCTAAGTAAAACTCAATCTGCCCCATATGTTCCGGCTCGAATTTGTCAACTTTCAATTCAATAGCAACTAAACACTGTAATTCCCTGTTAAAAAATAGTAAATCAATGAAGAAATCTGTATTGCCGACTTGAACACGATAATTCTCACCGACAAAAGCAAAATTTTTGCCAAATTCTAAAATAAAATCTTTTAAGTTTAAAACGATTGCTTTTTGTAAATCCCGCTCTTTATACTTTTTAGGCAAATCTATAAATTCCAATGTGTAATTATCACGTAGAGCTTTTAATCCTTTTCCTTTGGAAAGATGTGGTTTATTGACGATGTCGGAAATTTCCTTGCGCTCAAACATCAAAACTTTAATCTGCCGCTCTAATTCACGAGTAGAATATTTATTTTTTGCCGTTAAAGTCAAATAAAACTCACGCTCCTCATCTGTTTTCGAGCGTGACATTATAGTTAAATTATTAGTCCAACTAATTTCTCTCAGCACTGCTGAGAGTTTTTCATTTTCTTTATATGTTTCGTAAAATTGTTTCATTCTCCATATATTTTGAGGTGAGAAACCATTAATACCTGCATGATGTTTTTGCATAAAATTAGAAAATTCTTTAACAATAGATTTACCCCAACTATTATTTTTAATTTTTTCACTTATATACTTTCCAATGTCCCAATACATATCAATAATAATATAATTGACAGTATAATCAACTTTTACTTTAGCATTTTCGTAGATTGTCAATAATTCATTAAACTCTTTGTACCATTTTTGTGCTAACTCGTCTGACATTTCGCACCTCTTTCTAAAATTCTCAATACGTTGAGAATTTTTATAACGATTTAATTTTAGCACAAAAGAGAAAAAAGTTCAAGCATAATTTCAAATAGCAAATGAGCGGCAATAAGTGCTATATCGCAGTTATGCGAAATTGCCTGTTGACAGAGATAATTGATTTGTGCTATAATGATTGCGTTAGATGAGATAAATGTAAAATTGGATTATGTGACAAGGACGATTGAGTGAATAACTACTGACAAACCGTGCTGTTTCAAAGGTTTCATTGTGTATAGTTATATATTGTCCTTGTCCTCCGGTATTTCCTTACTTGATACAACGGTTATTAGATATTCGCTTTCTTTAAGGTACTGCCTTGAAAATATGCCCAAAAACCCCGCCGATTTATCGTCTGCTAAAGACAGCAATTTATCGTAGGTTTCTTTCGGCGTACCTTCCCACAGCTTTCGGATGTCCGCATATTCGTACCAATGGTCATACCCGTACAGACCTTGGTCGCCGCTGTTCGATGCTTTGTACGGCAGTTTTATTCCGATGGCGGAAAACGCGGGCTTTTCTACAATTTTGAAATTCATTTCATTCACTCCTTTTATTGAGAGCACAAATTTGATTGCAGGATAGTTTTTCAAAGACACATTCGTTTTACGCGCGGACAAAGGCGCGATTCCGTGCAACTCTTTGAACGCCCGCGCAAACGCCGCCGGTGATTCATAACAATATTTCAAAGCAATGTCGATTATTTTTTCTCTGCCGTTCTGAATGTCAAAAACGGCTTGCGATAATCTTCTTCGACGCACATACTAAAATGGTATAATTAGGACAAATCAAAAAATGCCTGATAAAATCAGGAGTTTCAAAGATTTGTCCTATTTTTTTATGCCC
>WQYZ01000097.1 GCA_009780985.1 Oscillospiraceae bacterium | reverse complement strand
GACGCGCTTTGATTATAAAGTCTGGAAATCAAATCCTGTGGCACTTTTTTACTCCATTTTATCATATATAATATATTCTCCTCTTATTATTTTTCATTGTTAATACTATTATGGAATTTTCACCGTATAGAACACCACATTGTTTGCGGACAATGCCATCCGTAACGATAGTTCTCCTCTTTCCACGGTTCCTGTCAATGTCTCCGGCGCTAACTTTGACATCTCAACATATTTATCCCTGAGTTTATCGAAATAAAACTTTCGCGCCCAACCGCGTTTCAATGTATTCGACGCGTCAAGTGCCGCGCTCTCCGGCGACCGCAGGAAACAGTCGTCGTCAATCCCGTGCCGCGCTCTGTCGCGCAGCCACTCGGGGAAAAAGTTGGCATTGTCGCCAATGACGCGGCGCGTTATTTCGAGCGGCTGCCCCTCAAGTTCCGGCAGGTCTATATCGACAGCAATATCAACCGCCGTGTTATACTCAAGCGAGTTGCCGAAATTGAATGCCATTATATACACATATTTATCATCTGCTGAAGCAAGAATATCAATTTTTGTCTGACAGGTTTCTTCCCGTGGAACGGCGTCTTGCCGTACCGTCCGTACAGGCAATCGGTTGCCGCGGCACATTTTGTGATACTCGTTTGCCACATGGAAAGACACTGTCGGGTAGCAGTCCGGTGCGTCGCCCTTGTTGCTGACGCCGTGAGCACTCGTGTATCCCCAGACGGAGCAGTAGTCGATATCGCAATCCACCAATTGTTTTATTAACTGCGCGTCATACGCGGCTTGATATGTATGACCTACGATGTGGTTGGCTGGGTGAAAGCGCATCGAATTTGTCAGAGAGCCGCCTGACTCTGTTACGCCGATTCTGCTTTCGTCGACGCCGTAGGATAATTTCAGCCCATACTTTTCAGACATTTCCCGAAACGGCGCAAACGAGCGTTTTAAATCTTTGACATTACCCTTGCACATAGGCCATTCGTATGATGAAACAGTCAGGAAACAAATCCGTGTGCCTACTTCGCCGGTGTGGAAATTCTTGCCTTCGGCGCAGTGTTCAATCAACAATGTAGGATTCCACAGTTGATACGGATTTCCCGCAATTCCCATCGCGTGCGCTCCGACGCATACTTCTTCACCCAACACGTCCTGTAAAGCCGCGACAGTTGTGTCATACAACGTAAAGTATGCCTGCATTGAGCGTTCGGGGTCTTTGTCGGGAGTGTGTAAACATTCGATGTTTTCATATTCGGTCAGCACGCAATACCGCCACAGGCGCGTCTCCGCAAGCCCGAATTCCTCAGCCAGTGCGGTGGCAGTATCGCGTATATAACGGTAATAGTCGTCAAAACTATCCGGCGGATAGCAGTTGATGTTATATCGCGGGTCAGCGACAGCCCCAGTTGTCAGTTTAAACGGCACACAACCGGTTTTGAGATAAGGCTTCATGCCAAGCGACAGAATGGCGCGGCAGGCTGTAAACAGTTTGCTGAAATCATAGTCTGTCATAGTGGTTCGGTCAAGCGGGTCTCGGAACAAGTCGCGCTCAGGGTTGCCGCCGGTCGCATTCGTAATCTGGATTGTTTCGACAAAATTTCTGATGTCCGCCAACGGACTGGGTCGTACCGTCATGTCCATATTGTCGGCACTCCATATATTGATGTTGTTGACCTTGTTGCCTAACGGCGCGCCGCGCACAGCCGTATCAATATGATAATGCACAAGTGGAGTTTGTTCTGCCATAAATATATTCTCCTTTTTATTTACGCTTATATTTTATTTTTAAATTGTATCACATCATATAAATGTTGTCAATCGGGGGTGGGTCGATATTTTCATATAAAACGCATATTTATTTTATAAAAATACAAAAAAAATAAAAACGAAAGGATTTGATTTATATGTACCAAAACAAACTTCCGATGTGGAAAGGCTTTAACCTTCTTGACATGCTTAATTCTGACTGTAGAGGTGAATTTTCGGAAACTGATTTTAAATGGATTGCGGAATTAGGGTTCAATTTTGTACGGCTTCCGCTGTCTTACAGGCTCTGGATAAATAACGGCGATGTTTACGACATCAACGAAGAAGTGTTAAAAAAGATAGACCAGGCGGTCGAGTTCGGCGATAAATATAATATTCATGTGAATCTGAATTTTCACAAAGCGCCCGGATATAATGTGAGCAATTATATCATTGAACCGTACAGCCTCTGGAAAGACGACGAAGCGATACGGGCGTTCTGTTTTCATTGGGAACTGATGGCAAAGAGGTATAAGCGAATTGATTCAAAAAGACTAAGTTTCAACCCCCTAAACGAGCCGCCAAGCATAAAACCAGAAAAAATGACCGCAGAAGCGCATACGAAAGTAATAACTGCCTGCGTAAACGCAATCCGCAATATTGACAAAGACCGCCTTATAATCGTGGACGGCGTAAGATACGCCACCCAATCCTGCCCTGAGCTCGTCGGACTTAACGTAGCGCAGAGCTGTCACGCTTATTATCCTATGGAAGTCACGCACTATAAATCATTCAGTGACAGGGAATGGGAAGTCCCGACATGGCCCGTCTTCTCGAACTTCGGCAGTTGGCAGCAAGGTTGGTGGGACAAGGACAGGATTCAGGAATTCTACAAAGAATGGGGGGATTTGGTACGGCAGGGCGTCGGCGTTCATTGCGGTGAAAGCGGAGTATCGTCGCATACGCCACACGATGTCGCGCTGGCATGGCTAAAAGATGTGATCGATGAACTTGACAAATATAACATAGGACTTGCGTTCTGGGTTTTCAAGGGTTCGATACTTGACAGCGGGCGGGATGACGTCGATTATGAAGATTTTCACGGACACAAATTAGACAGAAAACTTTTAGACCTTTTATTGAGATAATTTTATTATAATAAATCCAAATAATACCTTTGCGTACTATGAGAATAATTTATGATAAATAATATAATATAATCTTTTCTACATTATTATTTTTATTATTATAGTATGAGGTAAAAATTTTATATTTCCCGATATGAATAATTTGTAAATATTTCATTTTTTGATTGACAGATATAGTTTTTTATGTTATTCTATATACAAGACGGGCGCGCGAGCCGCCCGCGCGGGTTATTTTATAGTCCGCGCGGGCACTCGCGCGCCCGTCGTTATGGTTTGTAAAATAAGCAATATCGTCAAACAGCAATTAAATAATCATATTCGTGGTTATAAAAATTATCTGCACTATGTCAAGGTATTAAACCGTAATAAATTTAATATCGGAGGAAAACATGAGAGAAATACTGATACCAAAAGAAGATTTAGTCTTGAAATATTCGTACAAAACGCCTGAGAAAATATACGGATATAAAAAATCGGAAAACCCGTCAGACTGGCAGGCAAAATGCCGGGAAAAACTGAAAGAACTTATTGTGTGCGATTTTGATTTTGCGGAAAGACCCGTCGAAATACATCACACAACAAAACTTGATTTCGGCATGGTTCACTCGCTGATAATGCAGGTTGATGAAACCTTGTCTATACCAGCATATCTGCTTATCCCTGAGGTGATAAAATCGGAAACGCCTGTAATAGCAGTACAAGGTCACGGATATATCAAAGGCGTTCTCGGCATACATAACGACTATCACCACGCTTTCGGCGTTGAACTGTGCCGCGCAGGATTCGTCGTCTTAGTGCCTGAAATACGGGGATTCGGCGACCTCGTAAATCTGTCGGCTCATATTGACGGCGGCAGACTGATATATTATAACTGGGGCGAGTTGATGGCATATACATTAGTGACGGACGCTTTTCAGAAAGGATATACGTTAATCGGTGATACAGTACAGGACTTATATGCGTGGGGGTCATATATCTGCGGATATACCAAACAGCAGAGCTATTCTGTCGCCGGAATATCATACGGCGGCGATTTGTCCCTGATTTTATCAGCACTCGACGAACGGGTCGATAAAACGTTCGCGAGCGGAACATTGGGATCTATGACGCCTATTTTCGAGAGATGCTATAATGCTCCGGCTCATTGTATACCCAATATATTAAAGTATATGGACAGGCAGGAGATAGCCTCATGTATTGCGCCGCGTTCATTGTGCGTGCATTACGGTGAACTTGATGTGCCGTCTCCCGAAAATTCTTCCGCGGCTTTTAACGAAACGGCAATTCCCGCCTATAACGGAGTGAAACGATTTTACGGCATACTGGGGGTGGCGAACAAGATACAACTCGCGATTTCGCCTGATATGAAGCACGAAATGGATAACTCTGCGCTCATTGATTATTTACAGGGGAATGAAATAAAAAATATATTAAAAATGGAAGATATATTCAAGAAAAAGCCTAAAGAAAGAAAAGTAAAACCGGACGAATTTTGTAACGCCATAAGCGGTAACGGCGCAAATACTGACCCATATGTCATATTTATAAATGATTGGTATTACGGCACTTGCACTTATGACGGTGACGGGCAGAAAAGTATCGTTGTGTATAGAGCCAATCATTTACAGGATTTATTTAACACAACGCCTATTACTGTATTTAACGCGGTTGACGGGACTGATTATTCCTGTGACATGCAGGCTCCTGAGATCCATTATTTAGCCGGAAACTGGTATATATATTTCGCCGCAAAGAGAAACGACGCAAACAAATGTCATGTTATACAGGGTGGTACAGACCCGAACGACCCATTAAGCGCGCCTTATCATTATATGTCTGAACTTTCTTCCCCGAATTCCAATACCGACGCAAGCATCATAACAATTAACGAAAAACACTATTTGTTATCTGCCTGTCAGACAGATACAGGCAAATGTATTGCTATAACTGAGATGATTAATCCGTGGACACTTAACCCTGATACATCCACCATTATCAATACTCCCGAATATGCTTGGGAAAAACAATCGCTTGATATCGTTGAAGCTCCCGAAGCTCTTTATAAAGACGGGAAAATAATGATAATATATTCAGCTTCCGCAGTTTACGATACAGGATGCTGCCTCGGTATGCTCACATACAATCAGGGCGACCCGTTGTTGCACTCATCATGGGATAAACAATCAGAACCTGTTTTCAAAAGCACAAATACAGTATGGGGGGCAAGTCACGCTTGCTTTACCACATCGCTTGACGGTAAAGAAGATTGGATTGTGTATCACGCTAAAGTTTATAATACCAGCGATATTTCAGCCGGAGCACTGATTTGTAATATAAGAGCGCAAAAATTTACGTGGAACAGAGACGGCACTCCGAATTTCGGTGAACCTGTCGAAACAGGTACTCCTGTGCGTGAACCCTCAGGCACAAAACACGGCAGGGTAGTATGCGAAGTTGAGGGCGGTATTATAGGCGGTAACGCCAAAATAATTGATGATGCGTTAAGTTCGGGCGGAAAAAAAGTCCGGCTTGATAAAATCGGAGATTTTGTGCAGTTAGACGCATATATTTATTCTGCCGGATATTACACCCTGACTATACTATATCACAATACTGGCGGTGATATTGAATATAAAAGCCTGTATATTAACGACGAATTTATTGAAAGATTAGATTTCCCCGGTCATTGTCCTATGACCAATCCAAGCCGCGTTACGACAGTTTTATTTAAACAACATATGAACTCGATAAAATTTTTAAGAGATACTAACGATTCACCGGGCACTGATATTGATTGTTTCATAATTGAAAAGCAATAACATTTCCCGTTTTAAGAGCAAATAATTTTACAAAAAGATCTTCCAAAAGACGATTTTCATATTGACAAAATTCGATTTAGAGTATATAATATAATATATCGAAAAAAACAGATGTGAGGCGGTAAATATTCATGGAAAATAAACACTTGGATAATGCGCGTGTTTTCAAGGCTTTCTGCGACGAAAACAGACTGATGATACTTGAAATGTTGCAGAGCGGCGAAAAGTGCGCCTGTGTACTTTTAGAAAAGCTGAATATTGTGCAGTCAACTCTTTCGCACCACATGAAAATTCTCGTGGACAGCGGCATAGTTTCGGCTCGGAAAGAAGGCAAATGGACGCATTACTCTATTTCAAGCGAAGGCGTCGCTGTTGCGAAAGAATTGTTAATCAAACTGACTGTTGTAATTGAAAACTGTGGCTGTATAAATTGCGATTGTGCAGACAATTCTCAATGCAAATAATTATAACAAGATTTACGAGGTAAACGAATATGGCAAAAAATAAAAAAGTAAACTCATGCTGTGAATCCGGCGGGAATTGCGGCGAGCCTAAACCGACAGTAAAGAGTGTATCAACTTCTCTTAAATTCAAAGACCATCTTGGCGCATGGAAAGCTCGTTGGGGCATAGGTCGCATGGATTACAAAATCGAACCGGTATTGTATGCTGTTGGAAAACCCGATAATAATTCACCCGTTCTGGTGAGCGCAAACTACAAACTGACATTTGACACATTACGTAAAAATCTCGTCGGTTTGGACTGCTGGCTTCTGATACTCGACACGAAAGGTATAAACGTGTGGTGCGCGGCGGGGAAAGGCACATTCGGCACAGACGAGTTAGTACATCGCATTGAAACGTCGGAACTTTCAAAGTATGTATCGCATAAAAAGTTAATACTGCCGCAACTTGGCGCAACAGGCGTAAGCGCGAATGAAGTGGCGCGGCGTTCAGGGTATAACGTCAATTACGGACCGGTACGCGCAAGCGACATCAAAGAGTATATTGACGCAGGATGTAAAGCGACAAAGGAAATGCGGACAGTAAAATTTACGTTGTGGGACAGGCTTGTATTAACGCCAATGGAGTTAATTCCCGCATTAAAGATAACATTACCCGTTTTTGGTGTTATGTTCTTGGCAAATAAATTCGCGGCGAAACCGTTTGATAAATCTGATGTTGCCTCGAATATCGGGGCGATTCTCGCGGGTACGGTTCTCACACCTGCATTGCTTCCGGCTATACCCGGTAGAGCTTTCTCATTGAAAGGTTGGCTACTGGGTTTGGGCTGTACGGCGGGTATTTTAGGTTTGTCTGGGAAATTTAAGCGGGGAAATTGGCTTTTATCGGCAGGAAAATTATTATTATATCCCGCTGTATCGTCATATCTCGCCATGAATTTTACAGGTTCGTCAACATATACGTCGCCGTCTGGAGTGAATAAGGAAATGAAAAAGGCTTTACCTTTTATTGTGGGGTCTGCGGCAGTAGGAGCGGCATTGACACTCGGTATTCATTTGTTTGGGGAAAGAGGGAAAACGAAATGAAACTTAAATATCTTAAAAATGTAACGACGCTTGATTTAAACGCTGAGAAGTGCGTCGGCTGCGGACGCTGTACAGAAGTCTGTCCGCACGGCGTATTCGATATAATTGATAACAAAACACAAATCATTGACAAAGATTCATGTATGGAGTGCGGGGCTTGTGCTTTAAATTGCCCGGAGGAAGCAATAGAGGTCAACGCCGGAGTAGGATGTGCGGCGGCCATTATCAAAAGTTGGTTCACAGGAGGAGAGCCGTCTTGCGACTGCGGAAACAGTAGTGACGGCGGTAAATGCTGTTAATCAAAATATTGTCAAAGGAGTTTAAGAATGAAAAGAGCAATGATTGACCCCGTAAAATGCGCAAATTGTCCGACTTGTCTTGTTGAAGAAAAATGTCAGGAAAATGCCGTCATCAGAGAAGAAGTTATAGATAAGCCTTGGATTGATTTTTACCATTGCAGGGGCTGTATGAAATGTAAAACAGTTTGCGAACACAACGCTGTTATTGAGGAAATCAAGCCATGTGACGGCAAGTTTGCCGCAGGTTGGTAATATCAGAATTTTTGAAAGGATTTAGATTTATATGAAAGCATATATTGATAAGCAAAAATGTTCATCCGAGCCCCGCATTTGTAAACCGATTGCTGAATGTCCTGAAAAAGCTATTTCATGGGTTGAAGACGAAAATGAACCACTCGGCTCGCGTATTGAAATTGACGAGGAAAAATGTAAAGGGTGCGGCATTTGTGTACCGTTGTGCTGCGGCGACTGCATTGAGGTCAAATAATAAACGGAAAGTGAGAGATTAAAATTAATAAATTAAAATTATCATTTTTAGATAAGTTTTTAACACTTTGGATATTTATCGCAATGGGTATCGGCGTTCTTGCTGGATATTTAGTGCCAAGCCTATCAAAAACGTTAGAAGGAATGAGTTCAGGGACAATATCATTCCCTATTGCTGTCGGATTGATTATAATGATGTACCCACCTCTGTGTAAAATAAAGTACGAAGAAATCGGCAAAGTGGCAAAGAACAAAAAAGTATTGGGGTTCTCGTTAATTCAAAATTGGATTGTCGGACCGATTTTGATGTTTATTCTCGCTGCTTTGCTTTTGAATGATATGCCCAACTACGCTGTCGGTCTCATCATTATAGGATTGGCTCGCTGTATTGCTATGGTTATTGTTTGGAACACGCTTGCCAAAGGCGACAACGAATATTGCGCCGCGCTTGTAGCGTTAAACTCGATTTTTCAGATTTTATTTTATTCTGTGTACATATATTTATTTGTAACAGTATCTCCGAAATGGCTCGGATTATCGTGGGGCGGTCAGATTGTTAGTGTATCAATTTGGGGCGTGGCGAAAAGCGTTTTAATCTATCTTGGTATTCCGTTTGCCGCAGGATTTTTAACTCGGTTTATATTGATAAGGCTGAAATCGAAAGAGTGGTATGAGACAAAATTTATACCCCAAATTTCACCTGTCGCACTTATCGCACTATTATACACTATCGTCGTGATGTTCATTCTCAAAGGTCAGTTCATTGTCAAGCTGCCGCTTGATGTTGTCAGGATTGCAATTCCGTTATTGATATACTTTGCAGTAATGTTTCTCGCGAGTTTCTTTATATCCTACAGGCAGGGGTTCAATTACGAACAGACTGTAACGCTTTCGTTTACGGCGGCAAGTAATAATTTTGAGCTTGCTATTGCCGTTGCTGTCGCTGTTTTCGGTATTGCTTCTGAACAGGCGTTTGCGGCGGTAATCGGACCGCTGATTGAAGTGCCGGTAATGATTTCGCTTGTCAATGTAGCGTTATGGTTTAAAAAGAAATATTTTGACAGAAGAAAGGCGGGAATGTAATATATGCTTAAAGTTGCGTTTATATGCGTACATAATTCCTGCCGTTCCCAAATTGCGGAAGCTCTGTGCAAACATCTTGCGAGTGATGTTTTTGAGGCTTATTCTGCGGGAACGGAAACCAAGCCGCAAATCAATCAGGACGCTGTCCGACTAATGAAACAACTTTACGGTATCGACATGGAGAAAACTCAGCATTCAAAACTGCTGTCCGACATACCGCCTGTTGATATTGTTATTACAATGGGGTGTAATGTAGAGTGTCCGTTTCTTCCATGCAAATACCGCGAGGATTGGGGGTTGGACGATCCGACAGGGAAAAGCGATGAGGAATTTATAAAAACCATAAGTTCGATAGAACAGAAAATATACGAGTTAAAAATAAAAATCGGTTCTTTGAATTAACATAAAACTCTCGGGGTAGCTTATTCTGAGAGTTTTTCTGCTGGTTTCGATAAAATTAATTTTTGGGAAAAACCAATTATTAGACTTATCAGGAACTTTTTCTAACATTTCGCGTCTAAAATGATAAAAATTAATAAATTCCGATAAAGAAAGCGTGATTAAAATGAAGCGAATAATAGCATTACCGCTAATTTTGATTGTTATTTTAGGGGGATGTTCCTTTAACGATTCCAATTTTAATATAATATCGTCTTATTCGAGTTCCCAGCAGCCAGACAGTACAATATATAATTCGATTTCGCAACCAACCGATACTACAGGTAATACCGATATGCAACCGATAATAAGCGTTACAAATTCTCCTGTGCCGACAGGACATTCATCAAACCTTGGGAGTGTAAGCTTCGGCGCTTCGGGAATGTACAATTTTTATTGTTTCAACGGTTATATATACAAAATTGTGAGCGATGATAATGACAGGATTCTTGTTTATGATAAATCCGATGTCTCAGCGAAACCTATAGGCAATGTGTATAATCCTTTATACTCGGATAATAACAATACGGAAACAGTATACAGCGTCAACAACATATCAAACGCCGTCGGCACTTCCGCTCCGCAAAGTATTGCGATTGAATTCATAAATCCCGTTATTCCAATTGCCGATTATTATTATCAGCGCGCCGATTATTTCGCGAGCGATATTTCAGTTTATGAAGGTCAGACTTATCAAATCGCTCCGATTTTTATCGGCGGGATTTTAACGTCAGAGACAGAAGCGCCTTACGAAGTTGACAAAAAAATCGGAGAAACGACAACCGGATTCGATGTATATTCATATAAAAATCCGCAAAGTTCCGGCGCGTTGGCGATTGATATACCCGGTATGACCTGTGACTTTGGAGACATGAAGTTATATCCAATGGCGATACCAGCCGGAGCCACAGTTAAAAACTACTCGGCTATGTATTTTTTGAATGACAACACAGGCTGGCTGTGCGAAACGGCACTAAACACTCCATATGCCGCCAGTCCATCGCAGTTATCAGCGCAGTTGTTGAAAACAACGGACGGCGGGAACACTTGGACGCAGATATGGAACGCGCCGTCAGACTCGATTGATTATACGCAGCTTGATTTCGTCAGCGACCAGACCGGCTGGGCGGTAGAAATGGAAGGGACAGATATATCCTTAGCGAAAACTATCGACGGCGGCAAAAACTGGTCGAAACAACTTGACGGAAATACTGACATTAATTCACTGCAATTTTTTGATACACACAACGGCTATATCAGGCAGGACGATAAAATTTTCAAAACCTCTGACGGCGGAAGCACTTGGACAGACATCACGCCGCCGACAAACAACTCGCCCTATGGAGAATATGGTTACGGCATCGGAACTCCGTACTTCTGTTTTCTGAATCCCGACATAGGATGGGCGACAGGAAATCTGAGCGGTATAGCCGTGGTGTACTATACCGATGACGAAGGTAAAAATTGGACGAAATTATGGAGTATCAAAGGCGATCAGAACAACTTTTTATCGGGGTCGTGCTTCTGGATTACATTTTGTAACGCTTCAGACGGCTGGATTTTACTTTCCGGCGAAGATTTGGTGTCAGGAAGTTTATACCGCACGACGGACGGCGGCATGAGCTTTCAGAAAGTGAATGATTTTATCAGCGACGGACGCCCTTTGCCGATGAAACTGTATTTCACCGACAAAAGCACCGGCTGGATTCCAACAGTTCACGGAGCGGGCTGGACGGTGAACGGACTTATGCACACAACGGACGGCGGCAAAACCTTTGATTACATCTACATAAGCCCCGACCAGTACGGGGAGTGTGATTGCGACGACGTTATATTCACATCTCAAAACATAGGGTTTGCGTTCAGCGGAGAGCATGGCTGCGGCAGTTATATTGCCGGAACGACCAACGGCGGCAAGACATGGAATCTATTGCGTTAATTTGTATCTCGGCTCTTTTATTTTTACTTAGATTTTTTTAATTTATATGTTATGTATCTCCGAAAGAAATGCCGATGAGACGCGCCTGACTGATAACTTCGCAATCGAGCGGAATGGTTTTCAACTTGCCTGCCACTTCGGATAACGGTATCGGAACGATAGAATTGTCCCGTAACGCAACCATGTAACCAAATTTTTTCTTTATGATAAGTTCCCCCGCTTTCGCGCCCAACCGGGAACATAATATACGGTCTGACGGCGTAGGGTCGCCGCCTCTCTGGAAATGACCGGGCACTAAAAGCCTCGCATCCTGATTCAAACGTTCGCTTAACTTTTTTACAAGATACGACCCGGACGTAAATCCCGCAGATTCCGAATTTTTACGTTCCTTTTTCGGCAGTTCCACTTCTTCTTTTGAAAGCGCGCCTTCCGCAACAGCGATTATAGAAAATTTTTTGCCGAGTTGATTCCGTTTTTCAATTACGCTCATAACATGGCGGATGTCGTAAGGTATCTCCGGCAATAAAATTGCGTCGGCTCCGCCGGCAATCCCGGCATATAGCGTAATCCAGCCGACTTTGTGCCCCATGAGTTCAACGACAAATATCCTGCCGTGCGAAGCAGCGGTAGTGTGAACAACGTCGAGATACTCCGTGGCTTTTGCCACAGCGCTGTCGAATCCGAAAGAGTAATCCGTACCATATATATCGTTATCGATGGTTTTCGGCAGCGTCACGACATTGACCCCATTCTGGCTCAGTGCATAGGCGGTTTTGTGCGTGCCGTTACCGCCTAATATAACCAGAGCGTCAAATTTTCCTTTTTTATAGTTCTCCATAATCATTGTCAGTTTATTTTTATCATTTTCAATAATATCCTGCATTGTCTTAAAAGGCTGGCGCGAAGTTCCGAGAATCGTTCCGCCTTCGCGCAGAATGCCGGAAAATTCGCGCAGTTTCATTCTATGCCATATCCCGTCAATCAGTCCCCTATAACCGTCCTGTATTCCGTAAAGTTCCACATCGGGAACAGAATTGGCAAGCGTTTTCGCTACGCCTCTAAGGGCGGCGTTCAACCCCTGACAGTCTCCGCCGCTTGTAAGTAAACCTATTTTCATCTATAATCTTCCTTTAATAAATAATTAAATATTATTTTTATATAAAAATCAATATGCAAATTTGCATATGACCGCTGTTTCTATTGTTCTCTTAACATTAATTCATTCTGCGCGTCGTAATAATCCGTGAATGTCCCCGAAATCTTTTCATAATTGCCGCTTGGCAGAAGTTCGCGGGCTTTTACGTTGTCTTTCCAATAACAGTCGAACATTCTTTCAAGCTCTGTTTTTATGTCTTCGTCACATATCGGAGCGGCAATTTCAAGACGGCGTGTGGTATTTCTCGTCATTAAATCCGCAGAGCTTATATACACTTTCGTCTCTTCACCATCTTTATTTTTGCCGAATATAAATATCCTCGAATGTTCCAGAAAACGACCTACTATGCTGATAACTCTGATATTGTCGGTTTTGCCCGGAATACCCGGCAGCAGGCAGCATATGCCGCGTATAAGCAAATCTATCTTTACCCCGCTCTGCGAGGCTCTAACCAATTCGTCTATAATTTCTTTGTCCGTAAGAGCGTTCGTTTTCAATCTTACGTGCCCTGTTTTTCCACTTTCAGCTTTCTTTACTTCCTCGCCGATAAGTTTTATTATCTCGTTTTTTAACTGCAATGGAGCCACCAAAAGACATGAATAACCATCTGTCGGATTCGATGTAGTTACGGAGTTAAAGAATTTCATAGCATCCTTGCCTATCTGCATATCAGATGTAATAATCCCTACATCCGTATATAATTTAGCAGTATTTTCATTGTAATTGCCGGTTCCTAAGTGAGTTATATATTTTATGTCATTTCCGCGTTTTTTGGTGATAAGCGTGATTTTAGAATGTATTTTATATTCCTCTACGCCGTATATGACGTTACAGCCGGCTTCCTCCAGTTTTTTCGACCAGTTGATGTTATTTTCCTCGTCGAAGCGGGCCTGAAGCTCCACCACTGCGGTAACGTGTTTTCCGGCTTCCGATATGCGGCAAAGATAATTTACAATCTGCGAATTGTCGCTAAGTCTGTATAAAACTATTTTTACGCTGACTATATCGGGGTCAAATACCGCTTCCTCCAGAAGTTTCAGATATAAGTTAATCGTATGTTTTGGAAAAGACAGTAATATATCCTTTTGCCCTTTTACAACCGTTTCTATAACGGATTTGCCGTTCTCAATTTCTTTCGGGAATACCGGGTGTATCGGCGGATAAAACATATCATCCGTCAGAATTTTGTTACCTCTGTCTATTTTATTTTTAAGCTCAGATATAAAACTTTGGTCCAGCGGCGCGCATGTAACAAATGCTTGATCTTCGAGTATGTTTAACTTTTCGCACATATATTTTTTTATCACGTTTAATTTATTCCTGTGGTTTTCGCTTATTTGAAGCCTGACAGGAGCGAGCTTGCCCCTTTTTTTCAAAATATTATTCATATATGTTCTGTAATCGCTGTTCGACTTGTAATTCTCGTAATCCGAAAACGAATCTTCGACAGTAATATCAGCGTTTCTTGTTATTCTTATTATAAACTTAGATAAGATTTTATGCTTTTTAAAAAGCTCTTTTGCATATTGATATATAACGTCTTCTGACAATATATATTTGTGTTCCCGCCCGTCGGACGGAATTTCTATTATTCTGTCTATATTATTATTTTGCGCGATAATGCCGTATGAGCTTTTATTTTCGTAATTCAGTTCTAAAATAATATATATGTTTTTGTTGAATAAATGAGGAAAAGGGTGCTTTGTATCTATTATCTGCGGCGAGAGCAGCGGCATAATTTCCCGGTTGAAATAGCCTTTAAGCCATTTTTTCTCGCTTTTGGAAAGCTCTCCAAATTTGCAGTATTTTATATTGTGAGATTCAAACTGATGCGAAACGCTGAAAAACATTTTATCGGCTTCCTCATAGAGTTCTTTTGTCATGCTGTAAACTTCTTTCAGCTGTTTTCCCGGACTCCAGCCGGTTTTATTATCGTTCAATCTTTCGTCTTTGAGAAGCGACTGTTCATACAGACTGCCTACCCTGATCATATAAAATTCGTCCAGATTGGAATGGAAAATAGAGACAAACTTGAATCTCTCAAATAATGGAACAGAATTATCCGCCGCCTCTTCCAATACTCTTTTGTTAAATTTTAAAAATGACAGCTCCCTGTTTATATAATAGTCGTTGTTTTTCATATTTCACCGTGTTTCTGACGACTTAAAAAACTTTTCACAATTCGATTTATATTATTGTAAAGCTTAGTATATGGAATTTTGTCTCCGGCTTGGGGTAGTCTGTAAATTTCCGCCGGGTTTTTCAATATCCTCGCGTAAGTCTTATCGTCATAAATATCCACAACGTAATATTTTTTGTTCTCATAAAGGTTATCTAATCCGGCTAAAATCCAAACGAATGAATAACAATACGAGGCATTCTGCAAAAGCGGCAGATGACCCGAATTTATTTTCCATAACAGTTGCCTGGCTTTTTTCGCCGCCGGAAGAGAAGTGTATTTATCTTCCGCTTTCCGGAATTTAATTTTTTTATCGCGTTTGTTAAGATAGTTAATCATTTCTAATTTTTTCATCAGCATAATAATCCACTCCAATTTATTTTTAAGTTACATGGTTACATTATAATATATATAGACGGCGGATGCAATCAATATAGCGTATGGAACATGTAAAATGTTTGTAATGTCGCATAGTGTTTATATAAAATAATAAATTTTTATTTTGATGTTATTTTGACGAGAAATACGTGAACCATTAAGATTTTACCTATGTTTTACAGTGCCTTACCTATATTTTACGAAACTTTGATTGTAGATTTTACATTGGGGATGTTATAATAACATTGTAACCTAAAATTATAAAATATTGAGGAGAAAATAAAATGAGTAAAATCAAGAAACTTACAGCACTTTTTTTAATAACGGCAATGATGCTGACATGCTGCGTGTTTTCCGTAAGCGCCGCTTCAGCAATCACACTTGAGATTGACGGCAATATAGTTACTCCTGCTGTCGCTCCAGTCGTCGAAAGCGGCACGACGTTTGTTCCCTTAAAAGTCGTTTTTCAAACTCTCGGCGCAACCGTTGCCTGGTCTGACGCGTTAAAACAAGTCACAGTAACAACAGCGGCTTACACAGTAGTCTTTACAATTAATTCAAAGACATATACCGTAAACGGAAGTTCAAAAACTTTGGATGTAGCGCCGAAAATTATAAAAGACTCGACTATGATTCCTATAAGTGCTTTTTCGGGAACAATCGGAGCCGATGCGAGTTATGACGCGGCGGCAAACAAAGTGACGGTTAAATATTTCACTAAGGGAACTTCCGGAAGCATTTCGATGTCGGGTTCTTCCGCTCTTTACCCGCTTGCGCAGATGGCAGCCGACCAGTTTAAGAGCCTCAACCCGAAAATTTCAATGAATGTAGCGGCAGGAGGCTCAGGCACTGGGCTTAACAACGTACTTTCTAAAACAGTAGATATCGGGAACTCCGACGTTTACGCCGCAGAAAAACTTACTGCTGACGACGCAAAAACGTTGGTCGACCACAAAGTCTGCCTGATAGGGGTTGCCCTGATAGTCAACGCCGATGTAGGCGCGACAGTTAAAAATCTCACAAAAGCGCAGCTT